>CAZEEN010000061.1:0-16292 GCA_964511115.1 uncultured Paludibacter sp. | reverse complement strand
GGTATTTGAGCTAGTATTGAAATAGAAAAGATAAATAAAATTTGTAACAATGTAATCTTGCGCATACTGTTCTTTTTATAAATAGGGTTGCAAAAGTAATAAAATAGTTGATAGTAATATCGTATTTTATATGGTTTTTTTATAGAAACGGAATAAATATACTGTTTGACATCTTGAATAATTGAAGCAAATCTAGTTGCAATTAGCATTAAATATGTTTTACAACATATATTTCAACAATAATTCTTCGCTTGAATGTTAATTGTAACAGTTTTGTAACATCTATTTTTTTAGTTGTAACTTGTAGTGTATCTGTTTTTTATCTGTAATTATTACAAAAATGTTATGTTAAATTACAGCCTGATGATGAAAATAGCTTTGAAATGATGCAAAAAACATGTTGTAAAACATATAATTTTGCATTGTCAAATAAAACAAAGGTTTTATGACAAGATTGTTTCATAAAAAAAGGAAACAATTTTAATTTTCAAAAAATAGAATTTATTAAAAAGAAAAAGGTATGAAAAAGATTATTTTATCAGTAGTATTAGTGTTGGCTGTTTACGGAAATTCATTCGCAATGGAATTAAATGACTATAGAGTATTCAGCAAATTAAACAACGAAACCACATTGCGTTCATTAGTGCGTTACTTAGATGCCGACGCAGAACAACATGGTCAGTTGAAGTATGTTTTTGAGCTCACCGAAGGCAAAGTAAAAGATGCTGTAAACAAAGGCGACGAATTGGCTGCCGAAAAAGCACTTTTCTTTAACCTTGCCAACATAAAACATTTGTTGAGCGACGTTCAATACAAAAAGTATTTGGTGGTGCTTAACCTAACGGTTGCGGGTAACGAAGAAGTGTTGCTTGCCGAAAAGTAAATTGAGCATAACTAGTAAAATTAACGCTCCGTACTTAATGTTCGGAGCGTTTTTTTTTCGTCTTGGTTCTTAACTCTATTTATCTTTGTTTGATATCATTTAGTTCTACCAACTTATTTACAATGGCATAAATAGTAAGCCCTGCCGTACTGTGAATTTCGAGTTTTCGGGCTATATTGCGGCGATGAGTAATAACCGTATGAGTCGAAAGAAACAGATTGGTTGCTATTTCTTTGTTGGTGTATCCTTTTACAACGCCTACAATTATTTCTTTTTCGCGCGGACTAAGTGCTTGCGACTCTTCCATATCTGATTCCAGCACGTCAAAAACAGTATCGAGTTTTGCTTTTACGCTATCGGCATCGTCGTAAAGGTGAATCTTTTCTTCATACGCTTCTAGTACTTTATTGTCGATTGCACTTGTTATTAATGCAAAAAAACGGGTCGTACTACTTTTGTTTTCGCTTTTTAAACTATCTGTATCCACCAAACCCCAATAAGTTGGGTTTATAATCACTAAATCAGGCTTCTGTGTACGAATATTGCTTGTTAGGAACTCAATCGAATTTAGTTCAAAAGTATGCACATGATAGCCCTGAAGCCGTTTAAGCAATACCGAAAGTCCACTACGAATAATAGCAGATGGATCAACAATAGCAATTTTGATAATTACATCGGTCATCCTTTGGCTTTTTTTTGAAGTTTGTTTTCAATCAGTTCAACAACCGGAACAAAAAAGAAATCCTCAACCATATTGTGCGATGCGAGGTCTTTTTCGCACCAAAGCAATTCGAGTAGTACATCGTTTAGCTTATAGTTTACCTCTTCGGTAGGATGATATTTTATCAAAATATTTTTAAGTTCGGCAATTTTCGAATCTACGTCCGTGTGATGGTCCTCGAAATCGGCAATTCGGTAGTTTGAAGAATTTTCACCTTCAAGCAAATTCATCACATAAGGAAATACGGTTTTATCCTCGTATTCAATGTGTTTGGCAACTTCGTCCACATATTCGTCGAAAAATTTGAGTAACACTACTTTATATGAATGCAATTGTTCGTTTTCCGAAACGGCATCGTTTAGTTTATCTCTTAAAATAGGCAATTTATAGTTCAAAAAATAGGCATGTGCATTTTTAAGATAACCAATCACGGTTTCAATCGATATGATTTCGACCAAGTCGTTTGGTTGCACATTCTCCTCAGCCAAAAAATTCATAACGGCTAAAAAAGTTGTACAATCAATATTATTCACTTCACAAGCCTCTTGCACCGTTTTCTCACCTAGTCCGAGCGAAATTCCAAATCGACTAACCGACGAAAGCAGCGAGGCATCATCGTTTATTAGGTTGAACATGCGCGTGCGAGGGGTAAATTTATGTTGCATATTCTTTTTTTTATAAAAAATCAATTATTCTATCTTCTTGTATAGAACAAAGGTCGCAAATTAATGTTTTAAATGCAATACCTTATTATAGGTATTTTAGATAAAACTATAAACAACTGGTTACTTGGGTATTTGTTCATAAAACAGAATTTTGTACAATTAAAATAAATATATGATATTAACAAAACTTTACACCGAGTTTTTTAAAAGCGAAAAAACTTCGGGAATAATCCTTCTTTTTGCTACAGCTTTTTCCTTGGTTATTGCTAATTCAGCCTTTCAGGGTCCATATTTAGATTTTTGGGCAACCAATATGGGTGGTCATACTATAGGCCAATGGGTTAATGATGGATTAATGGCAATTTTCTTTTTAATGATTGGTCTTGAATTAGAACGCGAAATATACGAAGGTGAACTTTCGAGTCTAAAAAAAGCATCGCTTCCAATTGCTGCTGCACTCGGTGGTATGTTGGTTCCGGCAGCCATCTATCTTTCAATGAATTTTGGTTTGCCTACCCAAGATGGGGCGGGAATACCAATGGCTACCGATATTGCATTTGCTATTGGCATACTTTCGTTGCTTGGAAACAAAGTGCCTGCATCGCTTAAAATTTTTCTCACGGCACTAGCTGTTATCGACGACCTTGGGGCTGTTATAGTTATCGCTCTTTTTTATACCAAAACTATTTCTACTTACTATCTAATTGGAGCTTTTGCCGTGTATGCAGTGCTTATTTTGCTAAACAGGCTGAAAGTATGTAATTTAACTCCTTATATTGTTGGTGGAATTTTAATGTGGTATTTAATGCTTCATTCAGGCGTACACGCCACTGTAACAGGCGTTTTACTCGCTTTTGCTATCCCTTTTGGCAAATCAAAAGAAACTTCTCCATCGTTTTATTTGCAACATTTATTACACAAGCCGGTTGCATTTCTAATTTTGCCAATCTTTGCTTTAGCCAATACCGGATTAGTAATTTCGGATGGTTGGATAAACGACTTAGCTGGCTGGGGTAGTCTGGGTATTATAGCTGGCTTATTAATTGGCAAGCCGCTGGGAATCACCTTGTTCTCATATTTAGCTGTTAAATTCAATTTTTCGTATTTGCCCGAAAATGTCAACTGGAAAATTATTATTGGAACAGGATTTTTAGCCGGAATTGGCTTTACCATGTCCATTTTTATAACTATACTTGCATTCGACGATTACGATTTGACAAATAAAGCAAAAATGGCCATCTTGGCCGGTTCATTACTTTCGGGTGTGATTGGTTTTATTGTTCTTAAAAAGCAACTAAAGACTTTCATTAAGGAGTAAATAATGAAAATTGTGGGGGATTTGACGCGTTAAAAACAGAGATATTTTATAGTTCCAATCGAAAATTATATCTTTGTATTCGAAAGAATAGTATCAAACTAAAGATTTTCACCTCCGATTTTGAATTCGATGAAAAAAGTTCTAATAATTACCTATTATTGGCCTCCTTCTGGCGGTGCTGGTGTGCAACGCTGGCTAAAATTTGCAAAATATTTGCCGCTTTATGGCTGGGAACCTGTGATTTACACACCCGAAAATCCGGACTTTGCCATCGAAGATCAAAGTTTAATGAATGATGTTTCGAGTAACTTAGAAGTGATTAAAAAGTCAATTTGGGAGCCCTACGAAATTTACAAAACACTAATTGGTAAAAAGGGACAGAAAGTTAACCTTTCGTTTGCAGGTGCTGATAAGAAACAAAACAAAATTCATAAAATTGCGCTTGCATTGCGGGGAAATTTGCTAATTCCAGATCCTCGATGCTTTTGGATAAATCCATCTTCAAAATTTCTCTTGAAGTACTTAAAGGACAATCCTATAGATGCTATAATTAGTACTGGACCACCTCATTCAATGCATTTAATTGCACACAAAATACATAAAAAAACAGGAATACCTTGGATTGCCGATTTTCGCGACCCTTGGACTAATATTGATTTTTACCGTGAACTAAATCTTACCCGATTGTCGGATAGAGTTCATCATCATTATGAACGAAAAATCCTGCAAGATGCTACGAGAGTAGTGAGTGTTACACCAACTTGGTGTCGCGAATTATCAGAAATAGGCAATAAGAAAACCATTTTAGTACATAATGGATACGATGAGGATGATATTGAAAAAACCAAAAAGCCTGTAGATAGTAAGTTTGCACTTGTGCATATTGGAAGTGTAAATGCAGCCCGAAACCCTCAAATATTATGGAAAGCCTTAGGAGAATTGGTGAATGAGATACCCGAAATGAAATCAGAACTCCGTATTAGGTTTGTTGGAAATGTAGAACCTGTCGTTTTAAAAAATATTGAATCAAATAATTTGAGCGAATTTGTTGACAATCTGGGGTATATGTCGCATCACGAAGCAATTCACTATCAGCAGGTATCGCCAATTTTGTTGTTACTCATCAATAACACTCCAAATTCAAAAGGTATTTTAACAGGAAAACTGTATGAATATATGGCCTCCGAACGACCAATTCTGGCAATAGGGCCAACAGACAGTGACATATCTCGCATTCTTACAGAAACAAATTCAGGCATAATCGTCGATTTCGATGATATTGAAGGCACAAAAACTGCAATTATTACCCTATTTGAAATGTATAAAAACAAGCAACTTAAATCGCAATCGTCAAATTACAAACAATATTCTCGAAAATCGCAATGTGGCGTTTTGGCTGGAATTTTAGACGAAATTGTTGGTTCAAATTAATACCTTTATCCCGTAAAACCTATTGCTCCCGCAATAGCATTTATGCAACGTAGCAACTCTAAAAGCACAACATCGGCTTCAGCTTGTTTTTTCTGTTTTGAAAGATTACGCCATTGAGCCAAAAGTTCAATTTGATGCGTATGCAATGGCAGCATGGCATCGGCACGTAAAAGTGTTGAATAATAATGATTTTTTCGGCGGTCGGCAATTGGGCGACTTATAATTTCGCTAAGCATTTGACGCGTCAAAGCAAATTCATTGAGCAACATCTCTAGAATTACACTGCTCTGTGGTACTTCGGAAGCCAATTGTGCATATTGTTTAAATATCTCTTCGTCCGATGACGCCAAACTCGAATCAATATTTGTAAGTACATACCGCACATAAGCATCGGTTTTAACTGCTTTTTTAAAACGTTCGAATTTATCAGGGTCGTTGTGCTGCATTCGCCACAATGAAGTGCCCACACCATACCAACCTGTAATATTAAATCGGCACTGACTCCAACTAAATACCCACGGAATAGCGCGTAAATCGTTGAGCGTACGTGTACCAGTTCGTCGCGAAGGGCGACTTCCAATCTTACTTTGTTCGATAGCATCAATTGGGGTTGCCTTTTCGTAAAATGCAATAAAATCGGGCATTTTAGTCAGATTCTCATAAACCAACTTACTTTCGCAAGCCAAAAAACTCAGTTCCGAGGCTAATGCGTATGGCTCTTGTGGTTTGTTTTTTTGTAATAAAGTATTTGCCAAAGTTCCCGCAGTCAACAACTCAAGGTTATATGCCGCATTGTTATTGTTTGCATATTTTCGTTCAATTGTTTCACCCTGTTCGGTAAATCGGATATCGCTATTAATCGACTGTGGAGGCAAAGCCCGCAGGAACCAATGCGTTGGACCCGCTCCACGACTGATTGAACCACCTTTCCCATGAAAAAAACGGATTTTAACACCATGTTTTACACCTACCTCAATCAGTTTTGTTTGAGCTTCGTACAAATACCACTGACTTGCCAATATACCCCCATCTTTGTTGCTATCGCTGTAACCAATCATTACTTGTTGCACAGGCATCTCACTTTTGCATCGTTGTTGCTGTAACTTCAAACTATTTTTCGCAACTGGATTCGATAAAAACTCGTCCAAAATTTCGTGCGAATGCTTTAAATCATCGATAGTTTCGAACAATGGAACAATGGGTAGCATTGAAGCCAATCCATCAGATGTATTTTGCATTAAACCTACTTCACGCTCAAGCAAATAAACAATTAACAAATCAGCAACATTGCGCGTCATGCTTATAATTAGCGAACCTAGCACTTCGGTTCCATACTTGCGAACATGCTCGCTCAACACACTGTAACAATCAATGGTGGCACGTGCTTCATCACCAAGAGGCATGGATGGATGTGTAAACGGGCGTGTTGTTTCTAATTCTTTATTTATGAATGATAAACGACTTGTCAGGTCGGCATTTATAAAATCGACATTGTAAATATGGGCTGCCTTCAAAAGCTGCGACAACACCAAATCGTGGTATTTACTATTTTGACGAATATCTGGTTTGGCCAAATGGAAACCAAAAGTTTTTACTATACGAATTGAGCCACAAACATCGGCATAAGCAATTTCGGAAGCCCCAATTCCAACCAATGCATTTTTGAGAATAGTAAGGTCGGCAATCAATTCGTTTGAAAAGCGGTAACTAATTAACTCTTCGTCGAAATGCTGAATATGACCATCGAGTATTGAAACTGGTAGCTTGATGGAAATAAACTCAATAAATTGTCGGAATGGTTCGAGTGGAAAGTGATTTTTAAACGAGGCATTATGTGTCGCTATTTCCTTTTGTAAGTAATCAAATCGCTCGTTAAACTCTGCCCCAATATCTTTTCTATCAACGTTTATACTCAAGTTTTTTTCTAGGCTCAACAACACCCTGTTTATTACCTGAAATGATTTTAATCGCAATTTAAGCAAGGTATTTTTAGTAACTTGTGCAGTTACAAACGGATGTCCATCGCGGTCGCCACCCACCCAGTTGCCGAAAGATATTTGCGGAAAATTACCATTTTCGCGTATAAGTGCGGAATCAAAACCAGCATTTTTCCAAGCCTGTAGAAGTCTTCTGTCGTGTAATTTTATTACTTCCGGAAAAACATTTACAAAATAATGCATAATATTGTCTAGCTCAGAACTGATATCCGGTTTTTCTGTATATACATCTGATATACGCCAAATTCGGTGAATAGCAATTTTAATATCCTGTCTTATTTCATCCTGTTCATTTTTGGTAAACATTTTATTTTCGCGCTTCACAACAAGCAAATAAAGGTTTCGCAGATGCTCGAGCATAATAGTACGTTTCGCCTCCGTAGGATGCGCCGTGAGCACCGGTTCAACCTTTACCTGAGGCAAGAATAAGGCAATTTGTTCGGCCGAAAATCCGTTTTGCTTTAACAATTCGAGATTATACGACCATAAACCATTTATTTCGGCAGGTGAACTATGCTCCTCAACATATCGTCGATTTTGAACAGCACCATTTACTTCAACAATATTCAGCAACTGAAAGCAAGTTGAATATAGTTGCAACTGCTTTTCGTTAAAAGTTTGTTCTTTAAAATTAATACCTGCATTTATCCAAGGAATTTCCGTTGCCAATTCCTCCTCACCCGACTCTATCATCACCTCTTTTAAACAAATTAAAAGATATTCCAGGTCATTGTAAGTCTTTCCTAAGTTTGATTGCACAATTTTTAATAATTCCATAGCGATTGTTTTATACATTAACAATTAAATAATACAGAGGCATTCCAATCGTAATATTAAATGGAAATGTAACTCCCAAAGCCATAGGAATATACAATCCAGGATCTGCTTTTGGAGCAGCCAGTCGCATTGCTGCAGGCACTGCAATATAGGACGCACTTGCTGCTAGAATTGCAAAAATAAAACGGTTACCAATATCATCCGTTACATATTGACTTAAGTATGCAACCAAACTTCCATTAATAGCCGGAATTACGAGCGCAAAAATTGTTGCAAACCATCCATATTGTCTGAATGCCGAGAAACGTTTGGCTGTTATCATTCCCATTTCCAATAAAAAGATGGCTAAAAAGCCTTTAAAAATATCGGTTGTGAAAGGTTTTATTCCTTCAGCTTGCTTCGTATCGGCTATAAGTCCGATAACTAAACTTCCTAAAATCATCAATACACTACCATTGGTAAACGAATGTTGAATCACCGATTTAATATCTACCTTACTTGATGTGTCTTTCTCATATTTCATCATAAGAATAACACCAACAATAATCGCAGGCGACTCCATAAGTGCCATCACAGCCACCATGTGTCCATCGAACGTTATTTTTTGAGCTTCTAAAAATGAAGTTGCTGCTACAAATGTTACAGCACTTACCGAACCATAAGCAGCCGCCACAGCACCAGCATCGCTGATGGTTAGTTTTCGTTTTAATATAAAAAAAACATAAAGAGGTATAATCGAGGCCAGCACCACTCCAAACAGCAATGAATAAACAATTTCGGAGTTAAAACCACTGTGAGAAAGTTCCTGCCCTCCTTTAAATCCAATAGCAAAAAGCAGATAAAGAGATATAAATTTGCTTGAAGATTCAGGAATTTCCAAATCGCTTTTTATAATCGTGGCAAAAATACCCAACAGAAAAAAAAGCAAAGTCGGATTAGTGATATTTGATAAAAGTATTTGAAAATCCATTATTTAGAAGTTGTAATGATAACTTTTGTTCTAAGTTTTAAAATCAATATTCTAAACTATAAACTGAAAACGGCACAAATTGTTCATTAAAAACTTAAACAAAGAAAAAGGTACGTTTTAGAATTATCCTTTTTTATTCACTAAATAAATGCCGGTAAGCACCAAAACTGCTCCCGATAATTCGCTGACAGTAAGCGTTTCGCCAATTATTGGATATGCAAAGATGGCGGTAAAAACCGACTGACTTAGCAAACTCACCGAAGCAATTGTAGGTTTTATGTGCCCCAATGCCTGATTGATAGAAAGCCAACCAACTACTTGCGGAATAAGTCCGAGAATAATCAGATACATCCACGAATTGGAGCTGTAACCTGTTAATTGTGTATTAGTTACCAAACAAATAATGCCTAAAACAACAGTACTTGTTACCATCGAAATAGTAGTAAAACTGAACGTATCCAATCCTACTCTGCCCTTGCGAACAGTAAGTAAATAAGCGCCGTAAAACACGCTGGCAATAATGGAGAGGATATTTCCGGTAGTGAGCGAAAGGTCTGAAACACTGCGAATCCCAACTATTATTCCTACGCCAACTGTAGAAATCATGGTGCCAATCCAGAATATTTTTCCGGGCTTTTCGCGCATAAATAAGAGCGAACCTATTCCCACCCAAACTGGAGCTAAATTAGCTAAAAGTGTTGATACGGAGGCTTTTGAAAGTAGAATAGATGTGTTCCAAAGCGCAATATCGGAAGCGAAAAGTACACCGCAAATAATGGCTATCCAAATTCCTTTGCGGTCGGTAAGTGGTTTGCGAAAATAGAGCCAAATGGGAATAATGCCGAGCGTACCAAAAAACATGCGGTAAAAAGCAGAACCTAAACCACTTACATCAGCTAATTTTACTAAAATTGCAGACCACGAAATACATAAAATTCCCGTAAGCAGCAATAAATAGTGTACCCAACTTTGTTGTTTTGTGCTGCCCGTCATGCTTTAATCCAATTGATAACCAAAGCTTTTGAGTTTATTATCTTTGTTACGCCAGTCCTTTTCAACTTTAACAAAAAGCTCCAGAAAAACTTTTTTGTCGAAGAAAACTTCCAAATCTTTGCGGGCTTCAGTGCCCACTTTTTTGAGCGATTTACCTCCATGTCCGATTATAATTCCTTTTTGAGAATCGCGCTCGGCATAAATTATGGCATTGATGCGAATCAATCGCTCATCTTCCTGAAACTGCTCAACTTCCACCTCTACCGAATACGGTATTTCCTTTTCGTAATTTGTCAGAATTTTTTCGCGAATAATTTCGGTAACAAAAAAGCGAGCTGGCTTATCAGTAAGCTGGTCTTTGTCGAAAAATGCCGGCGACTCGGGTAACAAGTCTTTAATGCGTTTAAAAAGCGGTTCAATATTGAATTTCTCCAATGCCGAGATGGGATAAATTTCAGCACGAGGCAAAAGCTCTTTCCACTTTTCAACTAACAAAATCAGTTTTTCTTCATCAATTAAATCTATTTTGTTGATTATCAGAATAAGTGGTGCAGGATTCAGGCTTACTTTTTCGACAAAGTCTGCATTTTTCTCGTTCGAATCAAACACATCGGTAACATAGAGCAACACATCGGCATCGCTAAGCGCGGAACGCGAAAAGTTGAGCATAGACTCTTGCAGGCGGTAGTTTGGTTTCAGTACGCCCGGAGTATCGGAATATACAATTTGAAAATCCTCACCGTTTACAATCCCCAAAATACGGTGGCGGGTAGTTTGCGCTTTCGACGTAATAATTGAAATTCGCTCGCCTACCAACGCATTCATTAAGGTAGATTTACCTACATTTGGGTTGCCAACTATATTTACAAAACCTGATTTGTGCATTATTTTTGTTTATAAAGTTCATAAAGTTTTTAAAGTTCATAAAGTAGATGTGAACCCATGATACTGAAATAAATTCAGTGACAAAAAAACTTTTTGCAAAGATACAACAAATTAAGGAGAATGTATATTAGAAAAGGATGGGTCGAAAAGAAAATGGAACGCAAATTACGCGAATAACCGCAAATTAACACAAATCATAAATATTTATTTTTCAATAATTTATGTAATTGAGAATCAATTAAATTTGTGAAAATTTGCGTTATTTGCGTTCAAGAAACTCTTTTGTTATATTTTCTTGTGCTTGAGTTTTTTCAAAAAACCAAATCGTAAATCGGTTTGCATTTTTCTTTCAACCAATCCTGCTCTTCGATGGTTAAATGCGGTGCTAACGATTCAAAAACTTTGCGGTGATAATCGTCAATCCATTCGCCCTCTTCCTCGTTTATAAGCATTATTTCCATTAAGTTGCGGTCGATGGGAAAAAGCGTAAGCGTTTCAAATTCAAGGAAATTGCCAAACTCCGTATTTACTGCCGGCACTACGTGAATCAGATTTTCGGTTCGTATACCGTAATCGCCTGTGCGATACATGCCGGGTTCATTCGAAATTATCATGCCAGGTTGCAACACAGCCGGATTTTCATCCATGCGTATGTTTTGCGGACCTTCGTGCACATTCAGAAAATGACCAACACCATGTCCTGTGCCGTGCCCATAATTCAAGCCCATATCCCACAACGCTTTACGTGCCAAAATGTCGAGCTGCGAACCGCGTGTTCCCGAAGGGAAGATAGCTTTTGCTAACGCAATATGGCCTTTAAGTACCAAGGTAAAATCGCTTTTTTGTTGGCGGGTTGCTTCACCAAGTGCAATCGTTCGGGTAATATCGGTTGTTCCGTCGAGGTATTGTCCGCCCGAATCGAGCAATAAAATGCCTTCGGGTTTCAGCGTTGCATCCGAACTTTCGGTGGCACGGTAATGCACAATGGCACCATGACCTTTGTATCCGGCAATAGTTCCAAAACTTTCGCCTACAAAATTCTCCTGCTTTTTCCTGAATTCGTATAATTTTTCTGAAATAGACATTTCAGTCAGTTTGCCCGTATTCAGATTTGTTTCGAGCCACATGAAAAAGCGCGTAAGTGCTACACCATCTTTCACCATTGCCCAACGAATTCCAGCAACTTCTGTTTCATTTTTAATACTTTTCAACTTAAATACAGGCGACATTGTGTTGCAACGTAGCGTATTGAGTGGAATAGCTTCGTTTAATGACTGATTGAGTTTTGCACCATCTATTAATACCGATTTTCCATGTGGAATAGCATTTAATGCGGTGTAAATATCCAAATAAGGAGCAGTGATTACACCTTGACTATCAAGATATTGTTTTGTCTCTGGAGTTAGTTTTTCAGTATCGATATACAAAGTTGCATTGCTGTTGCTTACCAACGAATACGCAATAACAACTGGATTGTAAGCTACATCGTTACCCCGAATATTATATAACCAAGCAATATCGTCCAATGCCGAAAGCACCATAAAATCGGCATTCGATTTTGCTAATTCAGCTCGAAGTGCAGTAAGTTTTTCGGCAGCCGATTGTCCAGAATATTTTGTATCAAAAATATAAAAAGGATTTAGAGGCAGCGCAGGTTTATCTGTCCACACTTCGGCAATTAAATCAATCGAAATCAATTGGATGCCATTGGCCGTAAACTCATTTTTCATGGCCGCATAGCTATTTACCGAAAACATCTGCGCATTCACTCCTACCCTTTCGCCGGCTTTCAGTTCCGAACAAATCCATGCAATCATATCAGGTGTTTCGGGTAAACCCTGTTTCATCAAATCAATTCCACTACCTTCAATTTGTTCTTTACCTTGCAAAAAATAGCGCGAGTCAGTCCACAATCCACCTTTTTCGAGCGTTATAGCCACCGTGCCTGCTGAGCCATCAAAACCACTAATCCATTCGCGTTCTTTCCAGTAATCAGCAATATATTCACTTGCGTGAGGGTCAGTTCCGGGAATGATGCAAGCCGTTACACCTGCCTTTTTCATTGCTTGTCGCAATTGCGCTATTCGTTTATTTATTTGATTCATAATCGATTATATTATTTCGTCTGTAATAATAGTACTAAAATATTTTAGTTTATATCATTGCAAAGATAATATATTTTTTAAATTTGTATGCAAGTTCAATATATTATAGAAAGGTTTCAAATTTAACATTTTATGGCACGGTGATTGTTAAAAGCAATGGAGATTTTATTTCTGCGAAATTTTATGAAGTTACTGAAAATCATAGTGTTATTTCTTTTGTTTTTGTGTCCAACTCTCAATTTTGGTCAGGAAAGCACTTCTATACCCGAACGAACACCCGAACAAGAAGCGGCTAAACAAACCGAAAAACTGCAACAAGAACTCAATTTATCCACCGAACAAGCACGTCAGGTACACGAAATAAATCTAAAATATGCCCGTGCCCGTAAGGTTTCCAACACGCGCATGGATGCTATTCAACGAATAAAAGATAAAGAAATTGAACTTTCGCGCGTTTTGAGCGACTTGCAACAATCTGTGCTTCAGAACAAACGTTACGAACGGTCTTCGTTTCAATCCAACGATAGTAGACAGGTAAATCCTGCTGTACGACAACCGACTGACAATTCAAATCAAACCAATCGTAATAATTCGACAGGTACAAATCAACGCTCTGAGCCACAGACAGAATCGAACCGAAACTCAGCAAGGACAAACGAATATGAACGGAGTGCACCCGCTGTACGTCAAAGTTATACACAGCCCGGGACTACTCGGCAAGCCATAACAACTCGCCCAAACACAACAGATAATAATCGTTCAACTTATCGAAATCCAACTGAAAACAGAAGTTCTTCGGTTCGTTCCGCAGCTCCGGCAGTAAATTCAGCACCAAAATCATCTTCAGGGCAAAGTAGCTCACGTAGCTCCTCTCCTACTCAACAACCTTCCAACACAGGACGAAGATAAACTATGGGAGCGCCGTCGTTCAGCTTTAAACAATTCACCGTTTTTCACGATAAATGTGCCATGAAAGTGGGCACCGACGGTGTTTTGCTTGGAGCTTGGACTGATGTAGAAAACACATCGAACATATTGGATATTGGGACTGGTTCAGGGTTAATTGCTCTAATGCTTGCACAGCGCAGTAAAGCCAATATTACAGCTATTGATATTGATAAAAATGCGGTAATTCAGGCAAAAATAAACGCTGAAAATTCACAGTGGGCTAACAGAATCAAGGTTATTGAGTCTGACTTAATGGAATTTAGCAACTCAACAAACCAACAGTTCGACTTAATCGTATCCAATCCACCATATTTCAAAAATTCGCTCGAAACACCCGAATTAGCCCGCACCATTGCTCGACATGCAACCACCGATTTTCATAACCAAATTATAATTTCGAGTTTAAAATTGCTATCAGATAATGGAAAATTGTGTCTAATTCTACCCATTAGCGAAGGTAATGAATGTATCCGTTTCGCCCAAAGCAATGGATTGAATTGCTCAAAAAAAATTACAGTTTATCCAAAATTCAATAGTGACGCTAAACGACTTTTAATAGAGTTATCGAAGCAAGAAACAACTTGTTTTGAGTCCGAAATCACCATCGAATCGCCCGTTCGGCATTGCTACACCAACGAATTTATTACTTTGGTAAAGGATTTTTATTTGAAATTATAGAAATATATTTTTTTACAGGCACTTCATTTCATTTGATTAACGATTAATAAATTGAATGAAAAAAGCTATCTTTGCAATTGACTCTCGAAAATAAATTTCAAACGAAAAACAACCAGCATAAAAAAACACTATGGATATTTTACGCATAAATCAATTAAAATCATTTTTTGATACCATTGCTCATTTCATTAATAATGGAAATGATAGCGAACAAGTTGAAGTTTGGTTTGCCCGCGAACTTCAGGAACTGCTCGGATATGCACGATGGGAAAATTTTATAGTAGCTATAAATCGTGCTGTCGATTCGTGCAAAACACAGAATGTCAAGGTTGATAACCATTTTCGTGAGGTCACGAAAATGGTTGTACTCGGGAGTGGTGCAAAACGTGAAATTACTGATTTTATGCTTACCCGATACGCCTGTTACCTGATTGCTCAAAATGGCGACCCGAAAAAGGAAGAAATTGCTTTTGCACAAAGTTATTTTGCGGTACAAACACGCAAAGCAGAATTAATTGAAGAACGCCTAAATTTACTTTCGAGGCTCGAAACAAGAGAAAAACTAAAAGCGTCGGAAAAACAGCTTTCTCAAAATATATATGAGCGAGGGGTTGATGATAAAGGATTTGGACGTATACGCTCAAAAGGCGATACAGCATTGTTTGGCGGGCACACTACCGAAGATATGAAAAATCGTCTTGGAATAAACTCAAACAGACCACTTGCCGATTTTTTACCCACACTGACCATTGCAGCTAAGAATCTGGCAACGGAGATGACCAACTATAATGTAGAATCCAAAGACTTGCACGGAGAAAATCCAATTACTGCCGAACACATTCAAAACAACATCAGTGTTCGTGAGATGTTAGATAAACGAGGCATTAAACCTGAAAATTTGCCTCCGGCCGAAGACATAAAAAAATTAGAACGCCGTGTGGACAGCGAACAAAAGAAAATTGAAAAAGCAACAAAAAAATTACCAAAAAAATCATGAAAAAAATCATATTTTTATTTCTTATAATATTCACATCTTCCATTTTGGCCCAACGCCCATCGGATAATTTTCGGAAAAATTCCTTGCTTCAAAATGCCAATATCAGTCTATTGGTAAAAGATTTAGCCACAGGAAAAATTATTGAAGAATATAATTCACACAGTTCTGTTGTGCCAGCATCTACCATGAAAGTGGTAACTACTGCCAGCGCACTTGAATTGCTTGGTGCTGATTTTCGTTTCAAAACTACCATTGAATTGGATGGCGAAATTGCGAAAGATGGCACTCTCAATGGCAATATTTACATAAAAGGTGGTGGCGACCCAACCTTGGGTTCGGCAAAAATGGGCGATAATAATTTTATGCAAAAATGGGTAGAGGCTGTTCGTGGAGTTGGTATAAAAAAAATAAACGGAAAAATTATCGCTTGCGAGAGCATGTACGAAAAACAAGTAATCAACCCACGCTGGACATGGGAAGATATGGGAAATTATTACGCGCCGGGCATTCACAGCATTTCGTATTTGGATAATACCTTGAAAGTATTTTTTAATTCGGGGAAAATAGGTTCAACACCCGAATTTTTGCGTACCGAGCCCGTAATCGAAGGTTTGAAATTCTCGAATTACGTAAAAAGCACCGACACAAAATCGGACAATGCATACTTTTATGGAGCTCCTTACGGCTACGAACGCTCTATTTTTGGCGAAATTCCGGCTAATAAAACTGAGTTTTTAGTAAAAAGCGATTTGCCACATCCAGCCATAATATTATTAACAGATTTTTGGGCAGCATTACAAAATGTAGGCATTATTTCAACTGAAGCTCCTGCTGTTGAATACTCAGATGTTTGCAATAAATACATTATTTACACGCATTTATCACCTACTTTGGCCGAAATCGTAAAAGAAATAAACTTTAGTA
>CAZEEN010000060.1:0-16359 GCA_964511115.1 uncultured Paludibacter sp. | reverse complement strand
GAAACTGTTCCGCATACTATGCGTAATCCGCTTTACCACTGGACGCATTTGGAGCTGAAAACTGCTTTTGGAATCGAAAAATTACTTTCGCCAAAAACTGCACGTGAAATTTTCGACGAGTGTAATGCCAAATTACAATCTCCCGATTTTACGGCTCGTAACCTAATGCGCAAATACAAAGTTGAAGCAGTTTGTACAACCGATGACCCTATCGATACTTTGGAACATCACATCAAAACGCGTGAAGATGGTTTCGAAATAAAAATGCTGCCTACCTGGCGTCCTGATAAAGCAATGGCAGTTGAAGTTCCCGAGAATTTTAAAAGTTATGTGGAGCAGTTGGCTGAAATATCAGGAGTTGCAATTTCGACCTTCGATGATATGATTTTGGCACTTCGCAAACGTCAGGACTTTTTTGCAGCGCAAGGTTGCAAGCTTTCTGACCATGGTCTCGAAGAATTTTATGCCGAAGATTACACAGAGGCCGAAATTAAAGCCATTTTTAATAAAGTATATGGTGGAACGGTTTTGACTCACAACGAAATTCTGAAATTTAAATCAGCTATGTTGGTTATTTTTGCCGAAATGGATTGGGAAAAAGGCTGGACACAGCAATTTCATTATGGTGTAATTCGCAACAATAACACACGCTTATTCAATAAATTAGGTGCCGATGTAGGTTTCGATTCTATTGGAACTTTTAGTACTGCCAAGGCTTTGTCGAAGTTTTTGAATCGTTTGGATTCGCAGGATAAACTGGCACGTACTATCTTGTATAATATTAATCCTTCTGAAAATGAAATGATTGCCACTATGATTGGAAACTTTCAGGATGGTACTGTTGCTGGCAAAATTCAGTTTGGCTCGGGTTGGTGGTTCCTGGACCAAAAAGATGGAATGGAAAAACAAATGAACTCACTGTCGGTATTGGGTTTATTGAGTCGCTTTGTGGGTATGCTTACCGATTCGCGCAGTTTCCTTTCGTATCCTCGTCACGAATATTTCCGTCGTACCTTGTGCAATCTTATTGGTAACGATGTGGAAATGGGATTACTCCCACATCAGGAAATGGATTTTATTGGAAAAATGGTGGAAAATATTAGTTATTATAATGCGAAAAACTATTTCAAATTTTAATATAAATACAGTATTTATGCATTTATCTGCATAAATTACCAAAACGACTTAATATTTTTAAAATACTTTTGGGGGCTTAAAAAAACGTTGTATCTTTGGTCGACCAATTTTTAAAATAAAATAATTAATCACTTTTACAGGAAATGAGTAAGAAAATTGTAACGTTAGGAGAAATTATGCTCCGCTTGTCAACTCCCGGAAACACACGTTTTGTTCAATCGGATGTTTTTGATGTGGTTTATGGCGGAGGCGAGGCCAATGTGGCTGTGAGCTGTGCAAACTACGGTCATGATGCGTATTTTGTGTCGAAACTACCCAAACATGAAATCGGTCAATCGGCTGTAAATGCTTTGCGAAAATACGGTGTTAAAACCGATTTTATTGCTCGTGGAGGCGACCGTGTAGGTATTTATTATCTCGAAACCGGAGCTTCGATGCGTCCAAGTAAGGTGATTTACGACCGTGCAAATTCTGCTATTGCCGAAGCAAAAGCTTCTGATTTTGATTTCGATGCCATTATGCAGGATGCAGATTGGTTTCATTGGTCGGGAATTACGCCAGCCATTTCGGATGCGGGTGCTGAGCTTACAAAGTTAGCTTGCGAAGCTGCCAAACGTCATGGAGTTACAGTGTCGGTAGATTTAAATTTCCGCAAAAAACTTTGGACAAAAGAAAAAGCGCAATCTATTATGCGTCCGTTGATGCAATATGTTGATGTTTGTATTGGTAATGAGGAAGATGCTGAACTTTGCTTAGGTTTTAAACCCGACTCAGATGTGGAAGGTGGACATACGGATGCCGAAGGTTACAAAGGCATTTTTATGCAAATGGCTAAAGAATTTGATTTCAAATACGTGATTTCTACATTACGCGAATCGTTTTCGGCAACACACAATGGTTGGAAAGCCATGATTTACGACGGAAATGAATTCTATACTTCGAAACGTTATGATATCGAACCAATTATCGACCGTGTTGGTGGTGGCGATTCATTCTCGGGTGGAGTAATTCATGGATTGCTTACAAAACCAAATCAAGGTGAGGCGTTGGAATTTGCAGTAGCAGCTTCGGCCTTGAAACATACTGTAAATGGCGATTTTAATCTTGTTTCGATAGAAGAAGTAGAAGCATTATGCGGAGGAGATTCGAGCGGTAGAGTACAACGGTAGCCCCTAGCCCCTAAAGGGGAACTAAGTTACTAATTCTCTATAAGTTTATTTTTTTACAATACAAAACTAATATCTCTTATCCCCCTTTAGGGGTTAGGGGTCATTTAACAAATATGAAATTTTCAAAATTACAAGTACTTTCAGTCATGAAAGAAACGGGCATGGTTCCCGTGTTTTATCATAGCGACATTGAGGTTGCCAAAAATGTGCTAAAAGCTTGTTATGCAGGTGGTGTTCGTGCATTTGAGTTTACAAACCGCGGCGATTTTGCGCACGAAGTTTTTGGCGAGTTGTCAAAATTTGCAACCAAAGAATGTCCCGAAATGATTATGGGAATTGGTTCAATCGTTGACGCACCTACGGCTGCACTTTATATTCAGATGGGTGCTAATTTTATTGTTGGCCCACTGTTTAATCCCGAAGTGGCAAAAGTTGCAAACCGTCGCTTAATTCCTTACGCTCCAGGCTGTGGTTCAGTTACTGAAGTTGGTTATGCTCAGGAAGCTGGTTGCGATATTTGCAAAGTTTTTCCGGGTGATGTTCTCGGTGGAGGTTTTGTAAAAGGACTAAAAGCGCCAATGCCTTGGTCGAATTTGATGGTAACTGGCGGTGTAAAACCCGAAGAAGCAAATCTCAAATCGTGGTTTGATGCTGGTGTAACCTGTGTAGGCATGGGCTCAAACCTTTTCCCTGCCGATATGATGAAAGCAGGCGACTGGGCTGGTATCACCAAACTTTGTGCTGACGCACTTGCTATTATTCAGAAAGTGAAAAAATAAGCAAGTAAGATAATAAGAAATTAGGAAAATGAGAAAATCGTTTCAAATTTCTAATTTCCATTTTCTAATTTCTCAATTTCTAATTTCCGATTTCTAATTTCTAACTTCTAATTTCTAACTTCTAATTTTAAATGCATGAGTACACTTGGAAAAATGAACGAAAAAATGACGCAGTACCGGTGGACGATATGTACGTTGCTGTTTTTGGCAACTACTATCAACTATCTCGACCGTCAGGTTTTATCACTATTACAGCCAATTTTGGCTGATGAATTTCACTGGACCGACAGTGATTATGGTACAATTACCGCTGTTTTCTCACTAGCTTATGCTATTTCCATGCTTTTTGCCGGTAGGTTTATTGATAAACTCGGTACAAAAAAAGGTTATGCATGGGCTATTGCCGTTTGGTCGTTGGCAGCTATGCTCCATGCACTTTGCGGATTGGCTACTGAGTGGTGGACTGGCATTCCGGATGCAAAAGGTTTGACAGATGCTACCGGACCTATAGTAGCTACTATTTCGATGGTGAGTGTGGTAATGTTTGTCATTGCGCGAATTTTATTGGCATTTGGCGAGTCGGCTAACTTTCCGGCTGCAATTAAAGCTACAGCAGAGTATTTTCCAAAACGCGACCGTGCTTTTGCAACAGGTGTTTTTAACTCGGGTGCAAATGTTGGAGCCATTTTAGCGCCACTTACTGTTCCATTTATGGCTAAAGCTTGGGGTTGGGAAACTGCATTTTTGGTAATTGGTGCAGTTGGTTTCGTTTGGTTAGCGGCTTGGTTGGTAATGTATAATCCAATTGAAATTAACCCGAAAGTAAATGATGCTGAACGTGCATACATTAATCAGGATGACGATACAGATAAAGTAGTTGCCGATGAGACTGTTAAGGTAGAAAAAATGACTTACAAACAGGCATTTAAATTTAAACAAACTTGGGCATTTGCTTTTGGTAAATTTATGACCGATGGTGTTTGGTGGTTCTTCCTGTTTTGGACTCCGGCTTATTTAAAAGCAGAATACGGCATGTTGCCCGACGAAATTGCATTCCCAATTGGTGTACTTTATACTATAACCGTGTTTGGTTCGGTGTTTGGCGGTAAATTCCCTACTTACTTTATTAACAAAGGAATGAACCCGTATGCAGGACGTATGCGTGCTATGATGATTATTGCATTTTTCCCATTATTAGTGTTGTTAGCACAGCCTTTTGGTCATATCGAATCGTTGGGTGCTTATGCATTTTGGGTTCCAGTTTTACTTATTGGTATAGGCGCTTCGGCACATCAAGCTTGGTCGGCAAATATCTTTACAACCGTTGGCGATATGTTCCCAAAATCGGCAGTAGCTACAATCGTTGGTATTGGTGGTATGGCTGGTGGACTTGGTTCATTCTTTATCAATAAAGGCAGTGGTATGTTGTTCGATTACAGCTTAATAGAGTGGGGGAGTAAAACTCCGGGATACACCATTGTATTTACATTTTGTGCTGTTGCTTATCTTATCGGTTGGATTGTAATGAAAACCTTGGTTCCAAAATACAAACCAATTATAATGGATTAAGTAATTGCGTGAAACGATTATTGTTTTGATAATTTTAAAAAATGTGTAAAAAAAAAACGCTGCAAATGATTGATTTGCAGCGTTTTTCTTATTTAGATTTCTAATTGTTTGTTCTCTTGTAATTATTTGTAAACTACAAAATTTTTCACTTCCCAAGTACCAGCCTTCGTTGTTGTTGAAAGATATTTAAACGCTACCTTAATTTTTCCGCCAATATAACTTGAAAGATTAATTTCCCCTGAACTCACAAAAGTCCAAGTGTTACCAGCCGGATAAGTTGGGATAGCAAGAGGCGTCCAACTCACACCATTATCGGTTGAAATATGCAATGTCATTTCATTTTTAATATTGGCTATTGTAACAAAATTAATAGCGTGCTCAAACCTCATTTTAGCTGTTGCCTGAGTTGTTAAATCAATTTCAGGTGAAATTAACCAAGCTTCGGAGGCATAATTGGTTGGGGATTTAAACCCAGTTGCAATCATACCATAAGAAGCAGAAGTTAGCCATATTGAAGGAATTGCAGTAGGTGCTACAACGTTATTTATTGTAAAATTACCTTGACTGTTCGAAGCAAATGTTTCAGAATAAATTGGTTCTACTGGCCTTGTACCACCTGCAGTACCATCGGGCAACACATAATAAGAAGTATTTTTTATACCCGGAAAACCAAAATAAGCTTCTAACGAACCATAAAGTGATATTAACTTTCCAAGATTTAACTTATTTGTAACTAAACTCAATCCATCGCGAACAGCTCCAGTAGGTAACTGAACAGCCATACATTTAGAGGGCTCTTTTATGTGAGCCGAATCAGCAATCAGAATATTTGTAGCTTGTGTACAAGAGTCGGCACTAAAAGTATAAATTGTACCGCTTGCCCCAGCCCAAGCGTAACCTACAACATACCCTTTAACCCAAGCAGATGTGTTTTGATATAATTTTCCACCAGCTACAGTATACGGATTTGCTTCTGTTCCTTTACCTACTTCAATCACTTTTGCTTCACCCTCTTGGATACTAATATTTTTCAGCTCCCAAGTACCGGCATTAATCGTATTTGAAACATACTTAAATGCAATTGTAACTGTTTTTCCAGCATAAGGAGTTAAACTTATTTCGCCAGCCGAAGGAAGCACTTTTGGCCAACTACCTGGATCTACAAAAGGTAAGGTTGGCAATTTAGTCCAAACTGCTGTTTCGGGCAAACCTTCTTCGTAGTTTTCAGATATCCAAACAGTTGCATCGGTATTATTTTTAAAATAACGAGCTACATGGTCAAAAGTTAGTTTAGCTGTCGAAACTTTAGTCAAATCAATTTGTGGCGATATTAACCAATCTTCGTTAACGAGGTTTGCCGAGCCAACATGACCGGTCATTTTTAAATATTTACCAAACGAATCAAACGACCACGATTCTGCACCTGAAACACTTATCGATGTAAATTTGCCCTTATTCACTGTAAATGGCTCCAAATAAGGGATAGATACTGGCTTTCTATCTTTAATAATAAAATTCTTAATTTGCCATGTTCCAGCAGTAGTATTTGATGATTTATACTGAAAAGCAATATTTATTTTTTTCCCTTTGAAGGCTTTAAGCGAAATAGAACCAGCATTTGTCATATTCCAGTTCGCAGCATTTACCATAGGTTCAACCAACGAAAGTTTTGTCCAAGTTGCTTTTGTTGGTATAGAGTCTTTATTGTAATCTTCCGATACCCAAACCGTAGCATCGTTAGTTAAATCTCCAAACTCACGTACAACATAATCAAAAGTCAGAACTGACGTATTATTTGCAGGTATATTAATTGATGGTGAGATAAGCCAATCTACATTTGCATACGAAACATTATCTACTTTGCCCGACATCATCACATTGCTATTATTTGTAACAGCCCACGACTGCTTACCCGAATCACTGTAAACAGTAAAAGCGCCTAAGCTATTTCGAAAACTTTCGCTGAAAGTATATGTTTCGTTGTCTATTTTTTCGGTTGGTGCAGGCGGAGCTTCAAGCAAGTTTTCGCAAGCCGTTAAAACCATTAATAATGACCCGAAAATAAAATATATTAATTTTTGTGCTTTCATATCAAACTTCATTTTTAAAACAGATTATTTAACTTCTTGATGATACCGTTCAAAACCTTTACCTAAGTCGCTTATTGAGCGTAATGTAAGTTGGTGATAAATTTTAGCAACATCCAATGTCAAATCTTTATCATTGTACCAACCCACTATAGCTGTAATATTACCCACATACGTTGCTGCTGGTAATTTATAATTCGCAAATTTTGAATATTCACTGGTTGCCACAAATATTGAACCTGTACCATCTTTAATTTCTCTCGATTGAGGAAAACCAACGCCATCTGTTGATGGTGCAAATATCTTTAATGCTTCGTTGGTAATAACAGCTGGTTCGCCAAAATTCGCCCCTTTACCTGTAAAATAGGCATTTTTAATACATACAAGTTTACTATGCATATCCACTCCACCACTTAATATTTCTGCAATTGTTACAGTATCCACCAACTCTGAAATTGGGTATATAGGTGAAGCTTTATTAATTTGCACGCGCTCTAAAAATAATGGATAGGGTATTCGACCAATTTCGTATCCAACTTTTCCTGATTCTGTTTTATAATAGGCTACACCCAACTGTAACATATCGGCATATTTACCTATTGCCAACCCTTTACAATTAATACTTATAGCTCTACCTGTTGGAAAAACAGCACTTAAATTTCCGGCATCGACCGATATTTTCAGGGCTCGGTTCGATACAAAATCATGAATAACAATATTTTTATAAATATTGCCATCGTTATCATTCGAAATAACTATTCCATTAATTATAATGTTTTTATTGGCCGGAATGGTATCAACCGAAAACAATCGGGTAATTCGGGTTGGCAAATCGCCCACCTCCGAAGCATTCTCATCTAAAAAAGCCCCAATTGTATGTGTGGTAACCCATTGATCTTCCGATTCAAGAGAATCAAAATCGCTGTAGCAACTACTAAAAAACAATGTGCTGGCAACAAATAATATTGCTATTTTATTATACAATTTCATGTTGTTCTGATTTTTTTATTTAAAATTTGTAAGATATAGTTGCAAAAAAGTTTGCTCCTAAAGCATAATAATATTTGGATGGAAACTTATATACGTTTCCGGTAGCTGACTTAATATCAGCATTGTAAGGAATACGTGCTTGTTGGAAACCCGAAGTAATCAACTTACTATTCAGTAAATTGTTTGCACTAAGGTTAAAGTTTAACGAATTACGATTTTTCATATAAATCACTTTTCCTAACGAAAAATCGAGCATAAACCCTCCATCAAATTTTTCCTGACCGCCCAAAATTTCTTTCTGTATATCCGATTGATAAAATGAGAGGTAATTTTTTGTAAAACGCATAGGTGCTATATCAACATAATTATTATCAAAATAATTAAGTGTTACTCCCACAAACCACATTTTAGGATGAAAATAATCCAAGGCAATGCTTCCAGCCATTTGAGGTCCGGTAGCTAACTTTAGACCACTAAGCATAACAACATCAGCTGTATCTTTAAATGCTCCATTTTCGGGACTAAGAATTCCATTTGCATTATCGGTATAATGATAATCGGCTACTGTTCCGGCAAACGATAAGGTAAAACTACTATTTAGTTTAACTGCAACACCCACTTCAATACCCTGATAAATTTTATTAATACCTGTAAGCGAATGATTTACAAAAGTCCGATTTTCGTCATCGTAATACGAATTTAGTTCGACACCATCGTCAACTCTTGTTTGAAAACCAGTAATTCGCCCTTTTATTGTTTTGTACGATATATTATATGATAAATCATAAGAAAGCACTTTCTCAGGTGAAAGTCCAGTTACAAAAGTATCTTTTATACGAGGAGATACATAAGCATTGTTTGGTATTGGCGATCTCAATTCATAGTATCCACTAAATGTCAACTTGTTTTGATTATTAATCAAATACGAGCCTCCTAATTTAACCGACGGAGTAAATTTTGACCAAGTTTGACCTCTTCCGTAAGATTGAACACCCGATTCAGCCGCACGCCCATTCTCCATTTTACCAAAGCGACTAAATTCGGTATATGTTAACTTTGCGGCATAATATGCCTCAAACTGTGAAAGCTTCCATTCGTTCTGAACAAATGCACTGGCTACGTAAATATCTAAATTATAATTATAACCAAAAATATCGCCATTTTTTATTACCCTGTTCGGATTTCTCAAATCATTTTGAACAATACTAGGATCTTTTCCTAAAAGTGTTCCAGTTAAGTCTCTATCGGCAAATTGGTCAATATCAATCCATTGATTTGCACCCAACAAATCGTCCATTGTTTTGTAATGTATACCTTTCGAGTATTTAGCTTCAATACCGGCAGTAAGCTTTAACTCGTCAAGCAATTGGTTGGTATAAGTTGAATTTAATGCCGTTTCCATTAAATTATTATGACGTCTTTCAACCGAATACTTAGCATTCCCTGTCGGATTAATTTCGTTGTTAAGACTATTTGCACGATACAAAGAAGCCCAATTAATTTGAGTAACATTTGGGTTTCTGTTTTTCCAAAAATCCTTTTGTTCATTCATTACATTCTCGTTCGGATTACCATTTATAGTTCCATCCACATCAACTTGTCCATCGTACTGATAGCTTGGAAGGTTACGATAATAATCAGGACGAGGATCTGGGGCATTAAAAAATGTAAGTGCAGAATTACTATAGAGGCTATAATGAAATGCAGCACCGGTACGTAAGCGTTGCTTTTCGTTCATCTTAAAGTCGTGCGACAAAATTACTGTTGGATCAAAACTTTTCACGACACGCGAATTTCGTTTTTTTCCATCCTGATAGCCCCAATATGAGTTATAATAAATTGAATTTGCCAAATAATAGGTTTCCTGAGTTGAAGGAGAACTTTGTCCACGCTTTGTAGGTGATCCAAAAGTTACAAGCGATAAATTGTGTTTATCATTTAGTTTCTTTTCGGCCGATAGGAAATAAGCTGCTGAGTTATAAAAAGTACCTTCTGTTATACCCTCGTTAGCATAACGTATTACACCCGATGCTGCAAATGCCCAACCATTATTCATTAAGCCTGTTGAATGCATAAAAGAAGCTCTATATTTGTACGAACGGTTTGAAAAAGCCAAGCCGGCTTTATTTCCCATTGGAATTGCCGAAGCTTGTGTATTAATATTGGTACTACCTCCAATATTTCCAAAAGTATAAGAATTTGCTTGAGCCCCGTCAAATTCATCTTTTACTCGTGTGGCATCATTCAAACCACCCAACATTGAATAATTAAAACCACCACGCTCAAGTCCATTAAAGTTAATACCATTAATATAGGTAGATTCATAAACCTGCTCATAGCCACGTACATTAAAACGCATCGGGCTAAACGAATAACTAACTTTATTCGTATATACATCTTTAGATGTTAACATAGACGATGATCCTCTGCCCGACCCATTTTCATCTAATTCATTCTCATTTATTTGTATCGAAACATCTGTTTTTGCTTCCACCAATAAATCAGCCACCAAAAATACCACCCCCATATCCGTTGTAGCATCTTTTTTGATATTCACCAGTTTTATCTGGGTAAAATAACCCTGCAACGAAAAACTCACTTCTTCGTCGCCAGTTTCGAGATAACTAAGCGTAAATTCGCCCGAAGCATTGGTTTGCGAGGAGAGATTTTGTTGCATTAGAGTTACTTTTACTCCTTGCAAAGGAGTTTCGGTACCAGCAATCCGTACTACTCCTTTTAGTTTAGTTTGTGCATTAACAGCTACCACAGCTATTATTATCACGGTTATTAACGTTAAAAATTTTCTCATACTTTGTTTTATTTTTTTTGAAAAATTTATATCCCCTTTTAGGGCAAAAAGGGCGATAAAGGTACAATAATTTTCGACATTCTGTATAAAAATAGAAAAAAAATATATGTCATTGCTATGAAATAATTTTTATGGTTTTTAAAATGTTGATGCTGTAGGATTAAGCACATTTTTTTGTACTTTTGCATTCTCAAAAAAACTTGAGCTACATAAGCCAGGAACAAAGAATTAGAACACAAATTACGCAAATTAACGCAAATAAAGCTGAAGTCTTATAGGCATATATATTGCTTCTAAATGCTATACATCTTATAATTAGGCAAGTAAATAATGTATTTACTTTGTGTAACTTTGAGTTTAAACTTTGTGATACTTTGTGGTATAGCATTTAAATAATAAAACAAACTATATGTTCGAATCATTAAGTGAACGGCTCGAAAGGTCGTTTAAAATTCTGAAAGGTGAAGGCCAAATCACCGAAATTAACGTTGCCGAAACGCTGAAAGACGTTCGTAAAGCATTGTTGGATGCCGACGTTAACTATAAAATTGCCAAAACATTTACCGATACTGTTAAAGAAAAAGCACTGGGTCAGAATGTATTAACATCGCTGAAACCAAGCCAGTTAATGGTGAAAATTGTACACGACGAGTTAGCCGAACTCATGGGCGGACAAAGTGTGGACATCAACATGAAAGGCAATCCGACCATTATATTAATGTCGGGTTTGCAAGGTTCGGGTAAAACGACCTTTTCGGGTAAATTGGCTAACTTACTGAAAAACAAACGCGGCAAACACCCGCTACTTGTTGCTTGCGACGTATATCGCCCTGCGGCTATAGAACAGCTCAAAGTTCTTGGCGCACAAATAGATGTTCCTGTTTATTCGGATTTAGAAAGTAAAAATCCGGTTGCTATTGCCGAAGCTGCTATTAAATATGCCAAACTGCACAACAACGATGTAGTTATTGTGGATACTGCTGGCCGTTTGGCGGTGGACGAAGTGATGATGAACGAAATTGCTGCCATCAAAAAAGCATTGCAACCGCAGGAAATTCTGTTCGTGGTCGATTCCATGACCGGACAAGATGCCGTAAATACAGCCAAAGAATTCAATGACCGCCTTAATTTCGATGGAGTTATTCTGACCAAACTCGATGGTGATACACGTGGTGGTGCTGCGCTTTCAATACGTTCTGTAGTCGACAAACCAATTAAATTTGTTGGTACAGGCGAAAAAATGGACGCTTTGGATGTGTTCTACCCCGAACGTATGGCCGACCGTATTCTCGGGATGGGTGATATTGTTTCGCTCGTTGAACGTGCTCAGGAACAATACGATGAAGAAGAAGCCCGCCGCCTGACCAAGAAAATTGCTAAAAATCAATTTGACTTCAACGATTTCCTTTCGCAGATTGCCCAAATCAAAAAGATGGGTAATATTAAGGATTTGGCTGCTATGATTCCGGGAATGGGCAAAGCGCTGAAAGATGTGGATATTGACGAAAATGCATTTAAAGGCATCGAGGCCATTATTCATTCCATGACTCCAAAAGAGCGTGAAAATCCGGGAATCTTAAATGGAAGTCGCAAAAGTCGCATTGCCAATGGTAGCGGAACAACAATTGTGGAAGTAAACCGCTTGCTGAAACAATTTGAACAAACCAGCAAAATGATGCGCATGGCGACTATGCAGAATGGGAAACTTAAAATGGGAAAAAGAAGATAATAAGCCAATTAGAAAATATGCCAATGTGCCAATTAAAGAATTATGTATAAGATTATAGATGGTAAAGCGATTTCGGAACAGGTAAAAGCTGAAATTGCAGTAGAAGTAGAAGCTATAGTTGCAAGTGGAAAACGTGCACCACATTTAGCAGTAATTATTGTTGGTCACGATGGTGGCAGCGAAACCTATGTGGCACACAAAGTAAAATCGTGTGAACAAGTTGGATTTACTTCCACAAAAATCACGTTCGAAGACTCGGTAACCGAAGCCGAATTGTTGGCAAAAATTGAGGAATTGAACAAAAACACCGAATTGGATGGTTTTATCGTTCAGCTACCGTTACCAAAACATATTTCGGAGCAAAAAGTAATCGAAGCAATTGATTACCGCAAAGATGTGGATGGATTTCATCCCGTGAATGTAGGACGCATGTCAATTGGCTTGCCTTGTTATGTTTCGGCTACACCAAGCGGAATTATCGAATTACTGAAACGCTACGAAATACAAACAGCCAGCAAAAACTGCGTTGTTATTGGTCGAAGTAATATTGTGGGTAAGCCCATTGCTTCGCTTATGATGCAAAAAGGTTATCCGGGCGATGCCACCGTAACTGTTTGTCACAGCCGCACCAAAAATCTGAAAGAAATTTGCCTGCAAGCCGACATTATTATTGCTGCGCTTGGTTCACCCGAATTTCTGACAGCCGATATGGTAAAAGAAGGTGCAGCCATCATTGATGTTGGAACAACCCGCGTACCTTCGGCAACTACCAAAAGCGGCTTCCGCCTAAGTGGCGATGTGAAATTCGACGAAGTAGCACCAAAATGTTCGTTCATTACTCCCGTTCCTGGTGGTGTTGGTCCTATGACAATTGTTTCGTTACTCAAAAACACACTATTAGCAGCAAAAGGGGAAATCTATTAAGAATGCCCCCTAACCCCCAAAAGGGGGAACACTAAACACGAAACGCGAAACACGAAACAAGGAATAATATGCATCTTTTTTTTGTTCCCAATCTCTCATCGGCCAGCATTCTTCCTGAGGAAGAATCGCTGCATGCCGTAAAAGTGCTTCGCCTGAAAATAGGCGACAGCATTCAGATTGTGGACGGAAAAGGTGGTTTTTTCAATGCCCGCATTACAACACCACATCACAAACACTGTGCGTTCGAAATTACAGAAACCTTGGTTGATGCCAGCCGTAGAAATTACAAACTTCATATAGCCATTGCTCCTACCAAAAATATCGAACGCCTCGAGTGGTTTATCGAAAAAGCGACCGAAATAGGCATCGACGAAATAACACCCGTATTTTGTCAAAATTCCGAAAGAAAAGTAGTGAAAGAAGAGCGTTTGGAGAAAATAATTGTTTCGGCAGCAAAACAATCCATAAAAGCAAAATTTCCAACATTAAATCCGTCCTGCACATTCGACCAATTAATTAAGAGCTATAAAGCTGACCAACAATTTATTGCACACTGTTATACCTCTCCCCAGCCCTCTCCAAAGGAGAGGGAGAACACCTCTCCCCAACCCTCTCCTACTGAGAGGGAGTATGAAGGTAGAATGAATGTTTCGAGTATTGAAAATTCAACTTTTGAAAGAAAAATTCTGAAATCCGAAATAAAGCATGGAAAATCAATTCTAATTCTGATTGGACCCGAAGGTGATTTTAGCCCCGAAGAAGTCAGCACCGCAATCAAAAACGGCTACCAACCCGTTTCATTAGGCGAAAGCCGACTTCGTACTGAAACAGCTGGCGTGGTTGCTTGCTGTACGGTTGCTTTTTGCAATTAATTAGTCTCCATCAATTTTTACAATTTAACCGGCTTAACTTTGTATCCTTCGTTTCGTTTATCAAATTAAGTTCTGTAAGCTTTGTTTGAATTCGACAATCAATTGGTTTTGTTTTTTTTACAAATATAAATTTCAAGTTTTTTAGCGATATTGTTTCACAACTTAGAATGTACCTTCTGCTTGACAAATTAGCGCTGTTTGCTTTGTTTGTTTCTACGAATTGTGTTACATTTGCAAAAAAAAGGACTAGCTATTATGTTGCGAAAGCTGTTGATGGTGTTTTTGGTGTTGCTTTGTGTGAGTGTTCGGGCTTTTTCGCTCGATGCTTATATACGCGTCAATCAACTCGGATACACGCCAAACAGCATTAAACGGGCTATTTTGATAAGCGAATCGAAGCTTGCTCTCAAAAGTTTTTCGATACACGATGCACTCACCGACCAAAAATTAGGCGATTTCGCAACTGTAATAGCTAATAACGCGTTTGAGCAATTTTCGAGCGTTTATACACTCGATTTCAGTGCTTTCCGCAGCGAAGGTGCTTTTTACATAAAAGCCGATCACAGTTTTTCACCCACCATTTTTATTCATAAAAACAGCTATCGCGGCTCGGCCGATTTTCTACTGAATTATTTGCGTCAACAGCGTTGTGGTTTCAATCCTATGCTTAATAGCTATTGCCACCAAAACGATGGATTTGAAGTGCCTCAAAAAGTTGTTTCAACAAATAGCACCGTTAATTCAAAAAAACAATCGAAGAACGCTACTCAAACGCAACTACCTTCACCTATTGCTTTGGATGCATTGGGTGGCTGGCACAATGCATCGAATAATATTAAATTTGGCACTACTTCGGCAGCTGCTGTTTTTCAATTGCTGTATGCTTACCGCATGAATCCGGCCGCTTTTGGCGATAATTTTGATGCTAATGGTTTGCCTTACCCTAACAAAATTCCGGATGTGCTCGACGAGGCAAAATGGGGATTGGATTGGTTGATGAAAATGAACCCAAGCAACGAAGTGCTTTATTATCAGGTGGCCGACGACCGCGACGATATGGGTTTTCGTTTACCTACCAACGACGAAGCCGATTATGGCTGGGGAGGAGGGAAAGAACGTCCAATTTACAGAGCTACAGGCAAGCCCGAAGGACTTTTTGGAATTAAAAACCGTTCGACAGGTGTTGCCTCTATAGCCGGAAAATATGCAGCGGCATTTGCGCTCGGCTCGGATATGTTAAGAATATTTTATCCCATTTTTGCCGACACGCTCGAACGTCGTGCCTTCCGATTGTACGATTATGGAAAAAAATACCCCGGAGTTTGCCAGAGTGCACCTGCTAAAGGCAATGTGTTTTACGAAGAAGATAATTGGGCCGACGATATGCAATTGGCTGCTTCGCAATTGTATCAACTCAATTTTGAACCTAATTTTCAAAACGAAGCGGCTGCTTACGGGCGTTTAGAGCCAATTATTCCGTGGCTTTTTTCCGATACTGTGAATCATTATCAGTGGTTTCCGTTTACCAATTACGGACATTATGTGTTGGCAAATTCCGAAAACCCTGAAATTAAAGAAGAGTTTTTGCAAAATATTCGTTTTGGTTTAAAACGTGCTGAGTTAAGGAAGAGCAATAATCCGTTTGGCGTGGGCGTACCCATGCTTTGGGGCTCTAATAATTACGTTACTGCCCTTGCTACACAATGCAATTTGTATCGTCGATATTCGGGCGATTCTACTTTTATAGGCATGGAAACTGCCTTGTTGGATTGGCTTTTTGGCTGTAATCCGTGGGGTGTGAGCATGGTGGTGGGTTTGCCACAAAGTGGACGAACAGCTATAAAGTTACATTCGGCTTTTACCTACGAAAAAGGAATTGCGCAAAAAGGAGCATTGGTGTTGGGTCCTGTTCGCAAAACGGTATTTAACCGATTAACCGACTCCAGTACAGTGATTGCGAATGATAAATACGCTCGTTTTCAATCGAAATGGGCGCTGTACCACGACGAATTTAGCGATTTTGTAACCAACCAACCAACATTGGACGGAACTGCATCATTAGTCTATTTGTTGGGTGCAAAGCAGTTTGAGGAAAACAAACAACCAGAGAAAAACCGAATTGTGGAAGGTGGAATTGTGCAAACCGACAACACGAAGAAACAAATAAGCCTTGTATTTACAGGAAATGAATTTGCCGATGGTGCAAAAAAAATAAGAAAAGCGTTGCAAAAAAACAAGGTGAAAGCTTCGTTCTTTTTTACGGGCGATTTTTTGCGTAAGCGCAAATTTAAATC
>CAZEEN010000059.1:0-16461 GCA_964511115.1 uncultured Paludibacter sp. | reverse complement strand
AATGAGCCAACGCAGCTGTATGTTCTTTCCGAAGGGCTTTTTAATATGAATAACAGCACCTTGGCAAGATACGATTTGACAACTCAAACGCTTGTTCCCGATTTCTTTTTAGCAACAAATAAACGTGGTTTGGGCGATACGGCAAATGACATGGGCATGTATGGTTCGAAAATTTATGTAGTGGTCAATGTTTCGAGTCAGATGGAAGTATTGGATGCCACAACAGGAAAATCGCTGAAACGAATTGCTATGTTCGATGCGAAAGGTGTAGCTCGTGAACCGCGCTTTGTTGATTTTCAAAATGGAAAAGCCTACGTTTGCTCGTTCGATGGTTCGGTGGCTAAAATTGATACGGCAAGTTTGCAAATTGAAGCTACGGTACAATGTGGGAAAAATCCGGATGGAATATGTGTTGCCAATAATAAATTGTATGTCTCAAATTCGGGCGGTTTGAATTTTCCAAATTACGATAATACAATTTCGGTTATCGATTTAGTAACTTTTACAGAAATTAAAAAAATAACTGTTGGGGTAAACCCCGGAAAGATATTGGCTGATAATGAGGGTGATGTGTATGTGGTTTCGCGTGGCGACTACGGTTCAAATCCGACCAAATTGCAACGAATAAACTCATTCACCGATGAATTAGTTGAAAGTTTTAATGATATTCAGGCTTTAAATTTTTGTATTCGCAACGATACGGCTTACATTTACAATTTTGATTATGGTACTCAAACTTCGCAAATAAAGGTTTTTGATTGTATATCGGAAAAACTGATTTCGGAGAATTTTATAACCGACGACACAAAACTAATAACTCCATTCGGCATCGACATAAACCCTGCCAATGGCGATGTGTACATAACAGATTCAAAATCGTATACGGTTTGGGGCGATGTGCTTTGCTTCGATAGGGCAGGCAAACTAAAATTCAAATTACGCGATATTGGGCTAAATCCAAAGAAAATACTTTTTAAATAAAAACAGGTTGAATAGTAACCTAAATACTATTGCTTATTGATTTTCGAAAAAAAACAGCGACTCTGTGAAGAATCGCTGTTTTGCTTTTATCGAGGTTGTCACAGAAGTAAGAAGAACGCAAATTACGCGAATAACCGCAAATTTAAATAAAACATAAATCATTGTTATCCAGAAACATACAAGCTAATAGCAAAATTTGATTTGTGAAAATTTGCGTAATTTGCGTTCAAAAAAATCCTTTTGACACACTCTCTTAGGGATAGGTGAGTATCACAACCCAACATTGCTAAATTTCAACGAAACAAAAAAGCTTCGTGGAGCAGACGGGCCATACACATAACCCGCATCGCGTAGTGCGCCTTTGTCAATATCGTTTTGATAACTATTGAAAATGTTTTTTACACCTGCACTCAATTGCATATTTAAACTTTTCAGCGCAAAGTCCTGCGCCGCTTTCAGGTTCAAATCGAAAAAACGGGGTGTCGTTTCAATTCTATCGGCAGCTATGTAGCCTGCAAAATGTGGTGCCAACATGCTTCCTGTATATGTACCAGTTGCCGAAAGGGTTAGTTTTTTTGTTGGATTCGCTGTGAGGCTTAAGTAGCCATAATTGTTGGGCGTACGTAAAATTTTGCGTTCAGCATTTACATTCAAGTCGTCCGACCAACGTTCAGCTTCGTCGTAAAAGCTTTGTTGCACGGTAAATCCAAACTGTAACTGCAAGCGGGTTGAAGGAGCAATTTTTCCTTCCAAATTTATACCACTTACTTGTGCGCCTTTGCCATTGGTGCGTAATACGCTGATATTTCCAAGTGCATCTAGTCCTGTTTCAGTTAAAATAAAGATATCATTTATTCGGGTCAAAAATCCTTCGGCAAGCAAATTAAATGCCCAATCGCCGGCATTAAAATACGAGTCGAACGAAGTGCTAAAGCTGTGCGAATACTCCGGACGCAAATTCGGCGAAATCTGTATCATTTTTACAACACCACCCACGGCATCGATATGCAGGTCTTCGTCGAAAGCTTGTGGAGCACGATAACCGGCCGAATACGAGCCGCGCCAATTCAGTTTTTCCGAAAAATTATATTTGGTGGTTAAGCGCGGACTTAAAACGGCTTTGTTCAACAGATTGTGTTTGTCTAATCGGCCACCGAGCAATACACTTACTTTTTTATTTCGCCATTCGTTTTGTAAAAACACACCAACGGTTTGTGTTGTTTGTAAAAAATTACGATTATAACCGCTAATCACATCCTCAATATCGTCGTATTGATATTCCACACCTGTTGTAAGTTCCGACGGTAAAAACCAAAGCCAGTCAAAATTACGAACATACTGAGCGCCCGTAACTATGGTGGTGTTTAGTGTATTACCATAAGCATTTGGATTGAAATTGGCTCCGTAATAACTTTTGCGAACAATGTTTTGAAGCGAAGTATAGGCGTTAATTTTCTGTTTGCTATCAGGGCTAAACCAGTTGTAAGCCAGACCGCCGCCATTTATTTCGTTTTCAATCTGTTCTGTAATTTCGGTTTGATGGGGTTGTAGGTCAAATTTATTTCCACCTCTACGAAATTCATGAATATTATGGTACTCCAATGTCAACTTGCTTTGCGAACTGAGTCGGTAGTACGAGCGCAAACCAATAGTATGATTCACCAGTTTAGCAAGTTCAGAATAGCCATCGCCGTTATAGTCGAATGGAGCACGGTTGCGGTAGGCTCCATAAAAGTTCAAACCTGTTTTGTTATCGTCCGAAACAATGGATGTATTTAAGTTGAGCGAATTATCTGGCGAACTTCCTCCCAACAAATCATTGTTGTACGAAGCTGTAAAAGCGTTGTTAAGTGCTTCTTTAGTAATAATATTAATCGTTCCCGCAATGGCGTTTGAGCCGTATAGCGCCGATCCGCCGCCACGAATTATTTCAACCCGTTCAATCATATTTACGGGTATTTGTTCCAATCCGTAAACGCCCGAAAGCGCGCTAAAAATAGGTCGACTGTCAATCAAAATCTGCGAATAAGGTCCTTCGAGGCCATTTATTCGCACCTGACTGAACCCACAATTGCCACAATTGTTTTCGACCCGCACGCCCGGCTGAAAATTTAATCCCTGCGTAAGACAAACGGCATTGGAAGCCGCAAAAAGTTTTTGGTTGAGAACGCCAACAATCACCGAAGCATCCTTTCGGCTCGACTCGTTGCGGTTGGCGCTTACCACCACCTCGTCGAGCGACATGGCCGTTTCCTCAACGATAAAGTTCAGTTCTAAGGTTACTCCATTTTGCAACAAAACCTCTTTTTCAACCGTTTTGTAACCTAAGCCACTCACACGAATTGTGTGTTTACCAATAGGTAAATTTTTCAGAAAAAAGTGACCGGTAGCGTCGGTAGTTGTGCCTATTACCGTATTGTTTACCGCTATATTTATAAATGGAATGTGTTCTCCGGTTTTTTTGTCCTTTACATCACCAATGATATTGGCATCGCTTTTAGCCTGAGCAGAAGTTGATTGTAGTGCTATAATTGTTATTGTAAGTAATATTAGTTTTCTCATAAATAATCGTTTTTTCTAGCTAAACAAGGCATTGTATTAAATTGTTCAGCTATCAGCGGGCGTGAAATTAGCCGCTGAAAACGTTTTTATGACTGAAAAAATAGAATTTGTAGGGAGAATAAAATAGATTGGAAAGTTTTGCAATTTCAACTTTATGGGATAGAGGTAGTTGAAAAAGAAAAACCGCATTGTTTGTTTTGAGAAAACTCCTATTAAATAGGATTTAAGGGGTGCATTTTTTTTTGTAATCTGCCGTCCATGATGGATACCCGAAGGCGCAGCCCGCCATTAAAAAAACACCTTACTCGTTAATTTTTTAGTGTTGAGTTTTCCAATCTCTTAACAATGCGGTAGCTTTTCTTGATGCAAATATAGAGCATTATTTTCAAAGTTATCATCTTTAATCAAAAAAAATATGTTAAATATTTTTTTATTGCAAAGCAGGTTGACTGTTGTTTGTTGTATATCAACTGAATTATAATATTTATTACAGAAAAACGACAATATATTTTCTTATTTCAATCTAAAACTGTATTTTTGTAACCAATTTACCGGAAGTATGACAAATAAGTACGATGAACTAATCAACGCATTTGAAACGAAACTGCGAAAACTTATTTCGGAGTATGAGTCATTACGGGAACAAAACGAGCAGTTGAAGATAGCATTGGAGCGTAAACAAGAAGATTTAATGCAGGCACATCAACAATTTCTCGAAATCCGGAATAGTTACGATCGATTGCGCGTTGCCCGAAATTTGGGTGTTACCGATGAGGAACGTGTGGAATCGAAACGGCGCATTAATAAAATTGTGCGTGAAATTGATAAGTGTTTGGCGCTTTTGAACGAATAGAGCGATGGATAGAGGCGAAGAAGAATTTAAGATACATATCCAAATTGATGGAGTACGTTTACCTTTGACGGTGAAACGTAACGAGGAGGAAATATATCGTAGGGCCGAAAAAATAGTGGTGAAGTTTATCAACGATTACCAAAAAATTTACAGCCAAAAATCGTACACCGAAATATTAACGTACGTAGCTTTCAGATTAGCTGTTGTGCTAATAAAGCAAGATTCGAGCGAAGATGTTGCCCCATTGGCAGATCGTATAAAGAAACTCGATGATGAATTGAAAGCTTTACTTGCTTCATAACAAGACATTTATATCAATTTTACGCATGTCGCAGAACGTTTTTTCAACTCTATGGGGTTGACATTGTCGTTTTTCGGAATGCGTTTTTTTATGTATCGGAATGAATAAAATATAATAATAACCCTTATAATCAAATAATTAGTATGCTTGAAATAATAATTGGAGTGATTGCTTTTGTTGTTGGCTCGGGAGGCACATATATGCTTTTCAAGACAATAAACAAAAAGGCAATTCTCGAAGCAGAGGCTGAAGCCGAACTGCTCAAAAAAAATAAATTAATTGAGGCGAAAGAGAAATTTATCGCCCTAAAAGTGGAACATGAGCAACAAGTTGCGCAGCGAAACGAAAAAGTGCAAGAGCGTGAAGTGAGAATTCAGCAACGCGAAATGCAGTTGAATCAAAAACAAAGCGATATGCAGCGCAAAATGAACGAGGCAGATGCTTTGCGCGAAACACACGAACAGCAACTCGCTGTTATCGAACACAAGAAAAAAGAATTAGAAACTCTTACGCGTAACGCACAAGACCAATTAGAAGCAATATCGGGATTGTCGGTCGAACAAGCCAAATCGCAATTGGTGGAAGCGTTGAAAGACGAAGCCAAAACCAATGCCATGTCGTATATCAACGACATTATGGAAGAGGCTAAAATGACTGCCAACAAGGAGGCTAAGAAAATTGTAGTTCAAAGTATACAACGTGTAGCAACCGAAGCGGCTATCGAGAACTCAGTAACTGTTTTCCACATTGATTCCGACGAAATTAAAGGACGCATTATTGGTCGTGAAGGTCGTAATATACGTGCGTTGGAAGCTGCTACCGGTGTCGAAATTATTGTTGACGACACTCCGGAGGCGATTGTTCTTTCGGCATTCGACCCTGTTCGTCGTGAAATAGCACGACTTTCGTTGCACCAATTGGTAACCGACGGTCGTATTCACCCTGCCCGTATCGAGGAAGTTGTAAATAAAGTTCGCAAACAAGTAGAGGAAGAAATTGTTGAAATTGGAAAACGCACTACTATTGACCTTGGAGTTCATGGTTTACATCCGGAACTTATACGTATGGTTGGTAAAATGAAGTACCGTTCGTCGTACGGACAAAACCTGCTACAACACTCGCGCGAAGTTGCAAATCTTTGTGCCACAATGGCTTCGGAACTTGGATTAAATCCTAAAAAAGCCAAACGTGCAGGATTGCTACACGATATTGGTAAAGTGCCCGATGATGAACCAGAATTGCCACACGCACTACTTGGTATGCGTTTAGCCGAAAAATACAAAGAGAAACCGGATATTTGTAACGCCATTGGAGCTCACCACGATGAAGTGGAAATGGAAACTTTGTTAGCACCAATTGTTCAGGTGTGCGATGCTATTTCGGGTGCTCGTCCGGGTGCTCGTCGCGAAATTGTAGAGGCATACATTAAACGATTGAACGATCTCGAAAACTTGGCACTAACCTATCCGGGTGTTGTTAAAACATACGCCATACAGGCTGGTCGCGAATTGCGCGTAATTGTAGGTGCTGATAAAATAGATGATAAAGAAACTGAATTGCTTTCGTTCGATTTGGCTAAAAAAATTCAGGACGAAATGACGTATCCAGGGCAAGTAAAAATCACGGTAATACGTGAGACACGTGCTGTAAGTTACGCAAAGTAATTTAGCTCAAATCGATTATAATTATCTATCTTATATCGATAAATTCTTTAAAGGGCAGTTGACTATGTTTGGCTGCCTTTTTTATTCCCTATTTTTTATGTATTTTTGTACTCTTAAAAAATTGATAATTACGAATGAATAACATCCGCAATTTTTGCATTATAGCACATATTGACCACGGTAAAAGCACCTTGGCCGATCGATTATTAGAATACACCAATACTGTTGCCGGAAAAGAAATGCAGGCGCAGGTGCTCGACAACATGGATCTCGAGCGCGAACGTGGCATTACAATTAAAAGTCATGCCATACAAATGAACTATCGTTTGAATGGCGAAGAATACGTTTTTAATCTGATTGATACGCCGGGACACGTCGATTTTTCGTACGAAGTATCGCGTTCAATTGCTGCCTGCGAAGGTGCATTGTTGATTGTTGATGCTACGCAAGGTATTCAAGCACAGACCATTTCGAACTTATATATGGCCATTGAGCATGATTTGGAAATTATTCCGATTATGAATAAAATGGACATGGACAATGCTATGCCCGAGGAAGTAGAAGACCAAATTGTGGATTTACTTGGCTGTAAGGCCGAAGATATAATCAGAGCAAGCGGTAAAACCGGAATGGGAGTGAACGATATTCTAGAAGCAATTGTAAGTCGTGTGCCAGCTCCAAAAGGCAATCCCGAAGCACCATTGCAATGTTTGATTTTCGACTCAGTTTTCAACTCGTTTCGGGGCATTATTGCTTATTTCAAAATTGAAAATGGAACGATTAACAAAGGCGATTTCGTAAAATTTATAAATAGCGAAAAAGAGTATTATGCCGAGGAAATTGGCATTTTGCGCTTGGATATGCAACCTACTAAAACACTCAGTGCAGGTAATGTAGGGTATATTATTTCGGGAATAAAAACATCAAAAGAAGTAAAAGTGGGTGATACAATTACCCATGTAAAACGCCCAGCACCGACATCTATTGCCGGATTCCAGGAAGTAAAACCGATGGTTTTTGCCGGAGTATATCCTATCGAAACGGAAGATTTTGAAGATTTGCGAACTGCCATTGAAAAACTACAATTGAACGATGCTTCATTAACTTTCGAGGCTGAGTCTTCGGTAGCATTGGGTTTTGGTTTCCGTTGCGGATTTTTAGGGATGCTGCACATGGAGATTATTCAGGAACGTCTGGATCGTGAATTCGATATGAATGTTATTACCACCGTTCCCAATGTTTCGTACAATGTTTATACCATCAAAAACGAATTAATAGAAGTGCATAATCCCTCGGGCTTACCCGATATTATGGCTATCGACCGCATTGAAGAACCGTATATCCGTGCTTCTATTATTACGCGTACCGATTATATTGGTCAAATAATGACGCTTTGTTTGGGTAAACGAGGCGAACTTATAAAACAAAATTACATTTCGGGTAATCGTATGGAATTGATTTACGATTTGCCATTGGGCGAAATTGTATTCGATTTTTACGACCGACTGAAAAGTATTTCGAAAGGTTATGCTTCGTTTGATTATCATTCCAATGGATTCCGTCCGTCAAAATTAATTCGTCTCGATATTTTGTTGAATGGTGAGCCCGTTGATGCATTATCTTGTTTGATACATGTTGATAATGCCGTGTCTCTTGGTCGTCGTATGTGCGAAAAATTAAAGGAATTAATACCTCGCCAGCAATTCGATATTGCTGTACAAGCAGCTATTGGAGCTAAAATTATTTCGCGTGAAACGATTAAGGCAGTGCGTAAAGATGTTACGGCCAAGTGCTATGGTGGTGATATTTCGCGTAAGCGTAAGCTCCTCGAAAAGCAGAAAAAAGGAAAAAAACGTATGAAGCAAATCGGGAATGTGGAAGTACCTCAAAAGGCATTTTTAGAAGTTTTGAAATTAGATTAAAACTATTTTCAAAACATTGTGTGAACAATTTTAACGTTAGAGTTGTTAGAAAGAAGTTTTATCTTAAAAGCAGTATGCGTACTGTTTCTAAATGTAAATTATTAAACTAAAAAACATATAAGAAATCACTATGTCAGTACTATCAGGACATATCTCTCAAATTATTGGACCGGTTGTAGACGTTTTTTTCAATTTAGATGATAGCGTATCCAAATTACCAGCCATTAACGATGCTTTAAGCATTACCCGCGACAACGGCAAAGAATTAATTGTAGAAGTACAACAGCACATTGGTGAAAATACAGTGCGTTGTGTTGCTATGGATTCGACTGATGGTTTAAGCCGAGGATTGATTGCTGTTGCATTAGGTTCTCCAATTTCGATGCCCGTAGGCGAGCAAGTGAAAGGACGATTGATGAACGTTATTGGTGATTCGATTGATGGAATGAAAGACCTTGACAAAAAAGGCGCTTATCCAATTCACCGTGAACCGCCAAAATTTGAGGATTTAACAACCAGTGAGCACGTTCTGACCACCGGAATTAAGGTAATCGATTTGCTAGAACCTTATGTAAAAGGGGGTAAAATTGGTTTATTTGGAGGTGCTGGCGTTGGTAAAACGGTGTTAATCATGGAATTGATTAACAATATTGCCAAAGGTCATAGTGGTTTTTCGGTATTTGCCGGTGTGGGCGAACGTACTCGTGAAGGGAACGATTTATTGCGCGAAATGATTGAATCAGGCGTAATTCGTTACGGCGAGGAGTTTAAAAAAGGCATGGAGGAAGGAAAGTGGGATTTGTCGAAAGTAGATTACGAAGAAGTAGCTAAATCACAAGCCACCCTTGTTTTTGGACAAATGAACGAACCTCCCGGAGCTCGCTCATCAGTTGCATTATCAGGGCTTACAGTTGCCGAATCGTTCCGTGATGGCGGTGGCGAAGGTGGACGTGATATTTTGTTTTTTATCGATAATATTTTCCGTTTTACACAAGCGGGTTCCGAAGTTTCGGCACTGTTAGGACGTATGCCATCGGCAGTGGGTTATCAACCTACGTTGGCTACCGAAATGGGGCGTATGCAGGAACGCATTACTTCTACCAAAAATGGCTCTATTACATCAGTTCAAGCAGTGTATGTGCCTGCCGATGACTTGACCGACCCTGCTCCGGCTACTACATTCTCGCACTTAGATGCTACAACAGTTTTGAATCGTAAAATAGCAGAGCTAGGTATTTTCCCTGCTGTGGATCCATTGGAATCTACATCGCGTATTCTGAATCCGCAAATTGTGGGCGAAGAACATTACGAAACAGCACAACGCGTAAAACAAATTCTACAACGCAATAAAGAACTTCAGGATATTATTTCGATTTTAGGAATGGAAGAGTTGTCGGACGAAGACCGCCTGACAGTGCAACGTGCGCGTAAAGTACAACGATTCCTTTCGCAACCGTTTGCTATGGCAACTCAGTTTTCGGGAATTCCCGGCGTTATGGTATCTATCGAGGATACCATTAAAGGTTTCAAGATGATTCTGAATGGTCAATTAGATGAAATGCCCGAAATGGCATTTTTGAATGTTGGTACTATCGACGAAGCGATTGCCAAAGGTCATGATTTAATGCGCCAAGCACGTAAAGCAGCGAAAAATTAATAAAATGCGTAATTTTTATGCAAGACATTGAAGTAATTCAGCATAAAATTTTTGAAATTCGGGGCGTTCGGGTAATGTTTGACTTTGATTTGGCAGCTCTTTTTTCTATTGAAAATAGAGTTTTAAAACAATCAGTTAGACGTAATATAAACAGATTTCCAGAAGATTTTATGTTTATTCTTACCAAAAATGAACTTAACCAATTGTTTTACAGTGGGGTATCACAAATTGTGATACCCCCTGAATACAATTTTGGAGCAACAATGCCAATGGCATTTACAGAACAAGGAGTTGCTATGCTTTCAGGAGTTTTACGTTCTGAAAAAGCTATTGAGGTTAATATTTCAATAATGAGAGCTTTTGTAAAAATGAGACAGTTCATCATACAAAATAATGAGTTGTTTCACAGTATTGCTGAGCTAAAATTGAAAATTGAGCAATTAGAACAATCGGGTGAAGATACACTCGCTGCAATTAACGATTTAAGCGAGGATGTTCGAACTGAGATTGATGATATTTATATTGCATTATCGCAACTGGCTAACAAAAAGGACTTGACAAAAAGAAATCCAATAGGTTATATTAAAAGTGCTGAATTATGAAACTCGATATTGTATCTCCCGAAAAAGTATATTTCTCAGGTGACGTTCTTTTAGTAACATTGCCTGGAGAATCTGGTCAATTTACTGTACTCGAAAATCATGCGCCTATCATTTCAGCACTTAACAATGGTATTGTGTCATACAAAACAATGTCGGCTGATAATTCGCTACATATAAATGGTGGATTTGCAGAAGTTAACAACAACAAAGTAATTGTTTGTATCGAAAAAGCGGATTAAAAACATGAAAGAACTACGTAACATACAATTTTTAGGACTAACAATTCTTATTCTTTTAATGGGCTGGATAGGTTGGTGGATAATTGAAAAGTTTTTTTCTAACTATGCATTTTCCGGTTATGTTATTTTACCCTTAGCATATTACATTGCAGGTGTAATGATGATTGAGGTGTTATACCGAATTGATAAAACGAAACCACTCCGTTTGGCTCAAGCCTATTTGATAATGCACACACTTAAATTTTTGACATTTGGAGGATTAGCACTGTATTTCATTCTGGCTTTGGATGTGAAATCGAAGTTATTCATGGTCGTATATGCCATTTATTATCTTGTATTTATAGTTTTCGAAACCCTATCGTATTATAGTGTCGAAAAGCAACTTAAAAAACAAAATCAATGAATCGAATTTTTAAAATATTGCTTTTGTTAATATTTGGTTTTGGATTAATCCAATCGACTTTGGCCTCTGAATCTACGAATGAAAATAAGCCACTTAATGTGCGTGAATTTATTCTCGACCATGTAAGTGATTCGTACGAATGGCATGTGACAAAAATTGGAGAAAAACACATTTCAATTCCATTGCCTGTTATTGTTTATAGTCAAACAACGGGTTGGCACGTTTTTATGTCTTCAGCGTTTCATCATGCACCAATTCACGATGGACTAACAATTGCACGAGCTGGAACCAACAAAGGTAAAATAGTGGAAATTGATGCTTCTGGAAACGAAGTAAAGCCTTTTGACATATCGATAACTAAAAATGTATTTTCATTGCTATTCAGTAGCATTGTACTTATAATTATTATTTTACATGTTGCTCGTTCGTACAAAAAGGAAGTATATATGCCTAAAACAGGCTTTGTGGCATTTATGGAAATGTTTATTATGAACGTGAATGATGATATAATTAAGCCTTGCGTGGGAAAAGATTACAAGCGTTATGCACCTTATTTGCTCACAGTATTCTTTTTTATATTTATAAATAATTTATTGGGGTTAATACCAATATTTCCTGGAGGCGCCAATGTTACTGGTAATATTGCCATTACTTTTGTATTAGCAATTTGCACATTTCTTATTGTGAATTTTTCTGGAACAAAAGAATATTGGCGCGAAATTTTGTGGCCCGATGTGCCTTTATGGTTAAAAGCGCCAATTCCATTGATGCCAGTTATTGAGATAGTTGGTATTTTTACAAAACCGTTTGCATTGATGATTCGTTTGTTTGCAAATATGCTAGCAGGTCACTCAATATTGCTTGGGCTAACAGCATTGGTTTTTGTAACCGTAAATTTAGGTCCAGCTATAAATTCGAGCATGTCAATATTATCAGTCATTTTTAGTGTATTTATAGCATTTGTCGAACTGTTGGTAGCCTATATTCAAGCCTATGTTTTTACAATGCTTTCGGCTGTATTTATAGGTTTGGCAAGGGTGGAGCCGCATCATAAACCCCTAACCCCTAAAGGGGAATAATATAGAGATAAAATTAAATTAAAATAAATAACAATCACAATCTTCAATCCCCTTTAGGGGTTTGGGGTTTCTTTAAAACAAATAAATTATGTTACTTACAATTTTATTACAAGCAGCCGCTGGAGCGGGTTTAGCAAAGTTAGGTGCAGGTATTGGAGCAGGTTTGGCAGCAATAGGTGCAGGTATGGGTATTGGTAGGATTGGTGGCTCAGCCATGGAAGGTATTGCTCGTCAACCCGAAGCAAGTGCCGAAATTCGTATGTCTATGATTATTGCTGCTGCATTGGTTGACGCCGTTGCGCTTTTCGCAGTAGTTGTTTGTGGATTTATACTATAAACTAATATGGCACTATTAACTCCGGACTCCGGATTACTTTTCTGGATGATGATTTCATTCGGAATTGTTGTTTTTGTGTTGGCTAAATTCGGCTTTCCTATCATTTTAAAAATGGTAGAAGAACGAAAAGCTTACATAGAAGGGTCGTTGCTGATGGCCGAAAAAGCCCGCATGGAACTTCAACAGGTGAAATCTGAAGGTATTCAGATTATTGCGGATGCACGCAAAGAGCATCAGGCAATTTTGGCCGAAGCCACGCAATTGAAGGAAAAATTGGTAAAAGATGCGCATGTATTGGCACAAATTGAAGCCGATAAAGTTGTTGCTGATTCGCGTCGATTAATCGAACACGAAAAAAACGAAGCATTGCGCCAAATTCGCCATCAGGTAGCCGAAATTTCGGTTAATATTGCCGAAAAAGTGATGCGTAGTAAATTGGACGAAACCAACGAACAACAAAAAATGATTCAACGATTGCTGGACGAAATAAGTATTTCGAAATCCTGAACATAAATACAAAGCTAAGTTAGAGAATGAATACAGGAATGATTCCAACGCGTTACGCAACGGCTTTATTGTCGTTTGCTACTGAAAAAAAGCAGGAGGAAATACTTTACGAAAAGGCAAAAATAATTGTCCGCAATTTTGCCGAACAGCCCAAGTTGCGTGCTGCACTCGAAAGTCCGGTATTGAGTTTTAAAGTAAAAAAGAAATTAATGCTCACGGCTGCCGGCAATGTGTCTGACATTTTTTTTGAAAAGTTTATTCAACTTTTGTTTACCAATAACCGCGAAACATTTTTGCATTTAATAATGCTGAAATACATTGATTTATATCGTGTTAAAAACAATATTTACTCGGGAAAACTTATTACGGCAAGTAAAATTGATGCATTGACAGAGAAAAAACTGACTTCGGTTATCGAAAATCAAAAAAAAGGAAAATTAGAGATACACAAATCGGTTGACCCTGAACTAATTGGTGGGTTTATACTCGAAGTAGATAATACACGTTGGGATGCCAGTATCAAAAGGCAATTGCAAACTATTAAGAATGAATTCGCTTTGTAAATTTAAGATTGAAAAATAAAGATTGAAAATAGAAAAATAATATGTCTGAAACAATAAAGGTAAGTGAAGTTTCCGAAATTCTTCGAATGCAACTCGATGGAATTGATACCTCGGTTCAATTCGATGAGGTAGGAACAGTGCTTCAAGTAAGCGATGGCGTAGCACGTATATATGGTCTGAACAGAGCTGAAGCAAACGAACTGCTTGAGTTCGAAAATGGTATGAAAGCCATTGTGATGAATCTGGAAGAAGACAATGTAGGTGCTGTGTTGTTGGGGCCTTCGAGCAATATCAAGGAAGGTTTTAGCGTGAAACGTACAAAGCGCGTGGCATCAATTATGGTGGGCGAAGGTTTGTTGGGTCGTGTTATTAATCCACTTGGCGAACCGATAGATGGTAAAGGTGCTGTTACTGGAGAAAAACTCGAAATGCCTCTCGAACGCAAAGCGCCGGGAGTAATTTTCCGTCAGCCTGTAAACGAACCTCTTCAGACTGGTTTGAAAGCGATTGATGCAATGATTCCAATTGGTCGTGGACAACGTGAGTTGATTATTGGCGACCGTCAGACTGGGAAAACAAGCATAGCCATTGACACAATTATTAACCAACGTGCCAATTTTGAAGCTGGCAATCCTGTGTATTGTATATATGTGGCTATCGGACAAAAAGGTTCTACAGTTGCATCAATTGTAAATAAATTGGAAGAGTATGGCGCAATGGCTTACACAGTGATTGTTGCGGCCAATGCTTCCGACCCTGCGGCGTTGCAGTATTACGCTCCATTTGCAGGTGCTGCCATTGGCGAGCTGTTCCGCGATACCGGCCGACATGCTTTGGTTGTGTACGACGACTTGTCTAAACAGGCAGTGGCTTACCGCGAAGTATCACTTATTCTTCGTCGTCCTTCGGGTCGTGAGGCATATCCAGGTGATATTTTCTACTTGCATTCACGCTTGCTCGAACGTGCGGCAAAAATTAACGCACAACAGGAAGTGGCTGAAAAAATGAACGATTTGCCAGCTAGCTTGGTCGGACGCGTAAAAGGTGGTGGCTCTCTCACAGCTTTACCAGTTATCGAAACGCAAGCGGGCGACGTATCAGCCTATATTCCGACAAACGTAATTTCTATTACCGATGGACAGATTTTCCTCGATACCGATTTGTTTAATCAAGGTAATCGCCCAGCTGTAAACGTAGGTATTTCGGTGTCGCGTGTGGGTGGAAATGCACAAATTAAACCCATGAAAAAAGTTGCCGGAACGCTCAAAATGGACCAAGCACAGTTTCGTGAGTTGGAAGCATTTACAAAATTCGGTGGCGATATGGACCCTGTAACTGCCATGACGATTGATAAAGGACAGAAAAATTCACGCTTATTAGTGCAACCCTTAAACAGCCCGATGTCGGTCGAGAAACAAGTGGCGGTGCTTTATTGCGGTACAAAAGGATTGTTGAAAGATGTTGCGTTGGATAAAGTGGACGATTTTCAAACTAATTTTTTGGAAATGCTCGAACTAAAATACCAAGCAGAAGTACTCGATGTAATCAAAAGCGGAGCAATTAATGATGAAGTTACAGACATTATTGAAAAAGTGGCTATACAAGTAGTTCAAGGTTTGTAGAGTTCATAAGGTTTGTAAAGTTCATAAAGTTATAAGGTTCATAAAGTTAATTAATTAACTTATTGGCACATTGGCATATTAAAAAATTGGCAAATTAGAAAAATGGCATCATTAAAAGAAATAAAAACCAGAATTCAGTCGGTAAAATCTACACAAAAGATTACTTCGGCAATGAAAATGGTATCGTCGGCAAAGCTTCGAAAAGCTGAACGGGCGGTAACAGGTTTTTTACCCTATAAAAATGGGATGACAGAAATTTTGCATAATTATTTGAATAACGAAATTGACACACCATCAATATATGCCAAAATTCGTGATGTTAAAAACGTGGCTGTATTGGTTTTTGCGTCAAACTCTTCGCTATGTGGCAGTTACAATGCTAATTTAATTAAACGATTGCACCAATCAATTGCCACACATCGCGATGTGCGAAAAGAAAACGTGATTATTTTTCCGGTTGGAAAAAAAGTAGCTCAGGCGTGTCGCAAAGCTGAGTTAAATATTTACGCCGAATACGAACATATTGCTAATCATCCTACTTTTGAAGAAACTAGTGTATTGGCAAACACACTTATGGATTTATTTTTAAAAGGAGAAATAGACCGTGTAAAAATAATTTATTTTCATTACGAGAGCAAAGGTTCACAAAAACTTACGGCAGATACTTTTTTGCCAATTGACTTATCACACTCACTATCAATAGGATATAATTCCGACTATATCATTGAGCCTTCGAGAGACGAAGTAATTAGTGAATTAATTCCTATGGTGCTTCGTTTGCGCGTATTTAGCGCTGCCCTCCAAGCCAGTGCTTCCGAACACGCTGCACGTACAATGGCTATGCAAATGGCAACTGACAATGCAGGCGATTTATTACAGGAATTGTCGTTGCAGTACAACAAATCGCGTCAGCAATCTATCACCAACGAATTGTTGGATATTATTGGGGCATCGTTTAAATAAAAATCACCAACCCCACTCCTACCCTATTTTTTTATACGAACCCTTTATTTTCAAGAAAAAAAGAGAGGTAACAGTAGTAATAAAGTCAAAAAAACCCTCATAATCGTTTGATTATGAGGGTTTTAAGTACCCAGAGCCGGGATCGAACCGGCATGGAAGTGAATCCACTGGTGTTTGAGACCAGCGCGTCTACCAATTCCGCCATC
>CAZEEN010000058.1:8323-16558 GCA_964511115.1 uncultured Paludibacter sp. | reverse complement strand
CGACGCAGCAATTTATACAACTGATAAAGCAGAACTGCCACCAGAAATATATCAATAATGTCTTTTATCGTTATTTGAAAACCCATATTTTTTAGTTTATAAAGTTTGTAAGGTTCGTAAAGTTTATAAAGTTTGTAAGGTTCGTAAAGTTTATAAAGTTAAAAATCAATTTTTTATTCATTGGCACATTAGCATATTGGCACATTATTCACCGCTTCAAAAGTCGCAATTGCTTGCTTCGCCTCTTTTACATCGTGAGCGCGCAGAATGTTTGCCCCACCCATTAAGGCTGCAAAATGTACAGCAGTTGTACCATTCAATGCTTCGTCGGGAGTTACATTCAGCGTTTTACAAATCATCGATTTGCGCGAAACTCCCACCAAAAGCGGCGTCTGTATAAATGAAAATAGATTCAAATTTTTAAGCAAACTGAAGTTCTGTTCCGTTGTTTTCGCAAAGCCGAATCCCGGGTCGATTATTACATCGTTTACACCCAGCAAATGCAATTGATGAACTCTTTTTTGCAAAAAATCCATGACATCTGCCACCACATTTGTGTATTCGCAATGGTTTTGCATAGTTTGTGGATTACCTTTGATATGCATTAAAATGTATGCCACACCCAAGTCGGCAATGGTTTCAAACATAGTATTATCCAATGTGCCGCCACTAATATCGTTGATAATGCCAACTCCAAAATTTTTCACCACAAACGTAGCCACCGGAGCTCTGAAAGTATCGACCGAAAGCGGAATATCTGGGAAATGTTTCACAATAACTTCGATTGTCTCCGATAAGCGCTTCATTTCCTCCTGCGCACTAATATCTTCGGCCATCGGGCGACTGGAATAAGCTCCAATATCCAATATATCGACACCTTCAGAAATCATCAACTCTACTTTTTTCAAAATTGACTTTGAGCCACCCACCCTACTTTCGCCGTAAAATGAATCGGGCGTAGCGTTCACAATTCCCATTACCTTGGGCTGCGAAAAGTCGATTAAACTGTCGGTGTACTTTATGACCATTAAATTTTTTCCAAAAAAATAATTCAGTGCAAAAATAAGAAAAATACTGTTAGTACGTTATTAATAAAAAAAGATAGAAGATTTTAAAATCGTTTCATTTAAGCATTATGTTTGTATATTGTTGTATATCAGCGATATAAATTTATTTCTATTCGATGTTTTTATTATAAATATAAAAAGATAATAAACTCAATTGCGAATAAATATATGCTGAAAAGCAGTATCTGCTTTTTGAAAAAAAACAAAAATATAAGATTTGTGGGTGTTTGTGAGAAATATTTGTTATTTTTGCGCTAATATTCTGTCAAATTAGGCACTCGATTTTAAAAATTGAATCGTTTCTTAAATTAGGAAACCTAGTTTTATAGTTATTTCTTTAAAAAAAACGGATTACATCAAATACAAAAAATAATAGATTGAAAATTATAACGAAATGAGAATTAAGACATTAATAAAAATTGCTGTTTTTACATTTGTAATATCCACTATTTTGGTACATTGCAAAAATAACCAAGGGGTTTCAGGCGTTACCGGTTGGAAATACAATGATCCGACCGGGACCGATTTTGTTGTAAAAGAAGGTCTTAAAACGCAAATACCAATGGGAATGGTAGCAATTGAAGGTGGGTCGTTTACAATGGGTGAGAAAGCCGAATTTGTGACTCAGCCCCGCGACAACCGCCAACGTAGAATTACGGTAAGTTCGTTTTATATGGACCAATATGAAATTAGCAACGTAGATTGGCGCGAGTATTCGAACTGGATGAAAGTGGTGTTTGGTAGATCGGCTCCCGAATTAGTTAAACGTTCGATACCAAATGTAAATACATGGCGCGAACAATTGGCTTACAACGAACCTTATCTTCAAAACTACTTTTCGCACCCATCTTTTAATCAATATCCGATTGTAGGTGTAACTTGGGAACAAGCTGTTGATTACTGCTCATGGCGTACCGACCGTGTAAACGAGTTGGCATTGGTTAAAGCCGGTGTTATTAAAGCACCAAATTTTGCTTCGCTCGATAGTATGCCATACGATAGCATTCGTTCAAAATTTATTTTTAGCACTCAAAAATACCTCTTACAAAATTTGTATTTGCCCGAACCAGGCCCTAAAGCTCGTAAAAAAGCTAATCAAGTTTCGCCAAAAGTAGATATGTCAGACGGTATTATGTACTCCGACTACCGTTTACCAACCGAAGCAGAATGGGAATTTGCAGCTTATGCAATTACTTCCGACAATAACGATATTGTTGCCGAAGGTAAAATTTACCCTTGGGCCGGACAACAAACTCGCTTGACCGACCGCAAAAACATGGGACGCATACAGGCTAACTACGTTCGCGGACGAGGCGATATGGGTACTTCGGGTATAGCAAACGACCGTGCAACTATTACTGCTCCGGTAAACTCCTATATGCCAAACGATTTTGGTTTGTATAATATGGCAGGTAACGTAAACGAATGGGTGCTCGACGTGTATCGCGCATCAAGTTTCGACGATGTGGCTGAATACAACTCATTCCGTGGTAATGTTTATGTCAAAAACAAAGTCACTGGTAAGGATAATTTTGGACGTGAGGTTTTTGAAGTTGACTCATTAGGTCGCATTGCATTCGAAATTACGGAAGATTTACGTAACTTTAAAGATCCAGATCCACAAGCAAAAATACCAACCGACACCTTGGATATTAGCGATGTGCTTCGACCTGTAATAAACGAGCGTTCGCGCATTTTTAAAGGTGGTTCGTGGAAAGACCGTGTATATTGGCTCAACCCTTCAACCCGTCGTTATTTAGATCAGGGCAAGTCGGCGAACGACATTGGTTTCCGTTGCGCCATGAGTATGATTGGCGATATACCACAAGCAAAAAGAAAAAAATAATTTAATTGTAGAAAATTAAAAAGCACTTGTTCGAGCAGAATAGGTGCTTTTTTTACAGTAAAAATTAGGGCTATATCACTAAATTTTAGTACTTTTGCAAGCTTAAATACGATAAATAATTATACAAAATACTTCGATCATTTTACAAATATGACAAGAACAATTATTGCCGATGCGCTAAAAAGCACTGATTATGGCAAAACCATCAACATTAAAGGCTGGGTACGCACGCGTAGAGGAAACAAAAATGTAAGTTTTATTGCTCTAAACGATGGTTCTACAATTAACAATGTACAGATAGTTGTGGACAACGAAAAATTTGGTGAAGAATACCTAAAGCCAATTACCACAGGTGCTTGTATCAGTGCAACTGGAATATTAGTAGAGTCGCAGGGAAAAGGTCAGTCGGTAGAATTACAAGTAGAAAATATTGAAATTTATGGTGGTGCCGATCCCGATACTTATCCGTTGCAGAAAAAAGGACACACGCTAGAGTTCTTGCGCGAAATTGCACATTTACGTCCTCGCACTAACACTTTTGGTGCTGTCTTTCGTATTCGTCACCACATGGCACAGGCTATTCATCGCTTTTTCCACGAGCGCGGATTCTTTTATGTGCACACACCTATTGTTACTGTTTCGGACTGCGAAGGTGCGGGACAAATGTTTCAGGTGACAACCATGAACCTTTACGACCTAAAAAAAGACGAAACTGGTTCGATTGATTATAGCCGCGACTTTTTTGGCAAACAAACCAGCTTAACTGTTTCAGGACAGCTCGAAGGTGAATTGGCCGCTATGGCATTGGGTTCAATTTATACATTTGGACCAACATTCCGTGCCGAAAATTCGAATACACCTCGCCACCTTGCTGAGTTTTGGATGATAGAACCCGAAGTGGCATTCAACGAAATTGCAGAAAATATGCAGTTGGCACAGGATTTTATTCAATATTGTATTCGTTGGGCGTTAGACAATTGCAAAGAAGACCTCGACTTTCTGAGCGAAATGTACGACAAAGAACTGTACGAACGCTTGAACTTTGTGGTAAACAACGATTTTAAACGATTGGCTTATACCGAAGGTGTTGAAATTTTGAAAGCTGCTGTTGCCAATGGCCATAAATTTGAATTCCCTGTGGATTGGGGCACTGATTTACAGTCGGAACATGAGCGTTACTTGGTGGAACAACATTTTAAATGTCCTGTTATTTTGACTGATTATCCGAAAGAAATAAAATCGTTTTATATGAAACAAAACGACGATGGCAAAACTGTACGTGCTATGGATGTTTTGTTCCCCAAAATAGGTGAAATTATTGGCGGTTCGCAACGCGAAGAGGATTTTGACAAACTAAAAAGTCGTGCCGAAGAAATGGGTGTTCCAACCAAAGATATTTGGTGGTATTTGGAAACTCGTAAGTTTGGTACAGCTCCCCATTCGGGATTTGGACTTGGGTTCGAACGCTTATTGCTTTTTGTAACGGGAATGGCAAATATACGCGATGTAATTCCTTTTCCACGCACACCGAACAATGCAGAGTTCTAATTTGTTTCATGTTTCGCACTTCAAGTTTCATGTTAAGAAGCAACGCGAAACACGAAATACGAAATAATAAAAGTCAAAATATATAATAAAAATGGGTAATACAAACAAAACTGAAGCAGAAAATGTAGTGATTCGTTTCACAGGCGACTCGGGTGATGGTATGCAGCTTACAGGCACACTTTTCTCGAATTTGTCGGCTATTTTGGGAAACGAAATTTCCACTTTCCCTGATTTTCCATCCGAAATTCGTGCTCCACAAGGCACATTGGGTGGTGTTTCGGGTTTTCAAGTAAATCTCGGAGCATCAAAAATTTACACTCCTGGCGATGATGCTGATGTAATGATTGCCATGAATCCGGCTGCTTTGAAAGTAAATGCAAGTGGAATAAAAAAGAATGGTGTTCTGATTATTGATTCAGATTCGTTTCAGAAATCAGACTTGGATAAAGCCGGATTTACAACCGACAATCCATTCGAAGAACTGAAACTTTCGGATACTATACAAATTATTCCCGCTGCGCTTACTTCGCTCACGGTTGCCAGTCTCGAAGGTTACGGGCTCGATAATAAATCGGTAATTCGTAGTAAAAATATGTTTGCGCTTGGTTTAGTTTGCTGGTTATTCAATCGCCCAATTGATCAGGCAATTCATTTTTTACAAAATAAATTTAGCAAAAAACCAACTATACTCGAGGCCAATGTAAAAGTGCTTACAGATGGTTTTAATTATGGACACAACCTGCATTTGGCTGTATCTACTTTTTTAGTAGACAAATCGCACGAAGTACCTAAGGGTCGCTACACCAGCATAAGTGGCAATAAGGCTACGGCTTGGGGACTAATTGCAGCTGCTCAAAAAGCTGGTTTGCAACTTTTTTTGGGCAGCTACCCTATTACACCTGCTACCGAAATAATGCAGGAATTAGCTAATCGCAAAGATATGGGCGTGAAGGTGGTACAAGCCGAAGACGAAATAGCTGGTATCACTACGGCTCTCGGAGCTTCGTTTGCCGGTTCGTTGGCTGCTACAAGCACTTCGGGTCCTGGGCTGGCGCTCAAATCGGAAGCAATAGGTTTAGCTGTAATGGCTGAACTTCCCATTGTAATTGTAGATGTAATGCGCGGTGGGCCTTCGACAGGTTTACCTACAAAAACAGAACAAACCGACTTGTTGCAAGCTCTTTACGGAAGAAATGGCGAGTCGCCAGCTGTGGTAATTGCAGCAAGCACCCCCGATGATTGTTTTCATTATGCTTATATGTCGTCGAAAATTGCATTGGAACACATGACGCCCGTAATTCTGATGACCGATACTTTTATTGCTAATGGCTCCTCTCTTTGGAAATTGCCAAAATTAGCCGATTTGCCTGCTGTTGCGCCTAATTTTGCAAAACAGGGCATGGAAGGTCTCAAAGTAACTTCACGCGATTCTGAAACATTGGTACGTTACTGGGCCGTTCCGGGCATGGAAGGCTTTAACCAACGTAATGGTGGTTTGGAAAAAGATTATACAACGGGAGCCATATCGTCGGATCCACTGAATCATCAAATAATGGTGGATACGCGACAGGCAAAAATTAACTATATCAGCAATATTATTCCTGAAATTAAAATTGAAGGCGACGAAACTGCTGATACTTTGGTTATAAGTTGGGGTTCTACTCACGGCCATTTAATGACTGCCGTAAATAATTTGGTAAAAGCGGGCGAAAAGGTTGCTTTGGCACACTTTAATTATATTCATCCACTTCCAAAAAACACCGAAGCTATCATTAAGAATTTTAAAAAAGTGTTAGTTTGCGAGCTCAACAGCGGACAATTTGCCACTTATTTACGTTCAAAAGTACCCGGAGAATACAAACAATTCAACAAGGTACAAGGACAACCTTTTAATGTAGCCGAATTGGAAGAAGCAATTCAATTCGTAATTCATAATTCGTAATTCATAATTGAAAAAATGGAAACAATCGTAAAACAATATACAGCCAAAGATTTTAAAAGTGACCAGTACGTACGTTGGTGTCCTGGATGTGGCGACTATGCTTTGCTCAATACTTTGCAAAAAGTAATGGCCGAATTGGGTGTTGACCCAAAAGACGTTACAACTGTTTCGGGTATCGGCTGTTCGTCGCGTTTGCCGTATTACACTTCGGGTTATGGTTTTCATACCATTCACGGACGAGGTGCTGCGGTAGCAACAGGCGTAAAAGTGGCTAATCCAAAACTCACCGTTTGGCAGATTACCGGTGATGGCGACTGCCTTGCCATTGGTGGAAATCACTTTATTCACAGCGTTCGTCGCAATGTGGATATCAATGTATTGCTTTTTAATAACCAGATTTATGGTTTAACAAAAGGACAATTTTCACCCACAACAAAAAAAGGTTTTGTAACTAAATCATCACCTTTTGGTACGGTGGAGCGTCCATTCCGCCCTGCAGAGCTCACAATAGGTGCTCGCGGAACCTTCTTCGGTCGCGTATTAGATGTGGATTTGAAATCGTCGCATGCTACCATGATGGCAGCTGCCGGACACAAAGGCACTTCGGTGGTTGAATGTTTGGTAAACTGCGTTATTTTCAACGACGGTGCTCACAGTTGGTTGTCTGAAAAGGAAACGCGTTACGACCGCATCATCATTTTGGAGCATGGCAAACCCATGATTTTTGGAAAAAATAATGATAAAGGATTAATCGCTGAAGGCTTTAATCTCAAAGTAGTTACGCTTGGCGAAAACGGCATCACCGAAGCCGATTTATTGGTTCACGATGCTAAATGCGATGATTTTACATTGCAAATGAAACTCGCATTGATGGAGGGTCCTGAATTTCCGGTGGCTATAGGAGTTATTCGCTCAGTGGAAGCCGAAACCTACGACGCAGAAACCGAACAACAAATTGCTGACGTGCAGGCCAAATCAAAAATCAAAACTTTTGATGATCTGATTGACTCCTGCGAACAATGGGAAATGTAGAGGTGTTAAACAGGAATCGACTTTTTGCTTGCTAAATAATATAGAGTTTCAGATATTTTAGCAAATGTGGTAGTGGCTAATGCCTTGTCCCGTAGGTTTTTTGATAGCAAAATCAGCATGTAATTTTTACCTGTGTTCGAAGAAATTAAGGCAGCATCGTGAATGGTAGATTTCAGAGTTCCCGTTTTGTGCGCAATGTGCAGATTTTTTGGTAATAAGGCAGGAATAATCGAATTATGTTCCTGCCTTTTCATTATTTCGTAGAGTAATGTAATGGATTTATTCTCAGCGGAAACGCCGTAACGGATGTATTGGTAAAGCTTTACCAAATCAGCCGCTGTTGTTGTATTTATCAATCCGGCATCGTAGGCTTTTTGGTCTTCCACACCACGCACTATTTTGGTATCTGTCATCTCCAATTCTGCAAGCAAATTTGCTATACTACAATTATTTTCAATTAGTTCAAATAGATTGTTCGTTGCCAAATTACTGCTTTTCGTAATCATCAATTCCAATAAATCGAGAACGCTAACCTGTAATCCTATTTTAGAATACAAGCTCTTGTCGCCATCTATCGTTTCCGATAAATGGAACAAGGATTTGTCCTGTTTGCTTGCAAATGAATTTTTAAGTTCAATAGTGGCGGTTTCTTCCAATTTTCCTGTTTCAAAAAGCTGTACCAACTGTAAGCCAACAACCACTTTCATCAAGCTGGCAGTATTAAACGGCTCATTTTCGTTCAGCATGTATTGTCGATTCGAATTGAAATCGTAAAAAAACACGGACACATCGCCTTCAAC
>CAZEEN010000058.1:0-8223 GCA_964511115.1 uncultured Paludibacter sp. | reverse complement strand
TGTATTGTCGATTCGAATTGAAATCGTAAAAAAACACGGACACATCGCCTTCAACCAATTTCAGTAAATTAGTTATCTCCACATTTATGCTATCAAAATTCATTTTTTTTTACAATATTTTCACTCCACTTTATACTCTACAAAAGCCTCAATGGCTTCGTAGCTTGCCAATCCTAATTGGTTATAGAGTTTGGCTGTAGCTTGGTTGCGGTCTTCGGCACGTTGCCAAAAGAGTCGTTCGTCGTTGCCCATAAATGGTGCACTTTCCATTTGCGATTGATGTTTGAGAATGGAATTGCGTTTTCGGCGAAGCTGTTCAGGACTGATAGGCACTGCCATTTCGATGTGGTCAATTTCCCACTCTGCCCATGCACCACGATACATCCAAATACGACACTCCTTCATCCACAATGTTGCTTTCAACTCATGAATTGCTGCCAAAGCAGCGTCCAAACATACTTTATGCGTTCCGTGTGGGTCGGCAAGGTCACCAGCCACAAAAATCTGGTGCGGCTTAACCTCTTCGAGCAGGTCAATTATTTTTACAATGTCTTTGTCGGTCAATTTTCCTTTTTGTACTTTTCCAGTTTCGTAAAATGGCATATCGAGGAAATGCACATTTTCGGGTTTCAAACCTACAAAACGGCAAGCTGCACGGGCTTCTTCGCGACGGATTTGTCCTTTCAGATAAAGCACATCGGCAATATCCGAATCGCCACTGCGTTTTTCTTCCGTTAAAAAGCGCAGTACGCGTTTGTATTTAGTTCTGATTTCTTCGTTGTTAGCATCAAAACGGTCGAGCACATTGAGCATAAGCCACACATACCGAATTACTTCCTCGTCGCCCACGGCAATATTGCCCGAAGTTTGATAAGCCACATGCACATCGTGATGTTGGTCCACTAATCGTTGGAAAGTTCCACCCATCGAAATCACATCATCGTCGGGGTGCGGACTGAAAACCAATACGCGTTTGGGGTAGGGGAGAGCACGCTCAGGTCGGTTGCTATCGTCGGCATTTGGTTTGCCGCCCGGCCATCCCGTAATGGTACGTTGCAAGTCATTAAAAATGCGAATATTCACATTGTATGCCGAACCGTATTGTGCTAGCAACTCATCCAGTCCGTGTTGGTTGTAATCTTTGTTGGTAAGTTTAAGAATCGGTTTACCTGTTTCGTTACACAGCCAAACTATGGCGCGACGAATCAATTTATCAGTCCAGTTACAGGTACTAACCAGCCAAGGATGACTGATTCGAGTAAGCTGTTGTGCCGCATTGAGGTCGATAACGACCTTCGCATTTTTGTGTTGCTGAATAAATGAAGCTGGCACATTATCGTCTACTTTTCCTTCGATAATTTCCTTGAGAATACCCGCTTTGTTTTCGCCCCATGCCGGAAGAATAAGCTGTTTGGCATTCATAAGCGTGGCCATTCCCATAGTAATGGCGCTTGAAGGAACTTCCGAAATCGAACTGTAGAAGCGTTTAAGATCGCGTTGCGACACATTATCGAGCAACATTAAGCGCGTCAAAGTATTTGGTTGCGATCCGGGTTCGTTGTAGGCAATATTGCCCACCATGCCTACGCTTACCAACACCAAATCCAAACCGCCAAGTTGTTCAATTTTTCGTTCATATCCCTGACAAAATTCAAGCACATTGGTACGATTAACTGAACTATCGGGTGTATGAAAATTTTCAGCTACAAAATCAACTTTATTGAGCAGATGTGTACGAAGCAATCCGGCATTGGAGTGCCTTTCGGTATCGTAAACCGGAAAAAACTCGGTTACATTAAATACTATCACATTGGCAAAACTCAGTCCGTCGTTGTGGTGCATTTTTACCAATTCGTCGTACACGCCAATTGGTGAAAAGCCACCCGAAAGTCCGAGAATACAGTTTTCACCCTTATTTGTTTTTTCGCGTATAAGTGCTGCTATGGTTTGAGCAATGGATTTGGCGCCTTCGTTGGCATCCGAATAGATTTCGGTTTGTATTTTTTCGTTGCGTGTCTGACGCAGATTTTCCAACACATCTCCCGGGCGATAATAACGTTCCGGTGTGCGTTCGAGCGATATTTTTGAACTTAAATCGTAAAGCATATTAATTAATTTCTTTAAAATAACGATAAGTACCCACTTTTAGTTCGACGGTTGCGGCTTCGTCGCACACAATAACACCTTTTGGGTGAAGTTGGAGTGCCGTGATTGTCCACATCTGATTTACCGCGCCCTCCACCGCTTGTTGCAATGCCCGTGCTTTGTTGTGCCCATTTACCACAATTAGCACTTGTTTGGAATCCATTACGGTGCCAATACCTACTGTAAGCGCTAATTTTGGAACCTGATTGATATCGTTGTCAAAAAAACGAGAGTTTGCAATGATGGTATCTTGTGTCAATGTTTTAATGCGTGTGCGTGACTGCAAGGATGAGCAGGGTTCGTTGAAAGCTAAATGTCCATCAGCTCCAATGCCACCCAAAAATAAATGGATACCGCCAAGTGCTTTGATTTTAGCTTCGTAAGCTTCGCATTCGGCTACTAAATCGGATGCATTTCCGTTCAGAATATTTACATTTTCGGGTAAAATATCAATGTGACTAAAAAAATTATCCCACATAAAAGTATGGTAACTTTGCGGATGATTTTTAGGAATTCCCACGTATTCGTCCATGTTGAATGTCACCACATGGCGGAACGATATTTTGCCGGCTTTGTGAAGTTCAATCAGCTTTTTGTAAGTACCGAGTGGCGTGGAGCCGGTAGGCAAACCCAACACAAAAGGTCGGTCGGCCGAAGGTGAAAACTGCTGAATGCTTTCGGCAATATAGTTTGCTGCCCAATTTGAAATACCCGCAACATCGGGTTGAATGATTAATCGCATGATAATCTTTAGTTTATTGTTGGAAATTTTGCTTTCTCAGTATATAATTCTTTAAAAATTGCCCTTATTTCAGCTTTTCTCAAGCCCTCGTTGTAAAAGAAAATTTCACCATCGGTGTTTAACTTTCTATTGGCTTCAATTTGTTTTTTTACTTGTTCCGCTTCCGAAATTTTGCCACTCACCATCAACAAAACGCCTGGTGCAAAAAGCTGTTTTCGCCCTGCTGGTGGAGTAATGTGCGACAGTGCTTCTTTAACTGTGTTGGCATAAGCCAAACTATCGCGACGATAACATTGCACTGCCAGTAAATCGCAAATACCGTTATTGACCCACTGTGGCCATTCCTGCATCAAATTATCTTTACACCACGGATATGGATTGGGTGCAAAACTCACCATTACTTTGGGTTGAGTGGCTTTTACTTTTTTATAAACCGTTTTACCAAAATTATTCAAAATATCTAATCGCCAGCGCATCCATGCCGAATCTTTGAAATCTGTAGGGGGCAAGTTTCTCTCATGCTCCCTTTTGTAATGCTTCACGGTATACTTATCGTAACCAGAATTGATACAAGCTGCCGGTAGGCGGTCGTCGCCCTGAATGCCATCCACGTCGGGATATTTCTTTATGCTTTCGGTAATTAAATTGAGCAAAAACTGTTGCACCTTCGGACTGTACGAATTGAAATAATAATCGTGGCTGTTGTAATTTGCCGGTTTGCCATCATTTCCTATTCCCAGCCAGTCGGGATGTTTAGCCAAAATGGGATTATTTTGCGGTGTAGCCAGCTTAATATCAGCCATAAAACCAAACTCAAACCAAAAGAAAACTTTGATATTCCGTTTATGAGCTTCGGTGATTAAATCGCGTACAGGGTCACCAGTGGGGCTATTCAACGGTTGATTATAGGTTTTCATAAAAGGCGTCAACAGGCAAGTGGAATCGATATGCGTATAATTCGTATTTTTCAACAACACTTTGCTCGGATATAGCGTTTTATTGAGCGCATACGACACCACAAACACCGAATTAAAATTCAGCGTATCGAGCATAGTTACAAAATCGACCACATTTTTATAACTTTTCAGCACATCAGTATATTGTGGGTCAGGAACCCATACACCACGTACTTCCGATTTGGCGAAAAGAGCAGTATTCAAACCAAAAACTATTAAAACAATAAAAGCCAGTTGTTTTATGCCCCCAACCCCTAAGGGGGAGCTGAAGTTAGTTTCGTCTTTGATATTTTTCATCATAAAAATTATTTTTAAAGTAATTAATGCTAGTATTATTCCCCTTTAGGGGCTAGGGGCAAATCATTAGGGATTAGGGGCAGAATTCACGTTTTCCAAAACCATTTTTTCCTCACCGTTAACACCGTTACTGCCATCATTCCAGCTGTAATAATCAAGCCTTTGGCTATTCCCAACCAGGGTGTGATTTCGTAAAGTTTATTTATGTGCGGCATTAAACCTACAATCGCTAACATCGGCACAACCAAAAACGTTCCTGCTACATACGCTAGCATCGGATTTTGACCAATTTCGGCTATGTATCTGAACAGCTTTTTGTTGTTAAAATAATCCATCACAACGGAAAAGAAAATAAGTGTAAAGATAGCCAAACCAGCCGTAACAAAGAAATAACTCATGGTGGCGTGGTCTTTTCGGATGCCGCCTTCGAAAGCTTCGAAAACTAGTCCGAGTAAAAGCCACGAAATGCCCCATTGATACAATTTGAGATACAATCGGCTCAAGGAATGAGTTGGATGGCGGAACAAATACCAACCAGCAAAACCAAAAATAATGTTTAACAAGATATTGATTTCGAGATAGCGACCAAATAAACAAATTAAATTACTAACTACAAAAGCAATCATTAAAAGCATAGCAGCCCGCATATGATTTTTTGCAGGTAGTTTTGCTTTTTTATCATCATTGTCGGCAAACCAATTTACCAACAAATCGCCGGCAATTGTTCCGGGAATTACAATAAACAGATATTTCAGAAAGTCCATTCGGTACAACCAACCATCGGAAATATAAAGAGCCGATTTTATAGTGTCGGGTAAAAATTGTGATGGATTAAAATTCCAAATCCACTGATTCCAAGTTCCTTCGGCATCGGCCGTGAGGCGGAGTGCAAAAAACACAGCCAATATTCCCAATCGGGCAACGACAGAACTGCGGGTAAAAAGCCAACTCAGAGTACCAAACAAGGCCATATTGGCCAAAACAAGAATGATTATATCGTTGTGCGTCAGTTTAAAACCTTGTTTGAAAACATCGGGCTGCGAAAGTACATTAAACGCTATCAGGCTGATTAACAAAGCAATTCCGAGCCAGTTTATTAAGCCATTTATTTTTTCGGAAAGCGAAGAAATGCGGACAAAACTTATAAAAAACAGCGCAAAAGCCAGCAGCGCCAGCGTATAATTCCATGCTCCACCAAGCCGATACGGATTGGTGTGATAAATAGCAATGGCAAAAAGCACCAACAGAAAAACACGTTTCAAAATGGAAGGAAAAAGACTTTGCACTTTTGCACCTTTATCTAATTTTCGGCTCAGAGCCAATGGAATAGCAGCTCCCATTGCAAACAGGAAAAACGGAAAAACCAAATCGACCCACGTAATTCCAAAAATGGTCGGGTCAAATTTAAACTCGGAACGCGGACCAACCTGCGCATGGTAATTCCATGCAGGAAGCGATTGGGCTATGGTGCCTGACAATACCATACCTATAATGGCCAAGCCACGCAATGCATCGAGGGAGGAGGAACGAGACCTCTCCCCAACCCTCTCCAGGGGAGAGGGAGCTTTGCGTTCTTTGTGTATTTCTTTCATTTAGCTGTTTGTATAAAAAAACTTTGTGTCCTCTGTGTTTAGATATTTAATTATCTGTTTACAATCTTCGAAGTCAGATTTACATTTTGACCTTTTAAGTTCAAAATAAAAACACCTTTTTGTGGAACAGAAATGGTTTTAAAATCATTCGCCATTGCCATATTCCAGTTTTCACTTAGAATCAGTTTCCCTGCCAAATCAACCACACGAATCTGAACCTGCTGCGCATTTTCGAGTTGCAAATTCAGTTGCAGTTGATTGTTCTTATTGCTGAAAACCAATAGCTTTTGTCCGTTATTTTCCACTGACGGCACATTGGTGGATAAACCAAGCGATTTGCGCAGGAGATAAGTATATTTTTCGGGTGTAACAAATTCTACATCAGCACCAATGGTGGCATCGGCTTTGATGCTTTCCATCAATGTTTTAAGTCGGGGCAAAGTAATATCGTTTGTTGCTAATGATGCATTATCGTATCGAAAACGTTCGTAACCGGCCATCAAAAAGCGAGGCTTTGTTTTTCCACTGAGTTTGCTTACAATTCTGTCTTTTGCTGTTGTTAAGTTCGAAAAATCAGCATAAAAAGTATCATCGTTTACATGGTTGTAAAGCAGTCCGCCATAATTGGTGTAGGCTTTTTGCGTCATTAATCCCGGGTCGAACAACATGGTCATTTGCGAATTTGTTTGTTCGGCAAAAGCACCTAATTTGGCAAAATCAAAATTATTGGAAATTGTTATGCCTCTGTATTGCGACGAACCTGCACCGTTGTAATGTTTATAGGCATATACTGATTTTACCTTGAATTTTTCCATTAAATCAATCGTTTTCGCTTTTGCATCGGGCAAATACAATGTAGGAAAAACATCGGGATAAGCATAACCCAGCGGCGTGGCCACAGCCATAAAACCATCGTTGGCAGTAGCAGTGCGGTAATAATACTGTGCCACAAACGGAAATTCTTCGAACATCTGCAAATTAAATCCCCACGCCACAGGCACTTGTCCGCGCGTTGCCGATTGCCAAGCACCACCTTGGAAACCAAGGTTCCAGTTGCCGGCATCGCCTTCGGAAGCGATAAACAGTACATAATATTTATTTTCGAGCTGAACGTTTGAAAAATCCGGATTGGCAGGTCGTTGATAATTATAATTTGCATCAACCGGAAAAGCATGATGCCACGACAGATTACTCAACAAAGTTTCGTGAAAACTACCGCCGTAAGCAGAAATCCACTGTACAAGCGGTTCGGGACGCATCCAGCCATATACGTGAAATATTTCGTTTGGACGTTTTGCTTTCAGATAATTCATTACCCGTTCAATTTTAGCTGCTTTTTCGTCGCTGAGCGAAGTAAAACGCAAATCCTCTGTTCCTGCTAAATTCAGTTGAAACATGCGCTGATTTACAGCCCAGTCCGTAATTTCGCGAATATAAAATTTGGATGTATTGCAGCGTGGAAGCAAATTGTCCAACGACCAATCGAGCCAAGCAAAAAAGCGTTGTTCCTGCGTTAATGCCGTATTATTCCATGCGTGTGTTGTTAATTCTAATTTTGCCGAAACCTGAATAGTAGCTTGTCCATTGAAATAATCGGGTAAATCAACAGTCGTAGGTTTATTTATATCTATCGTTGTATTGGTGGAAGGGACTGGAATGCAATCGGTAAGTCCACCAAGCATTGCCGCTGCTTCAGCCTGCCACCGAAATGACTGACCGCTGAAGTTTCCGTAGGTAAGAGTCGCATCGTAAGTGATTGCACCTTTAATATAACTTTTAAAATGCTGCACCAAGGCATTGGTATTTGTTATTACTGTAAACTGAACACCACCGGTAGTTTTATAAGCATTTTCCCACAATTCATCAGTTTGATTGTAGCTCCAGGTTTCGTACACATTGCGGAGGTACAATCGTGGCGCATCGCGGTTTACAATTCCGGCGAGTGTTAGTGCAATCAGCTTATCTTCAGCTAACTGACCCGAACCGTCGTAAACCACCGCATTGATTGCATTTGTATTAAAAGTAACGCAAATAAAAAATACACCTATTAAAAATCTTTTCATTTAAACAGAATTATTATAAAGATTATAATTACGAAATAAAAATCGACGAATTTCACAAATTACACGAATAAAACAAGGAAATATGGGATTGAGAATGAAAAATAAAAAACTCATCAATCGCAAACATGAAACACGAAACTATTTCTTCTTTACAAACGAAACAACAGTTGCTACAGCACGTTCACTTCCATCTGATGGTTTATTGAGCAATGTGCCACCAGCAATTATTGCCGAAGAACCTCCACCATCAAGATTAAGCGCATTAACACAACCAATTCCTTTTAAAATTTGTGCCATTTCCAATAATGTAGCGCCTTCGCTATGTGCTTGCCGACCATCGCATACAAAAAGTACAATCTTATTGTCGGCAGTACTGCCAATTACAGTTCGTGGCGGACGAGCAGAAGTGGCAAAAATATCAGTTTGCA
>CAZEEN010000057.1:12626-16747 GCA_964511115.1 uncultured Paludibacter sp. | reverse complement strand
AATCATTTTTCTCAGCTAGAACCATTAATGTTGAAGCAATATATTGTTCTACCGATTTGGAATTACAACCCGGCGCATTTGTCCAGCTTATTCCATTTGCATCGCAATAATCGGTGTCAATATGGTCGAAACCAATAGTTGCAGTGGCAATAAACTTCACTGTCGAACCTGCAAGTAACTTTTCGTTACAAATAGTTCGTGTACGTGTAACAATAGCGTCAGCATCTTGCGCTATTTCAGCCGTAGTTTTTGCTCCAGGCAAATAAATCACTTCTGCTACATCCTCGAATGCACCGTGAATGTATGGAATTTTATCGTCTATAATTAATTTCATTTACTATTTTTTCATTTACCATTTACTATTTAAGACCTGAATTTAGCTTCTTTTTCATTGTAGTAATTGAACTTACAATTATTTTCAACAATTCGTGGTTTTCAAGCATTAAGTCTTTAAGTAATTCTTCTTTAATTAAACCTGATTCAACAATTAATTCTAACCAATATAACGTTTCATCCAATTCCTCTTCAACCATTTTTAATTTATTAAGAAAATCCTTATCGGATTTACCAAGACAAGCTGAACGGTAATTTGCACCTGGCGAAGTTCCAGAACGAATAATCTGATTTCCAAGCGTTTTACCAGTGATATTATTAGGTAAACTTTCTGATAATTTAATAATTCTCAGTGCGAATACCTTTAATCTCTTCTTTAATTCCTCAGTTGTCATACCTGAAATAGTAAATGGTAAATGAATAAATGGTCAATAAAAAAATCGTTCTTTAAATGCCCACAAGCCCAACGCCGGATTCGAAATATAAAATATTTCTTCGCCATCAGGCATTGTATTGTAGCCATCTTTTAGTTTTGCAGGATCGTATTTGGCTGTAACTTCTTCGATATCGGCATACTTAAAACCTACGCTTTCAATTTCGGCTTGCGTGAGGTTTTCTGCTCCTTTTCCCGGACAATAGGTAATATTGAAACGCCCTTCGGACGAACCGTGAATAAGATGGGCAGCAGCACTCAGATTATTGCGGAGTTCTTCGTTTTCGTCGCAAGCTTTGAGTGTTTGCGGTGTTCCAAAATAGCCGTATTTACGAATCAAACGGTCGATTTCTTTGTCCTCGCCAAATTCTTTCAACGCAGGTGCCAACACAATTAATTCTCCATCATTGTCAATAGCCATGCGGGTACGGTAAACCGATTTATTTCCCAACCATGTACTTTTAAATTCGGTAGGGTCGAGATATACCACTATCTTTTTCAGCGGTTTATCCAATAAATCAAAATTTACCAAAAGCGCCAGTTTCGCTGCTTTGTCGAAAACTTCGTAATCATCTCCAATGTACAAACCGCGGCATTTAATTTTGCCATCCGATTTATCCAACCCAACTACAGTTTGTACATACACAATAGGTAAGTTTTGGGTAAAGTTTTCCGAAGCATAATTAAAAATACGGCGCACAGGTGTATCAGCGTGCCCCATCATGCGTTCCATGCCGTAAGCAGCACCCACAAAGTGACTTTTATTAATACCTTCAACTCCACCCGTTCCTACAAAAATATTCTTGTTGTAGTTGGCCATGCCCACCACTTCGTGTGGCACAACTTGGCCGATGGAAAGAATTAAATCAAAATTACCTTCGAGTAATAATTTGTTTACTTGAGCAGGCCAAGGAAAATCAACAGCACCTCCCGAAACTTCTTTTACAAATTCGGCAGGAACATGCCCAACCGTAACCACATCGTTACGCCAATCGTGTTCCCGAATAAGCGATGCAGGCGTTGAACCAAACATGTGCTCAATTTGGTGTGCAGTCATGGGCGAATGTGTTCCCAAAGCCGGTAAAACATCAGTCAACGCATCGCCGTAATATTGCCAGGCATATTCAGTTAATTCTCCGGCACGACTTGGCAAACGCGTATAATCTGGAGGAATAGCAAGCACCTTTTGCTTTTTTCCCATTTTTTCAAGTGCTTCGACAAGACCTTTTTTCAAGTCTTCGGAAGTAAATTCGGTTTCAATAGAACCTTTTTCGTAGTATATCATTTTGTTTCGTGTTCTGTGTTTCGTGTTTCGTGTTAATACGCTGTATCAAACGTGAAACTCGAAACACGAAATAATGAATTTAATTAATTAGCGTTTCACTCTCGCATTTCCGCCCCAGATACTCCAAACCATATCTTCGTCGGCAGGTTGTGCGTAATCGGTAAGGAAAGTAGTTGCTAATGCACCCGAAGCCCAGCCGAATTTTGGCCATGTGTCAGGCTCCCAGCCTTTCAGAATAGCGTAAAGCAATCCACCCACAAAACCATCGCCACCACCAATACGGTCGAGCACATTTATTTTACGTGGCATAATCACATGCCAGTTTTCTTCTTCGAGCATAACTGCGCCCCATAAGTGTTCGTTTACGCTGATAACTTCGCGTAACGTTGTTGCATATACGGATGCATATGGAAACGCTTCTTTTACACGACCAATCATTCCTTTGAAACCTTCAATTTCGGCTTCAATTCCTTTTCCACCAGCTTCAGGTCCTTTTATTCCCAAGCAAAGTTGAAAATCTTCTTCGTTACCAATTAAAATATCTGATACCGAAGCAATTTCTGTAAAAATTGCGCGTAATTCCTGTTCGCGACCTTTCCAAAATGAAGCACGGTAATTTAAATCGAACGAAATACGTGTTCCTGTTTTTTTGGCATAACGGGCAAGCTGCAAGCAAAATTCGCTTGTTTCAACCGACAAAGCGCCAATTAAACCTGACAAGTGCAAAATCTGAACACCTTCTTTTACAAAAATGCGTTCCAAATCAAAATCTTTTACGTTCAGCGTACGACCAACCTCACCGGCTCGGTCGTTCAAAACGCGAGGTCCACGAGTTCCAAAGCCGCTATCAGCAATATTAAACTGATGACGATAACCCCATGGGTCACCTTGTGGAACTTCTACGCCTTCGTAATCCATATTGCGGGCACGCAGATTACTTTTAATCATTTGCGCTATCGGACTGTCTTTTACAAAAGTAGTTAATACTTTTACTGGCAATCCGAGGTAAGAAGCAATACTTGCCACATTTGTTTCGGCACTCGAAACTTCCATTTCAAATAATTTACTGCTATGAACAGGCTGTCCATTCACCGGAGTAATGCGCACACCCATACTGGTTGCCACCATTAGGGCATATTTTGTGTCTTTTTTTAGTGTAATCATAATTTTTTTTGATATTATAACCAAGAATCAAGAACCTGGATTTTTTTCCTGTCTTGACTCTTGGCTCTTAGTTCTTGATTTAATACTATATACAAAACGCATCAAACCCACCATCAATAACAGTTAAAGTTCCTGTCACAAATTTCGATGCATCGCTTGATAGCCAATGTAAAGTTCCGAATAATTCATCAGCTTCGCCCAATCGACCAAATGGCGTATGGGCCACGATAGATTTTCCACGAGGTGTTGGAGTACCATCAGGATTTGTCATCAAGGCTCGGTTTTGTTCTGTTAAGAAAAAGCCTGGAGCCATTGCATTTACACGAATTTTTTCGCTGAATTTGGTTGCCATTTCGGTAGCTAGGAACTTTGTGAAGTTAGTTACAGCAGCTTTAGAAGAGCCATAACCTACAACGCGAGTCAACGGACGAATTGCCGACTCGGAAGAAATATTAATAATACTTCCCTCCATTTTATCAACCATTATTTTACCAAAAACCATACAGGGCAATACTGTTCCAAACAAGTTTAAATCAACCACTTTGCGGAATGCATCAATCTGCAAATCGAAAATGGTCTGATCAGGTCCAATGGTTGCGCCCGGCATATTTCCACCGGCAGCATTTACCAAAATATCAATTTGACCAAAAGCATCTACAATATCCGCAGCATTTTGCTCCAAAATTTCTTTGTTCAACACATCTGTGTTTAAATAAAGCGCCTCAGTACCTTTAGCCTTTAATTCTTCTACTAGAGCTACTCCAGCATCCATTCTGTCGAGAATCACAACTTTACAGCCTTGTTCAGCCATATATTCGGCCATGCCGCGTCCAAGGATTCCAGCACCACCAGTGATAACAATCACCTTTCCTTTTACATCAAATAGGTTTTTCATGATTTTTTATA
>CAZEEN010000057.1:0-12526 GCA_964511115.1 uncultured Paludibacter sp. | reverse complement strand
TTTCAAATGTCTGTCATAAATATTTTCTTCTACACATCCACCAATAATATCGGCATATTTCGCCAACATTCCAGTGTATGTTTCGCCCATTTCCGAAGCCACTTTATAAGCCACATGTATTAACTGACGAAAGTTGGCATTATAATCGGGATGTCCCGGAATGTGGCGCAGGGTATTAGCAAATTTGTCGCTCGACCATAAATTAACTTCCTCAACTGATGGCAATTGTGAATTATCTATTTCAATAACATCGGCATAAGGAGCACATAATTCTTCGCTACGATTAAACGAATTGGCATAAATTTGTTTTGCCAAATCCAATGCTTCACCTCCCGCAACTGCCAATCCAATTACCTCTTCGAGCCAAGTTGTACCAGCTGTTTTTACATGTAATCCTTTGTCGTATTTCTTAATAACATCCGCCATTATAGGATAAATAGAAAATTTATCGCTACCTGAATGAACGCTTAGTTTCAGTTCTTCGGGCAAACCAAATTCTTTTACAGCAAAGTCAATTACCAATACATCTTCTTCAAACTCTTTGGCAAACTGTTGTAAATCACCTTTATAATCAACGCCTTTATTAAAGCGACCGGTGAATTTTGGAGCAATTGTTTGAGCAGGCACACCTTTATCAGCCAACATTTTCAGAATAAAAAGCATTTCAAGTGGTGTTTGCGGACTTTCCACTTCGTCCATCGATACTTCGGTAATAAAATTACCTTCACCTTTTTCAGTTTTCAAATAATTATAAATATCGGCAGCTTGTTGCGTAGCAGCTAAAAATTTATGCGCAATTTTTTCCAACATTTCGGGTGTTACATCCAACTCATGGTCGAAACCAGGAATTTGTAATTTACCAATATATTTACTACATGACGAGATAAAAGCCTGAATTTTTTCTTGCGCACTTTCTTTGCCAATAAACGAAGCCACATCGAGCGTGAAAAAATCGGAATGAGCCACAAAAGGAGCTACATTGCTAAAATTAATATGGTCGGCATCAACAAAATACGGCCCTGAATATCCAAGTGCCTTAACTGCAGCATCGGCTTCTTTTCGGGTGTCAATAGGAAGCGAATGAACATAGGTATGTTCACGGTTCGATTTATTCCAAACCGGATTTATTTCCAATCCCTGACTGTTGGCTTTCATAATAGCACGCAATTGAGCCTCTCCTTGATGCGAAAAGCGATCGCCAACTCCTAAACTTAATTTTCCTAACTTCATATATTCTAATTTTAATTTTATTATTCTAAGAAATGCATGTATGCCTCGATATTCTCTTTTATCAAAATATCAATGGGCATGTAGTTAATTTTAGCAACTTCCTGATTGAAAATTAACTTTTTACACATATCTTTTGCCGACATATACGCTTGTTTTTCAGGACGTTGAGCCAACAACAATGAAATTACACCTTTTCGCAAATAATTCACGTTTTCGTCTAACAAATCATAGCCAATTAGTCTGATATTTTCAATACCCATTGTTTCAAATTTTCTTGCCAAACGATAAACTTTCGAATTAAATGTTATTGCTGCCTTTACAGTAGGATTATCGGTTATTATTTTTCGCAAAAGTTCTTTGTTGGCAGTTTCATTATCGTCGAGCAATTCTGCCTCAATGAGTTGAATTTTAGTTGTCAATCCATTTTCGTTCAGATAACTCATAAATCCGTTATATCGGTTTCGCGTTTGATTAGAACCTGCCCCTTTACGTTTGGTTCGAATTACTAATATTTTATCATCCTCTTTCAAATCATCAACCAAAAACTTTGCTGCTATATAACCACTTAAGGTCGAATTTTGTCCGTAATAAGTCAAAAAATCAGCTTCTTCAATTATTGAATCAATAAACGAAAACAATACGCCGGTCTCCGATAATTTTGAAGTTAATTTAAGCGTTTCATCTTTAAAAATAGGCGCAATAAAAACGGCATCCGGCATATTCTGAACCAATTTTTCGGCTACTGAATTAAATGAATTTACGTCAAATTGGTCGAAACAGGCTTTTTCAAAAGACACATTGTAACCCGAAAACTCAGGCATGGCCATTTCAAATCCTTTCTCAACAGTCGACCAATAATCGCCTTCGGTATGAAATGGAATTAAATAGATAAAACGGTAAATTCTTTTTGAAGCTAACGAACGAGCTAGTATGTTTGGTGTATAATTAATTTCTTCAAGTACCTTATTTACAGCATCAAGACTTTTAAGCGACACATCACCTCGTTTGTGCAAAACGCGATCGACAGTACCTTCGGATACTCCAGCCAAGCGGGCAATATCTTTAATTCGTATAGTGGATTTTTCAATTTTCATTGTATCAGATATAAAAAACCGTGTACGCACACAGTAATCTATCGCAAAGATACTAACTATTTTGAATTAGCAATACTAAAAAATAAACTGTGTGCGTACACGGGGAATAAAAATAAATTTATAATTCTAATAATAAGACGATTGCATATTATTGTGAATAGTTATAAAATTACATATTTAACATAATTTTATTTCGACAACAACAATTTTACTAAATTTTCAGCCGCTTTTTTATTTTCAAATTCAGTAGGCAATAAAGCATGGTCGATGTATTCGTTGTAAAGCCAAGGGTCGCCCACAGCAAAAACATAACCTTTACCATAATATGATTCGGCCATATAGGTTTTACCTTTTTCGACTAATATTGGTTTTGCAGGATTTTTGGTATTTATGGAGGAAATTTCTTTGATAAAAATCTTACTTACACCTTCGAAAACGGGATGATTTGGTAAGTTTTCGGAAGCACAACTCTGAAAGTTACGAATAGACTTATCCTCACCGCCCAATTCGGGATGATTATAATCACTATTGTACGAAATTCCGAATTTCGAAGGTAGAATATTGAACTTAACCAATTCGCAATTTGAACTGTCGTTGGTCAACAACAATAAAACGCCGCCTGCTTTCACCCAACTTGCAATGGCTTTTGCAGCTTTTTTGTCCATGTAATTGGGATTTTTGGAATCTTTACTATGATCGGGGTCAACAATAATAAAAACGTCAGCATCTTTCAGATTTTTGCAAGTTGGTTTTTCTTTGAGTGTACTCAATTCAGCCCCATTTTCTTTAAAAATATCTCCCAGTTCCGAAAACCCACTAAACGCTTTATCGTCCCATAAATAATGGAAAGGTTGATTGGTTTTTGTGTTAATTTCATTGTTGTAGAAATTATCCAAAACTACTTTTTTTTGAGCATTCAACTCAAAATTAGCAAAAATTGCAATTAAAGCAATTATAAAATTTAAAACTCTTATATTCATATTTGTACACTTTATTTTGAATTAAAAAGGCGGTTCATCTTGGTTACTATTTCCACTTAAAAATGCAGCTGGATTACTTTTTTGACCTTCGCCATAAAAACCTTCGCCTTTAAAATCGTTCATTTTCGAAGGTATTGTTTGATATCCTCCATCCAAATCGTCGCCAGTAATATCATCCTTGTTCATAAACTTGGCATAAGTACCTTTAAACTTGAGCAATACATCGCCGGTTGCACCATTACGGTGTTTTGCCACAATTATTTCGGCCAAACCAATCAGCGAATTTCCTTGTGCATCTTCGGTAATTTTATAATACTCAGGTCGGTGAATAAAGCACACCATATCGGCATCCTGCTCAATGGCACCCGACTCGCGAAGGTCGGACAATTGCGGACGTTTTCCTTCGTGCCCGGTACGCCCCTCAACACCACGATTGAGCTGCGAAAGTGCAATAATCGGAATATCCAACTCCTTTGCTAAGCCTTTGAGCGATCGCGAAATAATACTTACTTCTTGCTCACGACTACCAAAACTCATTCCGCTGGCATTCATCAGCTGCAAGTAGTCAATAATCAAACATTGTACTTTATGCTCTTTCACCAAGCGCCTTGCTTTACTTCGTAATTCGAAAACCGACAAACTGGGCGTATCATCCACAAAAACAGGTGCATCGAGCAATTTATTAATATCGCGGTCAAATTTATCCCATTCGTGTTTCTCCAACTGTCCGTTTTTAATTTTTTCTCCTTCGAGTTCGCAAACATTCATTATCAAACGGTTAACTAACTGCACATTCGACATTTCGAGTGAAAAAACAGCAACCGGCGAATTAAAATCCACTGCCATATTTTTTGCCATCGACAAAATAAAGGCTGTTTTTCCCATAGCCGGACGAGCAGCAATAACAATTAAGTCGGAGCGTTGCCAACCCGAAGTTATTTTATCCAACGCATGAAAACCACTTGCCACACCACTTGCACCTTGTTTGGTCGAAGCAATTTGCATACGTTTACGTGCTTCCTCAATAACCGGATTTATTTGCGTAACGTCCTTTTTCTGACTGTTTTGCGAAAGTTCGAACAACATACCTTCGGCTTCTTGCATCAAATCATCTATGTCCGTTTTATCATCAAATGCTTTGGTTTGAATATCCGACGAAACACGTATCAACTCACGTGCTAAATATTTCTGAACAATAATGCGGGCATGATATTCCAAGTGGGCTGCCGACGAAACTTTGGCGGTAAGCAATGTTATATAATATGCCCCTCCAACTTCGTCGATATTTCCATTTTTGCGTAATTGTTCGGTAACCGTATGCATATCAATAGGTTCCTGATGCAGAGCAAGGGTCATAATGGCCTCAAAAATCTTTTGATGGGCCATTTTGTAAAAACAATCCGGTTTCAGAATTTCCGAAACGATAGAATAAGCATCTTTTTCGAGCATAATTGCTCCAAGAACAGCCTCTTCCAATTCAGGAGCTTGAGGTGGTAATTTGCCATATTCATTCGCAGGAACAGGCATAACGGTATTTTTTTTCGAATAATTGCGTTTTTCGGCCATTTATAATAGTTTGTAAAGTTAATAAAGTTTGTAAGGTTTGTAAGGTTTGTAAAGTTAAAATGAAGAGAAGTGAATTTCGGAGACCAAAAATACAAAACTAATTCGGTACAGCCATAAAAAAAGTATCAACAGGTTGTTGATAAAGTTAGTAAATGGCTTTTATCCACAAAAAAACTACCAGCTTCGTTTCAAAATCCACTTGAAGCGTAGCTGGTTTTTATCTGCAAACAATATTTAAATGTGTTTTGTTATACAATCAAATAGAAGTTTTGTATATTTGCAACGAAAAAACATTGAACAAAAAAAATATTGACTCATGCATGTAAATTTAAATATTGCCTACAATGATTTAGTAACGATTGTAAAGCAACTTCCGGTTTCTGAACTAAAAAGGTTGAATACAACCATTAACAATGAGATTGTTACAAAGAAACAAGCAAAGACAAGCACTTTACAATCCTTGATTTTAAAAGCGCCAACATGGTCAGATGTGGAATATGATGAATACCAATCAATCAGACAGCTTATTAATAAATCGAGATTAGCATGATACTTTTAGATTCTTCAGTATTAATTGAATTATTTCGAGCTGTCAATAAAGAAAGCACGTATTTCTATAAATTAGCTTCTACAGAAAATGATTTTGCAATTTCTATTATAACGCATTTCGAAATCTTTTCGGGTAGCAATAAACAACAAGATTCTTTTTGGAATGAATTTTTGGATTCCATTGAAGTAATAGATTTTGATTTGCAATCTTCTCTTCAAGCAATTGAAATTTATAAACAGCTAAGAAAGAAAAACAAAATGATTGATTTGGCTGATATTTTGATTGCTGCAACCAGTATGAGTTATAAATTACCATTGGCAACTTTAAATTTGAAACATTTTCAAAGAATAAATGAGTTAGAGATTGTATCTTAAATAGCTTTTATCCACAAAAATAAAACAACCAATAAAAGTGCAGGAAGCATATTTACAATACGTAGTTTTTTAATCTCCAGAATATTTATTCCCAGTCCAATTAATAAAATCCCACCTACCGAACTCAATCCTTGTATGATTTCGGCACTAAAAAACGAAGCGGCATACATGGCCACTAAACTTATTCCGCCCTGAAATAAAAATAAAGGAATGGCTGCAAAAACTACTCCTATACCAAATGCCGAAGCCAATAAAATGGATGAAAAACCATCCATCAACGATTTTGTAAGCAATACTTCGGATGAGCGTCCAATGCCTTCGTCCACTGCCCCAACAATAGTCATAGCACCTACACAAAAAAGCATAAAAGCAGTTACCAGCCCTTCGGTAAAACGTTCGTTACCAATTTTCAAACGTTTCTTAAGTAGCTCGCTCAGCACCTCCACCCTATCTTCGAGTCGCATCCATTCGCCAAGCAATGCTCCAATAGCAATAGATGCAACCACGATAAGCACATTTTCCATGTCCTTCATCATTAATATACCTATGGCAATGGTAAATAATCCGGTGGCTTGAAAATAAATTTGTTTGAAACGTGGATGCAGGCTTTTGTTGAGTAGTATTCCGATTGTTCCGCCTGCTACAACGGCGAGAGTATTTACGATAGTTCCGAGCATATACCTTAAAATTTTGTCTTGAATTAAGTTGCAAATATACGCAAAATTTGTTCGCAGGTATATACAAAAACAAAGGGCCGCTTCACAGCGCCCCTTTGCCACATTTTAACCTAAACCTTAACTATGAAAAATTTATCTGTTTGTTTACTCTGCAAAGATAAGGCGTATTTTTATTCTGCACAATACTTGATTAAAAATAATTTGAAAAAAAATGCATTATATACGAGTCGACAGGTATATAATTTTTTTATATCATTAATTTTCAGACATTTAAATACACAAAAATAATATGTTAAAAAAACCTTATCAAGTTAATTCACTATATTTTAAATGCGTTAAATATTGGTATAAATTAGCCTCGGAATTCTGCAATAAACGAATAAAGCGTACCTTTGCACTCGCTAAATACAAACAAATTAATTATTTATGGAAAACCAGGATCAAAAAGTTGTTTCGACGGACTCTAAATCCGTTTTGAACGACAAAAAGCTCTTTATTGAAACCTACGGCTGCCAAATGAACGTGGCCGATAGCGAAGTGGTGGCATCCATTATGGAAATGGACGGTTTTGAACTAACCGATACAATTACCGATGCCAACGCTATTTTTGTAAACACCTGTTCGGTGCGCGACAATGCCGAACAAAAAGTTATTCAACGCTTAAAGTATTATCAATCGCTCAAACGAAAAAAGAAAGGCTTGATAGTTGGCGTTATCGGCTGCATGGCCGAACGCGTGAAAGAGGAACTCATTACAGACCACGGCGTAAACATTGTAGTGGGCCCCGATGCTTATTTAGATATTCCTAACCTTATTAATACGGTGGAAAATGGTGAAAAAGCCATTAACGTAGAACTATCGAAAACCGAAACCTATAAAGATGTAATGCCAACCCGCATTGGCGCTTCAATTTCGGGTTTTGTATCTATCATGCGTGGTTGCGATAAATTTTGCACCTATTGCATTGTTCCCTACACCCGGGGTAGAGAACGCAGCAGAGATGTGGAAAGTATACTAAACGAAATACGCGACCTAAAAGCCAAAAACTACAAAGAAGTTACTCTGCTTGGTCAGACCGTAAACTCCTACAATTTTATACAAGAAGATGGCAAAGTGATAGAATTTCCTGAATTGCTAAGCATTGTTGCCGAAATGGTTCCCGATATGCGAATACGGTTTACATCGCCGCATCCCAAAGATATGACCGACGAAACCATAACAGTAATTGCCAAATACCCAAATATTTGCCGGTTTATTCATTTACCAGTGCAGTCGGGCAGCAATAAAATCCTAAAACTCATGAACCGCAAATATACCCGCGAATGGTACCTCGACCGTGTTGCAACTATGCGCCGTATGATTCCGGATATTGCTATCGGCACAGATATTTTTTGTGGATTTTCGGACGAAACAGAAGAAGACCATCAAGAATCACTCAGTTTGATGCGCGAAGTGAAATTCGATATGGCTTTTATGTTTAAATACTCCGAACGTCCGGGAACTGTAGCGGCTAAACGAATGGAAGATAATGTACCTGAGGAAATAAAACTCCGACGATTGGACGAAATTATTTCATTGCAAAACGAAATTGCCAACCAAAGCAATCAGAATGATATTGGAAAAACATTCGAAGTAATGGTCGAGGGCTTTTCAAAACGCTCCAAAGAGCAACTTTTCGGACGAACATCGCAAAACAAAGTCGTAATTTTTCCACGCGAAGGTCGCAAAATTGGCGAATTTATTCATGTAAAGATACTTTCAGCTTCGTCGGCAACGCTGATAGGAGAAGTTATAGTACTGCCCCAAGCCCCTAAAGGGGATGTGTAGTTACTTTTGTCTCCAAAATTCACACATTCCATTATTAAATCGCTTCTACCCTCTCTTTAAGCCCCTTTAGGGGTTTGGGGCAGAGTCATTGAATTTTGGTTAGTAGCTGTTTTTAAGATTTGTTTAATCTTATAATTAACAGCTTCTAACCATTTTTCATGAAAATCATTAAAGAAATTTTTCCGTAATATGAAAATTTTTTGTACCTTTGTACTCGAATTTAAATTTTTATATACAACTGACAAACAATTGTTTAACCTACAATAACTTAACACAATTTTTATTACGCCCTGCACTTTTGGTCAACCAACAAGTTTTTTTGTTGCAGGTTTTTACTTGAACTAAGTAACACTAAAAAATTTCAAACAATAAAAATAAAAAACAAATTATGACAAAAGTAAAGTCTTTGCCGGAACTTGTTTACATGAAAAAAGTGCTCGAGGCTGAAAAAGCAAAGTACAAACAACATGTACATGTTTGCGGTGGAACCGGCTGTCATGCTGCTCAAAGCATTGCCTTAGACGAGAAGCTGAAGCGTATTATTAACGACAAAGGATTAAGCCCCAGTGTACACGTAACCTCAACAGGTTGTTTTGGTTTCTGCGAAAAAGGTCCTATCGTTAAAATCCTCCCCGACAACACTTTCTACACCGAAGTTACACCAAACGATGCCCGCGAAATTATTGACCAGCACATAGTTGGAGGCAGCAAAGTGGAACGATTACTTTTTACCGACCCAGTGACCAACGAACGTGTAAGCGATTCGGAACACATGGATTTTTACAAAAAACAAAAACGTATTGCCTTACGTAATTGTGGCGCTATCAATCCCGAAAATATCAACGAATACATTATTAAAGATGGTTATCAGGCACTTGGTAAAGTGTTAGCCGAGAGTGATGCCCAAAAAACCATCGATATTATTAAAAAATCAGGTCTTCGCGGACGTGGAGGTGGTGGATTCCCTACGGGTTTGAAATGGGAAATTACCAGCAAAGTAGAAGCTGACCAAAAATATGTTGTTTGTAATGCCGACGAAGGCGATCCAGGCGCATTTATGGATCGTGCCATTCTCGAAGGTGACCCTCATTCGGTTATCGAAGCTATGGCTATTTGTGGCTACGCCATTGGCGGTTCAAAAGGGTTAGTGTATATCCGTGCCGAATACCCGTTGGCTATTCAACGATTACAAAAAGCAATCAGTCAGGCGCGTGAACATGGTTTGCTTGGCGAAAATATATTAGGAAGTACTTTCAGTTTCGATATTCAGTTGCGTTTTGGTGCCGGAGCATTTGTGTGTGGCGAAGAAACAGCTTTGATTCATTCGATGGAAGGTTTGCGTGGCGAACCAACCTTTAAACCGCCATTTCCGTCGGTTTCGGGCTACTTAGGTAAACCAACTAACGTAAATAATGTTGAAACTTTTGCTAATATTCCAGTTATTATTAATAACGGTGCTGAGTGGTTTGCAAGCATTGGTACCGAAAAATCGAAAGGAACTAAAGTTTTTGCTTTAGCCGGAAAAATTAATAACGTAGGACTTATCGAAGTTCCAATGGGAATTACACTGCGCGAAATTATTTTCGAAATTGGCGGTGGCATTAAAGATGGTAAAAAATTCAAAGCAGTTCAAACTGGTGGTCCTTCGGGCGGTTGCTTAACCGAGAAGCACCTAGATACACCTATTGATTATGATAACTTAACGGCAGTTGGGTCAATGATGGGCTCAGGCGGTATGATTGTGCTCGACGAAGACGATTGTATGGTTTCGGTAGCTAAATTTTACCTCGACTTTATTGTGGAAGAATCGTGCGGAAAATGTGCTCCATGCCGCATTGGCAACAAACGATTGTACGAAATTCTTGAAAAAATAACACAAGGAAAAGGCACTTGGGAAGACCTCGAACGCCTGAAAAACCTAAGTTCGGTTATCAAGGATACTTCGCTTTGCGGATTGGGACAAACCTCTCCAAACCCTGTACTTTCGACTCTCGAAAACTTTTGGGACGAATATGTAGAACATATTGATGAAAAGAAATGTCGCGCAGGACAATGTAAAGCCCTACTTTATTACGTTATTGACGAAGATCAGTGCGTAGGATGTACGGCTTGTAAACGCAGTTGTCCGGTAAATGCCATCACGGGCGACAAAAAGCAAGTACATTATATCCATCAGGATATTTGTATTAAATGTGGCGCTTGTGAAGAAAAATGCGCATTCGACGCTATCAGTATCAAATTAGAACACACTCCAAAAAAAGTTGAAAATGCAGACAATTAAACTAACTATAGATAATAAACAGGTTGAAGTAGAAAAAGGAACAACCATACTGAAAGCTGCACGCAAAATTGGCATCGATATACCTACACTTTGTCATTTCGAAATGTGCGACATGAACATCGAAAACAAACCCGGTGGCTGCCGTATTTGTGTGGTAGATGTAGCTGGGCGTAAAAATTTAGCGCCTGCATGTGCTACAGAGGCTCAAGAAGGTATGGTGATTAATTCACACAATATAAGAGTGTTGAATGCGCGTCGTACCGTTTTAAAATTAATTATTTCGGACCATCCTTTCGATTGTTTGGTTTGTTCTAAATCGGGCAATTGTGAATTGCAAAGTCTGGCAACCAAATTTGGTATTCGCGACATTCCTTATCAAGGCGAAAAATCAACTTATCGTAAAGATACATCGCCTTCCATTATTCGCGATGTGGACAAATGTATTATGTGTCGTCGCTGCGAAATGATGTGTAACGAAGTACAAACCGTTGGCGCACTTTCGGCTGTAAACCGTGGTTTTAATTCGGTGGTAGCTCCGGCTTTCGAAATGGACTTAGAAAAATCACCTTGTACTTATTGCGGACAGTGCGTTTCGGTTTGTCCTACAGGTGCTTTGACCGAAGTCGACCACTCGAATGATATTTTACGTGCCCTCTCCGACCGCACCAAAACAGTGATTGTACAAACTGCTCCTGCCGTTCGTGCTGCACTTGGCGAAGAATTCGGATTAGAGCCAGGAACATCGGTAACCGGCAAAATGGCAGCTGCATTACGCCGTTTAGGATTCAAATATGTTTTTGATACCGACTTTGCCGCCGACCTTACCATTATGGAAGAAGGTACTGAGTTACTCGACCGCTTAGGACGTTACCTCAAAGGTGAAGAAGATGTAAAATTACCCATGCTCACTTCGTGTTGTCCGGGTTGGGTAAACTTTTTCGAACACAATTTCTCCGATTTATTAGATATTCCATCTACCGCCAAATCGCCTCAGCAAATGTTTGGAGCTATTGCCAAAACATATTTTGCCGAAAAAATTGGTGTCGATCGCAAAAATCTTGTGGTGGTTTCCATTATGCCTTGTTTGGCTAAAAAATACGAATGTCAGCGTGACGAATTTAAGGTAAATGGCAACCCAGATGTTGATTTCTCCATTTCTACGCGCGAATTGGCAGCGTTTATCAAACAAGCGAATATCGACTTTATGGATTTGCCGGATGAGGATTTTGACCATCCGATGGGCGAATCGACTGGTGCGGGTGTAATTTTCGGAAATACAGGTGGCGTTATCGAAGCTGCTTGCCGTACAGCTTACGAATTGCACACGGGCAAATCGCTCGAAAAAGTGGAATTTCATGCTTTGCGTGGTATGGATGGAATTCGCTCGGCAACTATCGATTTTGATGGATTACCATTAAATATTGGTATTGCTCACGGATTAGCAAATGCGCGTAAACTGCTTAACGAAGTTCGTGCCGGACGCTCAAAATATCATGCTATCGAGATTATGGCATGCCCCGGAGGTTGTATTGGCGGTGGCGGACAGCCTTACCATTTCGGAAATAGTGAAATTTTATTGAAACGTGCCGCATCGCTTTATAACGAAGACGACCGTAAAACGCTACGTAAATCGCACGAAAATCCACATATTCTTCGTTTGTACGATGAGTTTTTGGGTAAACCACTCGGACACAAATCGCACGAGTTACTTCACACCACTTATTTTGATAAGAGCGACGAAGTATCCATTCATCACGATTAATTAAGATAATTATTTTTTAAAAATATAAAAACACAACGTTATGATTAGTAAATCATTAACCGATGATAAGTCGATTAAGACCGACGAACCAAAAATTGTAAAAGATATTATCCATGAAATGGATAAAACGCCTACCATTTATTCGTACGCCGCTGCAGAAAAAGGAAAAGTGAAAGTAAAAATCA
>CAZEEN010000056.1:12321-16931 GCA_964511115.1 uncultured Paludibacter sp. | reverse complement strand
GACCAAACAAAAAACCCACCTTAAGCACATTTTGCCTAAGATGGGTTAATACGTTGATAATTATAAAGCTCTCTTACTTCGCGTTAATTATTTCGAGCGTATCCGAAGCTATCATAAATTCTTCGTCGGTTGGTATTACCACCACTTTAACGGTAGATTCGGGCAAGCTCAATAGCACTTCTTTACCTCTTGATGCAGCATTTAATTCATTGTCGATTTTTACACCCATAAATGCTAAACTTTCGCAAATACGCTGACGGGTTCCGGTTTGATTTTCGCCTACACCGCCTGTAAATACCAATACATCAGCTCCATTCAGTGCAGCCAAGTATGAACCAATGTATTTTTTTATGCGATATTCGTACATCTTAAGGGCTAAAATGGCACGTTCGTTTCCATCTGCAACGGCATTTTCTATTTCGCGCATATCCGACGATAATCCCGAAACACCCAACACACCACTGTGTTTGTTGAATAATGTCGATACGGCAGCAGAGCCAATCATTTCCTTTTCCATAAGGTAAGTTACTACACCTAAATCCACATCGCCCGAGCGTGTTCCCATCATCAATCCTTCGATAGGTGTGAAGCCCATAGACGTATCAACCGATTTTCCATTTTCCACAGCACAAACTGAACCTCCATTACCAATATGAGCTGTAATTACTTTTGTTGTCGAATAGTCTAATCCAAGGAAGTCACAAGCACGCTTCGATACATACCGATGACTGGTACCATGAAAGCCATAACGACGAATACCATACTTTTTGTACAACGAATATGGTATGGCATACATGTAGGCATAATCGGGCATAGTTTGGTGAAAAGCTGTATCGAAAACCGCTACCTGAGGCACTTCTGGCAACAATTCGTTGATTGCTTTGATACCCGCTAAGTTTGGTGGATTGTGCAGTGGAGCCATGTCGATACACTCTTCAATCATCGAAATAACCTCATCGTCAATCAACATACTGGAGTTGAATTTTTCACCTCCGTGTACAATGCGGTGACCTACGGCATTAATTTCTTCGAGCGAAGCAATTGGACCGTGTTTTTCGCTTGTTAATACTCCAAGTATATATTCTATAGCAATTTGATGCTCAAGCACTTCGCCTTTGAGAGTTACTTTTTGACCATCGCGACGTTTGTGTTTGAGGAACGAACCTTTCATTCCAATTTTTTCCACACCACCTGAACCCAATTCTTCTTTGGTGTCCATGTCGATAAGTTTATATTTTACCGACGAGCTTCCGCAGTTTAATACCAATATCTTCATTTTTCTGTTCCTCCTAATTTTATGATATTACCTTGTTCGTCGTAGTTGTAAAAACCGCGATTTGTACTCACTCCAAAATGACGTGCACGAAACAAACGCAACAAAACTGGTGCTGGTTTATACTTAATATTTCCGTATTCATCGTATAGGTTTTCGAGCAATTTCACTACTTTTTCAATACCCATTTGGTCGGCAGTGCGAAAAACACCCTGACGGTGACCGAAACCTACGGTCATAACCTTGTCGATATCTTCCACACTTGCAATGCCTTCCATCAATATGCCGCAAGCTTCGTTGAGCTGCGTAAGGAAAAGTCGCACACTGATAAGCCCCGACGATTCCATTACCGGAACAAAATCGTGCGAAATAGCTTTGGCAAACTGACAAACTTTATCGAATGTATTGTCCGATGTGTTGAGTCCGCGCACTACTTCGATAATATTCGAATCGGGTGTGTTCGACATAAAATGCAATCCGATACAACGTTCCTGATGCTCAAGCTCTGAGGCAAGCTCTGTAACAACTACTGTAGATACGTTTGAAGCTATAATTGCTTTTTCGGATAATACCCCTTCGAGTTTTTTAAACACTTCCTTACGTTGGTCTACACTGCGTTCGCCATTGCGATTATCGTAGCGAATAGCTTCGATTACAAAGTCGCAACCGGCAAAACTCTGATAATCCGAAGTGCCTTGTATTTTTGCCAATGTAGCCTTCTTCTCATTTTCAGTCAAACCCCAATGTTCAATCTTTTTGTCCAATTTTTCTTCGATACGCGAGTATGCATTGTTGATACTCGATTCGCAAGGTTCGAAAAACACCACCTCGATACCCTTTAAGGCTGCTGTAGTGGCAATTACACTGCCTTCTTTTCCGCATCCTACTACTCCGATGCGCGAAAACAGTGTCCGGTTCCTGCTGCGTTTGCTTAGTCCGTACCGTTCAATTGCTTCAATAATTTCTTCTGCCATATTTTTTGTTATTTGGTGCTACGCACGTTTATTTGGTTCTGCGAACGTTTGATGGGTGCTGCGCACGTTATTATGGTGCTTTGCACGTTTTATTAGGTGCTTCGCACGTTAATATTTGGTGCTTTGCACGTTATGATTGGTGCTTTGCACGTTTTGTTGGTTCTTCGAACGTTTATTTGTTAATTTAATAACGCCTGAAAGGCCTCTTTAACGGCGAAGCCCTCTTAAAACGGCGTAGCCTTCATTAACGGCTTAGCCCCTATTAAAACGGTGCAGCCCTCTTATTTCATTGCCTGATTGGCTGTAATTGTTATCATTCGTACTATATCGTCCACTGAGCAACCACGCGAAAGGTCATTAATAGGTGCGGCAATTCCTTGTAAAATAGGTCCAACAGCCTGTGCTCCGGAGAAGCGTTCCACCATTTTATAACCAATATTTCCGGCTTGTAAATCGGGGAAAACCAACACGTTTGCATGTCCGGCAATTATGCTTCCCGGCGCTTTGCTTTGTCCGATGGCTGGAACTAAAGCCGCATCGGCTTGTAATTCGCCTTCAATTTGTAATTCGGGATTTATTTCGCGGGCAATGCGTGTAGCTTCTACCACTTTATCTACCAATTCGTGTTTGGCGCTGCCTTTTGTTGAGAAACTTAACATGGCTACGCGGGGCTCGAAACCTGCAACTGCTTTGGTTGTTTCGGCGGTAGAAACGGCAATTTCGGCTAATTCGCGTGCCGTTGGATTTGGGTTCACGGCACAGTCGGCAAAAACCAATAAGCCGTCTTCACCAAATTGGGTTGCAGGTGTAAACATCAAAATGGCACCACTTACAACACTGATTCCGGGTTTTGTTTTAATAATTTGAAAAGCGGGACGAAGTACATTTCCGGTAGTATTTTGAGCACCGGCTAATTCGCCATCGGCATCGCCATTTTTAATCATTAAACATCCTAAATACAAAGGGTCTTTTGCTAATTTAGTAGCATCTTCCAAAGTCAATCCTTTGCTTTTGCGAATTTCGAAAAGCAAATTGGCGTAATCAGCCATTTTAGGGTCTGTTTCCGGATTAATAATGGTAGCTTCGTTAATATTAGCTAGATTGTTTTCGGCAGCCAACCGATAAATTTCTTTTTCGTCGCCAATTAAGATAAGATGTGCAGCTTTTTCCTGTAAAATAATATCAGCAGCTTTGAGTGTACGAATTTCGGTACCCTCGGGTAAAACAATGCGTTGCGGATTGGCTTTCGCACGTTGCATAATTTGGTCTAAAAGTTTCATTGCAAGTGAATTAAAGTATGTATTTGTATGTAGAATATACCCGTTGTAGCTATGCTGAAATGTGCTGCAAAGATAGTACAAATATTGTAAATTGCAATGTAGACATTACAATTTTACTATATAAATGTACTAATTGTCAAAAAATGTAGGCAATAGAGCAAAAATCAAGGTACAAAAAAAACCGTCATTTCTAACGGTTTAGTAAATTGAGAGAAATCAAGAAAAATATTAGACAGTTCAACTTATATAATGACTAATCATTTTCTGTGCCCTTTTGGCCTGTCGGACCATTTGTCAATAAGCTCCTTTCGAAATGAGCGTTCGGCATTGAAATACTTAAAAATGCTTTCGGCTGAAAGTTGTTTTTTCAATTTGGCGTAATAATTTTTTTGCAAATGCGCTTTCTGAATTTCTGAGTTTATAAAGCGCTCATTCATTTCGGCATATTTGGCTTCGCTGCGGTTTTCTTTATTGCGATAAAAACCGCGGAAAAATTCCTTGTTACGCTCCATTAAGTTCCAAACCGCTTTTTCATATTCTAAAAAGAACGGTTTTACACGAGCAGCCTCCTGCGAACTTAGCTTTGCTTTATCTACAATAAACTCCCATTTACGATTGTGCAATTCGTCAATATTGGGATGTTCGCTTTCCTGTGCAACTAAAAATCCAGAAAGAAAAACTATAAAAATCAAAAGGTAGTTTCGCATGGCGTTATTCATTTAAATTTGATTCGAGATATTCCAAGTTTTCCACATCGTTTACCTGAGTCATTACATACAATTCGTAATTTTCGGCATTAGCAATTTTATTGTCGGTATAAACTGTATAAACAACACGACTCATAAAAAACACACCCAAAAACATGGCTGCCATATACATCCAAGGACGAAGCAATTTTAATGGTGAAAGAGGCTTCAATGCAATTTGAGCTTCGAAATTATTGGCAAAATCTTCGAAGTAATTTTCGGGTACAGCGAATGGTTTTCTGTTTCCGATTTCGTTTAAATTCATATTCTTTTTCATAACAGTTACTTTGACTTTAATAAACAGATTTCGTTTAATCGTTGTTTGTTAATTAGTTGA
>CAZEEN010000056.1:7387-12221 GCA_964511115.1 uncultured Paludibacter sp. | reverse complement strand
ATCTGCTTGCAAATTTTGATACATCAAACTTTCTTCATCATCCATCATTTGCAAATGCTTCATTCGTTTACTTGTCAGAAAAGTAAGCGTTTCGTTTGTAGCAATCCGATACAACCAAGTGGAAATCAGCGAATCGCCCCGAAAGTTCTCAATTCCGTTCCATGCTTTCATAAAGGTGTTTTGCATCACATCATTTGCATCCTCGTGCGAGAGTACCATTTTACGAATATGCCAATAAATCCTTTCCTGATAGAGCCGAACTATGCTGCTGAATGCCGCTGCCTTTTGGCGTGGTTCGGCAAGCATCGCAAGTAACTCTACATCTGTTTGATTCATTGACGTTATAATGATAATTTTATGTTTGTGTTGTTTTGTAGACTAAATAAGACTAAGAAGGTTTAAATTGTAGCTCGTATCATTCTATCATTTCCCGATAAATCTTTTCGCAGAATAACATCTTTGAATCCCAATTTTTCCAAAAGCTGAACGGTTTGCGGACCGAAATCGCGATGAATTTCGAAAAACAACATTCCTCCAGCATTCAAATGTTGTAAGGCAAAAGCTGCGATGGTTTCGTAAAAAAGCAATGGTCGACTATCTGGAACAAATAGCGCAGTATGTGGTTCAAACTCTAATACATGTGCTAAGATCTCTGATTTCTCCGTTTCGGGAATATAAGGTGGATTGCTCACAATAATATCCCATTTTTCGTCTACAATTGGCGGATTCAAAATATCCACTTTTTGAAAATCAACATCATAACCATTCAATTCAGCATTTTTTCGAGCAATTTCTAAAGCACCTTCCGAAATATCGAAAGCAGAAACTTCACTTTTCGGAAAAATACTTTTCAAAGCAATGGCAATACAACCACTTCCAGTGCCAATATCAAGCATTTTGTAGCTTTGTGTAGGTGAGCAGCTTGTATGAATCCATTCTACCAGCTCTTCGGTTTCGGGGCGGGGAATTAATACGGCCGGATTAACCTGAAATGGCAAACCGTAAAACTCGGTTTCGCCAAGCACATATTGAACAGGAGTATGATTTTTAAGTGCTTCGACAAATAATTCGAGTTGTAAACGTTGATTGTCGGAAAATTTTGTATTTTTGTTAAGAATTATTTCGGTTCGCGAATATCCGGTAATGCGGGCAATTATCAAATTGCTGATACTATTTATCTCATTTTCAGGATAAATAGCTGTTAACGAAGAGCGGATATATTCAAAAGCTTGTTGCATAATTGCAAAGATAGAGAGATTTACAATTTTTTCAATTACTATTTACCATTTTTTTCAACAAAATGTCTACAAACGAAATATATATTCAGCGGTGTTTGCAATTGGCGGCAATTGGTGGTGGTAATGTCGCGCCAAACCCGATGGTTGGTGCTGTGTTGGTAGTCGATAACAAAATAATAGGCGAAGGCTATCATAAAAAATACGGTCAACCACATGCCGAGCCCAATGCCATAAATTCAGTTCAGGACAAAGCATTGTTGAAATCGGCAACTTTGTACGTGAATTTAGAACCTTGCTCTCATTTTGGTAAAACGCCACCATGTGCGCATCTCATTGTAAAAAGTGGCATTCCACGTGTTGTAATTGGTACGTTAGACCCAAATCCGAAAGTTTCAGGACGTGGCGTTAAAATTTTGCTGGATGCTGGCATTGAAGTTACAGTTGGTGTGTTAGAAGACGCTTGTAATGAACTAAATAAACGATTCTTCATATTTCAACGCGAAAAACGACCGTACGTTTTACTTAAATGGGCGCAAACTAAGGATGGATTTATGGATAAAATTCGTTCGAGCAAAGAGGTAAACCCATTACAAATTTCGAATGAGCTTACGCGGCAACTCACTCATAAGATGCGTGCCGAAAATCAAGCCATTTTAGTAAGCACAAACACAGTTCTGTTGGATAATCCATCGCTTACCGTGCGATTTTGGTCGGGGAAAAATCCAATTCGCATTGCGTTAGACCGTCAAGGGCGTATTCCGGAAGACTATTTATTGATGGACGGACAGCATCCTACTTTAATTTTTACCGAAAAAGAAAAACCAAACAAAGAGAATTTACGTTTTATAAATATTAAGTTTGATGAAAATTGCCTCGATTCATTGCTCAAAGCTTTGTTCGAAAACCTGATACATTCAGTATTGGTAGAAGGGGGAAGTAAGTTATTAAACAGTTTTATCGAAAAAGGCTACTGGGACGAAGCGCATATCGAAGTTTCGGAACAGCGAATAGGAGAAGGAGTTGCAGCACCAGTTTTACAACAAATCCCCGATTCTATCTTACAAATTGACGGTCATACTATTTTGAGATATAAGAAAAAGTAAAATATTATTATATTACGACCCCCAACCCCCAAAGGGGGATCAAGACTTTCTTTCATAAAAATATCAATACTATTAAATCCCCCAATTGGGGGTTTGGGGGTCAAAAAAAGAATTTATAATTTTAAAAATATTCCAATTTAATTAAATCCAACCCAAAAGTATGAACAGCATAATAACTATTGCCATTATCGTACTTTATGTATATACCTTAATAACAACCATTTCGGTGTTATTACTCGAAAACCGCAACCCCGTAAAATCATTATCGTGGGTGCTGGTACTGCTTTTTTTGCCGGTAATCGGAATTGGTTTTTATCTTATTTTCGGGCAAAATATGCGAAAGAAAAAAATTATTTCGCGTAAAACCTATCGCTCAACTGTTGGTCACCCTGCCAACAATCCAGATGAATTGAACGAAGATTTAATGGATACCAATCAAATTAACTTAGTTCGCCTGCTTCACAAAAACAGCGATGCATTTACCTATCCAAACAATAAAATTGATATTTATTCGGATGGAAAAAGCACTTTCGATGCAATGTTTACAGCTATCCGAAATGCTAAAAATCATATTCATATTGAGTTTTTTATTTTTGGTAACGATAAAATTTCCAATAAATTACGATTGTTGTTAATCCGAAAAGCACGTCAAGGAATACGTGTAAGAATGATTTACGATTACTGGGGTAGCTTCTTCCTTTCGCGGATTTACTTACAATCACTTATTGATGCTGGAGTTTATATTCGCCCATTTCTACCATTCCGATTGCGGTTTGGACGAAGCAAAATTAACTACCGTAACCATCGGAAACTACTGATTGTAGACGGTGAAGTCGGGTTCACTGGGGGTCTGAACGTTGCCGACCGCTATATTTTCGGTAATACGCTTGGGCGTTGGCGCGATACCTTTGTGCGATTCGAAGGTACGGTGGTACACGGTTTGCAACAACTTTTTTTGTCCGATTGGTATTTTGTGGAACGTAAACTAATTACCGATAAAAAATACTTTCCAGAACCCAACGAATTTGACAAAAATTTAGTACAAATAGTAAGCAGTGGACCCGATACCGAATGGGAAGCCATTATGCAAGGAATTTCGGCGGCAATAATGTCGGCCAGCAAGTATGTGTATATCCACACTCCTTATTTTATTCCTAACGATGTACTGAACAACTGCATTCAAATGGCGGCCATGAGCGGTGTTGATATTCGGCTTATGATTCCAACACGTTCGGATTCACGCCTTTCGGATTATTGTACTTGGAGTTTTTTGGGACACATTCTGGAAGCAGGTGTTCGAGTTTATCGGTATAAAAAAGGTTTTTTACACAGCAAAGCTATAGTGATTGACGATTACGTATCGGTGGTTGGTTCAGCCAACTTAGATGAGCGCAGTTTTAATCAAAACTTCGAAGTCAACGCATTTATTTATGACGAAGCAACGGCTTTACACCTAAAACAACTTTTTGACCGCGATGTGGAAAATTCGGAAGAAATTACCCTTGACCTGTGGAACAAACGCAAACGCACCCAGAAACTGAAAGAATCATTTGCGCGGCTGTTTAGTCCGTTGATGTAATCCTGGTTAACTGATTGCAACCAACTCATCGATGGTTTGTCAGAATTCACCATTAATACCTAACCAAAAGCTAGCATATCTGACCTACAAAGTAACATCTTTTTTTCGCAAAATGGCTCAAACTGACGAACATTCGCTTGTTTCGGGTGTTTGATGCTTTGTAAATAAAACAAGAAAAATACAATGACTGATAATTTTGCACATCGCGCAGCGGAATGGGATAATCCTTCCAAAATAGATATGACGACTAAATTTGTTTCGAAATTGGTTGATAAAATTGCGTTACAAAAAAACTGGCATGGTTTGGAAATAGGAGCAGGAACAGGTTTAGTTGGACTTCAACTTTTGCCTTATTTACAAAGTGTTGTTTTCGAAGATACTTCGGCGGCTATGTTGGGCATTTTAAAACAAAAACTGAAAGGTGATGAAGTTGTAGAAATTGTAGAAGGTGAAGTTTTTGAATATAAAAAGCAAGATGTTGATTTTGTTTTTTCGTGTATGGCTTTTCACCATATTCCCGATATTGAAAAAACATTGGAACATTTATTTCAAATAACTAACCCGGGAGCTACCATTGTGGTGGGCGATATACGCACCGAAGATGGTTCGTTTCATCATTTTGAACCCATTCCACACAAAGGATTTCAGACGGATGAATTAAGCGCTAAATTCGAAAAGGCTGGTTTTAAAGTACTTTCGGCTGATAATTACAATATCCTAAAACGCGAGCGTACTCCGGGTGTGTATACCGATTATGAGCAGTTTATGATGATTGCAAGAAAAATGTGACGACAGACAACAGACGACAGATGTGGTGATTTGAAAATATGCAAATGTGCTAATGTGAAAATTATGAAATTATGAAAATAACGCGAAGCTCTTAACGCACGAAGTGCCCAATAACGGCGAAGCCC
>CAZEEN010000056.1:2171-7287 GCA_964511115.1 uncultured Paludibacter sp. | reverse complement strand
ACCAATAACGCGCAGCAAATAACGTGCGAAGCACCAATAACGCGAAGCTAATAACGCGCAGCTAATAACGGCGAAGCCCAAATAACGCGAAGCCTAATAACGGCGTAGCCCAAAATAACGTGCGAAGCACCTAAAGAATCTCCATCACCTCCCGCAACGACCGAATCATATACGTACATTCGGGTTTTTCGCCATTTTCGGGGTAATGAAGTGGATAATAAACCGAGTCGATGCCAGCATTGATAGCTCCCACAATATCGGCAGCATAACTATCGCCAATCATAATTGCCTCGTTTGGTTTTGCGCCATTTAATTCCAACGCATATTCAAAAATTTGTTTGTCGGGCTTGAGTGCACCAGCTGCTTCCGAAAGTACTATGTGGTTGAAATAATGCTCGATACCCGAACTACGCATTTTGCGGTATTGCACTTCCACAAATCCATTCGAAATTATTGTAAGCGGATATTTTTTTTCGGTTAAATAATCGAGCAATTCAATGGCGTGGGGCATTAAAGCAGTTTTGGTAGGCAGATTGTCGAGGTAGTGTTGACCAATTTCTACAGCCAATTTCTCGTCGGTTATGCCCATTTTTGATAAGGGATACAAAAAACGCTCTTTCGATAAATATTCTTTTGTAATTTCGCCTTTGCCATAAAGTTCCCACAGCTCAATATTGCGTTTGGCATAAATATCAAAAAACTGATTGAAATCTTCGAAATAACGTATTAAATCGCGATCGTCGAACATGTCTTTCATTGCCAATCGTGCATTAGCATGAAAATCCCATATCGTATCGTCGAGGTCTATAAAGACGTATTTATAATTTTTTGAATGTGCCAATTTCCTAATATGCCAATTTGCCAATGTGTTAAAATGACAATTAAATTACAATTAATAACGCGTAGCTAATAACGGCGCAGCCCAATAACGTGCGAAGCACCACTAACGCGAAGCCTATTTAATCCACTTCAATAACCAAATATTTACTTACACTCCAGAAAACGTTGGTGTCGGTAATAAGCAATACAAAGTTATCGTTCTCTTTTTCGAGCGTGTACGACGATTTGGGGTGCGAAGTTAGGATTTTGGCACGTGTTGAATAAAGCGGAATGGATTTCGTTTTGCGAGCGTCGATGCGTACAAAATAGTTTTTATTGAAATCGCTTTGAAGTATTTGTTTTGGGCTAAAAATTCCTTCGCTGGTAATTATTTTTTGCTCTTTCAACTCTTTGCGTGTTCCAAACACGTACCAAGCTGTATGGATTGTTTCTTCTTGTTCGTTCAGGCGGCTTTGTTTGGTTTCGTTATCCGATTTTAAACTTTCAACATCTTTGCCCAAAGCACTTACGGTTGTACCAAGGTTGGCAATCAGCGAATCTTTTGCAATTAATTCGGCTTTCAAAATTTCTACTTGCGAACTTTGTTCTTCCAGCGCTTTGGTGAGGCGGGCAATGCTTCGCTCTAATTCTTCCGATTTTATACTGCTTTTTTTGAGTTTTGATTTCAAACGCGAAAGTTCGTCTTTATTTGTCTGTAACATTTCGTTCAGATACAGCAGGTCGTCGTTAATTTTAGCGCGTGAGTCGTCGGTCAGTTCACCACTTTCGGGGCTGGTTTTCAATACTCCCTGCGTTTCTTTAATTTTTTCGATATTCTGCTCAATCTGATTCATGGCCGAAAAATACTCGTCAATTTCTTCCTGCATTTGTTGCTTAGCACGCATCAGTGAGTCGTTTTGCTCCTGAAGCGCTTTGTAATCCGACGATTTGAAATTACAAGAAGAAAATGCAATGAGTGATACGAAAAGAACTGAAAAAAGAGCTTTCATTTTGTGTAAAAATTTACTGTTGAAAAATACCTGTTTAAAAACTGTAGAGATACCCGAAAAATAGTCCTGAAATTTTCTGCAAAGTTAGTGTTATTCTTCAAATCCTGCAACAATTATAACTATTTCTCCTTTAGGTGGATGCTCGTTAAAATATTGGGCTAATTCGGTGAGCGTTCCGCGTTTTGTTTCCTCGAACATTTTCGACAATTCGCGCGAAACGGAAGCATTGCGTTCGACACCAAAAAACTCAGCTAATTGGGCTAATGTTTTGGCCAAACGGAATGGCGATTCGTAAAAAATCAGGGTGCGTGTTTCGGTCGAAAGTTTGGTGAGGCGTGTCTGTCGGCCTTTTTTTTGGGGTAAAAATCCTTCGAAACAAAACTTATCGCTCGGAATGCCCGAAGCAACAAGCGCAGGCACAAACGCTGTTGCGCCGGGTAGGCATTCCACATCAATCTCGTTTTCGACACAAGCGCGAACTACCAAAAATCCGGGGTCGGAAATGGAAGGTGTTCCAGCATCGGAAATAAGAGCTACTTTCAGACCGGTTTTTATGCGTTGCACAATGTTTTCGACGGTTTTGTGCTCGTTGAATTTGTGGTACGATTGCATGGGCGTTCGAATTTCGAAATGCTTCATCAAAAAACCACTCGTGCGTGTGTCTTCGGCCAATATCAAATCGGCCTCTTTCAAAATGCGTATCGCCCGAAAAGTCATATCTTCGAGATTGCCAATTGGTGTGGGTACTACTGTGAGTTTCATTTTTTTAAGTTAGAAGTCAGAAATTAGTCCCGATAGCTATCGGGATTAGAAATTTGGAGTTTTACAAAAAGACATCACTCTATTATCACATTAAATCCTCCCTTCGTCGGCAAAGCTATAAAATTTTCCTTGCGCTACAATAATATGGTCTATAAGTCTGATACCGATAGCATCGCAGCCATCTTTTACCATTTTCGTGATTTTTACATCCTCGTTACTTGGATTCAATTGTCCCGACGGGTGATTGTGTGCTACCGCAACCCCCAAGGCCGATTTTTCCAATGCCAATCGTAAAATAGCTGGCAAATCCACCACTGTTTGGTTTTGACTTCCCTTGGTAATACGCCGCGATTCCATCACTTTGTTAGCGCCATCGAGCAAAGCTACCCAAAACTCTTCGTGAAGCAAATCTTGTAAGTTAGGTTCAAAAAGCTCAAACAAATCTTCGCTTCGTGTAATTTTTTTTCGTTGCAAAACATCACTCGTTTTGCGGCGTTTACCCAATTCGAGTGCAGCCATTATGGTTATTGCCTTTGCTTCACCAATGCCTTTAAAGCGTTTGCATAAATCCGAAATCGAAAGTCGCGCCAACTCATTAATATTATCACCACATTCGCGCATAATTCGTCGCGAAAGTTCTACGGCAGATTCATCTCTATTTCCGGAGCCTATCAGAATTGCCAATAATTCAGCATCCGATAAGGTGTTTGCTCCTTTGCGAGCCATTTTTTCGCGTGGGCGGTCGTCTTCACTCCATTCGCGTATAGTTAATCGTTTGTCGTCGGTTGTCATCATTCTAATTCTCTTCGTAATAGTACGAGTAATCTATTCCTTTCATAAACATTTCGCGGCTGTTTATTTCATCTGTTAGGGCGTTTTTCAGTAAGTTATTTATCATTGTGCTGTTTACCGAACTCAAAATCATCGCGTTCATATACTCTGTTTTGCCTATTTTGCTCCAATCTACACATTTTTTCAGACGCTTCTTGAATATCAAATCGAGCCAGATACGGGTACTTCGCCCATTTCCTTCCATAAATGGATGTGCAATATTCATTTCCACATATTTGTCAACAATCTCATCAAAGGTGTTTTCGGGCATCTCTTGTATTTGTTTTAATGTGCCGCCCAAAAAATGCGAAACTGCAAATTGAAAACCGCCTTTCGAAATATTTTTTTGCCTTATTTGCCCTGCAAAATTGTATAATCCACCAAACAGATACCCGTGTATTTGCTGTAATCCTGTGGAAGTACCCACTTCTATGCTATCGATTAACGAACTTTCGAAGAGTGCATAAGCTTTTGTTTTGCTTTTTCCGTCGATACTTTCGTCGCTAAAAGTAAACCATTCGATAAAACGATTCGCTTTTTTGCCCGGAAACTCTTTTCCAAGTGCAACAATTCCTTTGTAATCGAGCATATCCGATAAACGCTTTTTACCGTCGGGCGCTTGAAATTTCAACTGGGTAGTAGCACTAACCACTTCACTATTTTCTTTTTTGAGTTTGGCTTTCAGATATTTCCAATAGTTTCGAGTTTTTGTGTAGTCATCCTGATTGGTTAGCACGGCTACAATGTCCAAAACGGAAAACCACCATTTTGCATTTTCTTCGTCCCATACTGCCCTTACTTCGCGGTCATCAAAAAAACGGATTGAAATTTTATTCATGCTGGTTAGTGGGTAAACAAATTATTTTAGCTTTAAATCAAAACTGAATTTCGGACACAAAAATACATATTTATTTTTATTATCTAATTTTAAATTAGGCTCAAAAACTTTCAATTTGATGAATAAGTTAGTTTTTTAGAAATAAAACGAGTTAATAAAATGCAAAACGTCCCATACAATTATAATTTTTGTAGGGGACGTTTGTCTTTTTTATGTAAAGATAGAAATCGGACTAAAAATTCTTGCTATTTTTCCTCCGACTTATTGTAGCGCATTAATGCTTCCAGATAATAATTGTGTGGGATAAGTGAATTCATTCAAATGAATCCTGATTTACAAAAGTTTCCTGATAATCGGCAGCACTCAATACGGTATCAAACAAACCTACATCTTCGCCAACATGCCTATTGATGCCAACATATTCAAGGCTGGCATCTTCGTAGCGTTTGAATTTGTAAATGGCATCATTCATTAAAGCGCTATTGAACAAGCCTAAACTCACTAATAATTCAAAATCTTTGACTGATAATCCTGTCACTTTGCGAAACAATGCTGGTTCAAGTTGGGTTATTACATCGCGTACGCTGCGTTCTCTATAATCAGTCAAATACATAAATACGGGTACACGCGTGGCAAATTTGATGAGTTTTTCCTGAATTTGTTTGCGTTTGCTTTTGTATTCTTTTTCTTCGTCGGTCAAAGCTTTCTTTTCCGTTTTGCTGAGTTCACGTTCGTTGGCTTCTTTCTTGGTTTTCTTGACTGATTCTGATTTGTTGATGATTGTTTCAATATCCTGATTTAAACTCCGAAAACCTTCGATATTCATCAGTGCCGCCATTGCTTCTTTGTTGTTCAT
>CAZEEN010000056.1:0-2071 GCA_964511115.1 uncultured Paludibacter sp. | reverse complement strand
TTGTTGGGCGATTTGCTGTCGGGATTGTGAATCGCCCAAGGTGTTTGAACCCGAAAAGCAGCCTGAAAATAAGTTTCGGGGCTCGACGAGTTGCGCAGCATAAAAATTCCCGTCCATGGTTTTACCGATACGCCAGTAGTCAATTTTCCGCACGAGAGCGTAATTGTTTTTGATTCCAACGGATTATCGGTCATGGCTTTGAGCACCGGCGGCAAAGCTTCTACGCCTATGCCTGCACTTGTTCCGGCAGCAACTACCACCGTATAATCGTGATAAAACTTATTTTGTCGTTGCGAAAGCAAATTTGCCATAGCATTACACGAAGCTACTGTGGGCAAAAACCAAAATGTATGATTCAGCACGCGCAAAAGTGGTGCATGTGAAAACGGCAATGGTGGTTTTTTGGCACCCAACTTCAGGTTATCTACCGAAGTTTCGCTGAATGAACCCCGAATCAAATCCAACCATTTTTGTACCTCATCTTCGTATTTGAAATGCGCATTTCGTCCATCACCTTCGGCTGAAAAAAATACATTCAAGTCAAACTCGTTAAACTCTCCCTTTTTTGCAATTTCGCTAATAGCATCGGGCAGTTGGTAAGTGAGCATTACCATACGTGGTAACGAAGCATAAGGATTGACCTCTCCCCCCGCCCTCTCCAAAGGAGAGGGAGCTGAAAAATTCCAATCTGTTTTAGCACGTTGCTCATCGGAATATGTCCAGTTAAAAATCTGTTCTTCAATAAATTCACCGGAAGCAATAGCTCTGAAAGGAGTTCCCGAAAGATAAAGATAGTGATTGGTGGTAATGGGCATTATTTCTTCATCAAAATATTCTATTCCTTCGCCTTCGGCAAATTTCAATTCTTTTCCACCTTCAGCTTCAAAAAGTTCCTTGGCATTTTCGCGCCATGCGCCGTAATGATATTCATCGAAAATCACACAATCCCAATTGGTGGCGTGTACCCATTCGTTGCGGACTTTAATACCACCGGCATCGTTCCGTCCCAAATAATCTTGAAACGAACCAAAACAAACAATTGGTTTTTTGTTATCAGCATCCTCGAAGTGCAAACCATTTCGCGAGACGAACTGCCAACCCGCAAAATCGACGTGCGATAGCAAATCTTCATCCCACGCACTTTGTACAGCAGGTTTAAAAGTTAGCACCAGAATTTTTGTCCAACCCAATCGTTTTGCCAATTGATAACTGGCAAAGGTTTTTCCGAAACGCATTTTGGCATTCCACAGAAAGTGTGGCGTTTTATCTTTGTTCTCGCTTCGAAAACTTGAGAAATAATCAATGGTTTTATTTACAGCTGCATCCTGTTCTGGACGCATACCAAAAGTGAGCGTTCGGTTATCTTCGTTTCGTTCTCCTGTTTTAATAGCCCAAATAGCGGCTTGTATGTCTTTCACCTTGCATCTGAACCATTCTCCATCCACATTCTCAAATTTTCGACGTCGCAAGTAACGATGAATATCGTGGTCGGTAAACGAACTGCCATCGTTTTTCATAGCCGATTCTTCGAACACAATATTGTATTTCAAGCGTGCTGTTTTGAGTTGTTCGGCTACTCGTTGCTGCGCATCCCTATCGGTATAGCCAATTTTTAGCAACCCAGTATGTGTGTCAACTCCCACTAATTCGTAGGCGTAAATGGTGGGCGTAGCGGCAGGGCGCGGAGGGAAAAATGGTTTGTTCATAAATTTTTGATGGTTTTATTTTGAATGAAAATGTTGTATATTTGTAACGAAAATATTTGATTCAAAAAAATGAAAAAGAATAATACAGGAATTGAAGAAATTAAAAAATACATGGAACAAAGACATTTAAAAGCCGAACCGCGTTCTTATGCCGATGATGTACAAACTAACGTGTCATCAATAGCTTCTGAGCCATTAGTTTCATCTTATGTTCAAACAAATATAGATGTTAAACCTATTCAGATACCCATAAATTCTATTTCAGCCGCCGAATCAGCCAAACTTGCATTTCAGAAACTTGGTGAAAAATACAATTGTACATTCGACAATAAATATACGAAATGAAAAAGTATGTTGTACGCATC
>CAZEEN010000055.1:1633-17112 GCA_964511115.1 uncultured Paludibacter sp. | reverse complement strand
GAAATAAAAATACTTTTAACAAATTCATTGCCCGGATATTTATCGCACCTCAAAATGGTCCCTCCAACTCGCAAAACCGAATTGGAGGCAGCCAAAGAGGCTATGCAATTTGCGAAAAAAAGCGCAGTAATGATTTTGCTTTTTCACGAGGGTGAAAAGCTGAAAGTGGTTTTTATTCGTCGTAGCTTTTATGTGGGCATACATGCCGGTCAAATGGCATTTCCGGGTGGACGGTTCGAAGAATCGGACGTAACGGTGGAGGAAACTGCATTTCGCGAAATAGAAGAAGAAATTGGCATTACGCGCGACAAAATAGAATTATTAGGACGAATTTCGGATATTTATGTGCCTCCAAGCAACTTTCTTATCAGCGTTTTTGTGGGATATTTATCCGAAAAACCGTTTTACACGCCCGACGAACGCGAAGTGGCCGAAGTGATTGAAGTGGATTTCGAAGACTTTTTGAAACCGGAAAATATAGCCGTCAAAGACTTTCACGTCCCATCAGTAAATCACGCCGTAACAGCACCCTACTACCAAACCACGCATTGCGATATATGGGGTGCGAGCGCCATGGTAGTGAGTGAGTTGGTAGATATGCTTCAGAATGTGGGAAGTTAAAAATCCAACAAAAACCCGTATCTTTGTAGTTGGAAACAAAAAGGAAGCATTTAATGAAGAGAATTTGTGCCATCACCATGGCAAGAAATGACAGTTTTTTTTTAGAACGCTGGATTGCCTATTATGGCAAACAGTTGGGCGAAGAGAATTTGTATATACTATTGGATGGTACCGATCAGCAAGCCCCGCAAAATGCCGGACGAAGCACAATTAAACACATCGAACACATTGATTGTCAGGTTTCTGTTGCCGACAAACTACGAATTAATGAACTCACAAATCTCGCTTCTGAACTACTGAAAACCTACGATATTGTTATTGGAACCGATGCAGATGAATTTTTGGTTGTCGACCCAGCGTGTAATATGCAACTTGCCGATTATCTGAATTCAATTACGATACAAACATCAGTTTCGGGCCTAGGAATGGATGTGGGACAGCATTTGAATTGCGAAAAAGCATTAGACAAAAATCGACTTTTCTTAGATCAGCGACAATTCGCTTTTTTATCGTCGCGCTATACAAAAGCAGTTGTAATTTCAAAGCCAGTACAATGGGGGTCAGGCTTTCACCGAGTTCGAAATCATAATTTCAGAATTGATAAAAACCTGTTTTTATTCCATTTCGGAAGTGTTGATTATCAGATGCTTGTTGATAAATTATCGGATTCGGAACGTATCAAAAATGGTTGGAAAAGACATTTAAACAAACGTACTCGAACTATTTCCATTATCACGAATAAAAATGCCAACAATGCTGATTTCAGTATGCATTTGGCACGAATAATACAATCAATAATTCGCCCTGTTTTTGCTTGGAATAAACCGTCGATGGGGGGCTTAAAAATTGTCGTAAAAATACCAGAGCGGTTCCTTAAATCGCCGGTTTGTTAGCATTACTCAATAATGAAAGAGAACAAAGAACCAATTGATGTAGTCATTTCGTGGGTAGATGGGAACGATCCGCAGCATAAACAAAAAATGCAACCTTATCTGGCCAAATTAGGTCGGATTAGCGACGATTTGTCGGGGCCTACGCGCTTTCGGTCGGTTGGTGAAATCTATTTTTGTGTAGCATCCATTTATCGCTTTGCACCTTTTGTACGTAAAATTTTTATTATTACCGATAATCAGAATCCAAATTTAGATCCATTTATACAACAAAATTTTCCGGACAGTACGATACAAATCGAGCTTGTTGATCACACCGAACTTTTCAGAGGATATGAATCGGTTCTACCAACCTTTAACAGCCGGACAATTGAAACATGTACTTATCGCATTGCAGGGCTAAGCGAGAATTATGTTTATCTGAACGATGATTTCTTTTTGGTAAGGCCTGTAAGTCAAGATCAGTGGTTCCACGATAACAAAATAGTTGCCTACGGACATTGGCGTAGTATAATCCTGGATAAATTGCTATGGCTTATAAAACCTATGAAAAATGGTCACAAACCTGTTGGGTTTAAAGATGCCATGATAACTTCGGCCAAGGTTTTGAATCGAAAATGGCAGTATTTTCATTTAGAACATATTCCGCATCCGCTTAAAAAAAGTGTTTTAGAGAAGTTTTTTAAAGTACACCCACAACTCTTTGTATCGAATATTACTCCAAGATTTCGAAGCCCAAAGCAGTTTAATACACAAGCATTGTACTATTTATTAATGTTTGAAGCAAAAAAAGCAATTATTGCAGACACCAAAAATACCTTTCTATACATAAAACCTGTTAATCGTGGCAATAAATACGTGAGCCGTAAGTTAAACTTATTCGAAAACAATAACGACATTACATTTTGCTGTATTGAGTCACTCGATATGGCTACTGATGAGGATAGAACTGAATTATTAACATGGTTGGAAAATATCCTGAAAATTAAGATCTAAATGAGTAATCAACAACCCATTATTACCGTTATAATCCCAATATATAACGATGAATTATATTTGAAAGATGCATTACGCTCCATTCAACAACAAACTTTTACAGCTTTCGAATGTATTTGTGTGAACGATGGTTCGATTGATAAGTCGGAAGAAATAATTGACGACTTTGTAACTACGGACAGCCGATTTGTGAAACTAAACCGCACAAACGGAGGAGTTTCGGCAGCTCGGAACTCAGGGTTGGCTATAGCAAAAGGAGAATACATCTATATGATGGACCATGATGATTTGACCCCCGAATATACCTTAAAAAAGCTTTATAATGCTGCCATTAAGCATAATGCCGATCTTGCCAGAGGTAGAATGATGATGATAGCCGAGGATTTCAGATTAGATCAATTACCGAAAGAAGATATTGCTGGTAAGGAGTATTTTTACTCAAACCCATTAACAAATTACTACCGCCACATGCGTGGAAAAAATAAAAGATGGTATTACGTGTGGATGTGTTTATTTAAAAAAACGGCATTAACTAATGTTCGATTCGTGGACGAACTACGCTCTGGTGGTGAGGATTTTTTATTTACATTCGATGCTGTAGCTAATATTAAAAGCTTTGTTCAAATAACCGATGTGGTAGCATGTCATCGGTATTCAAAAATAAGTGTAACGCTTAATGGCTACAAACCACAATTATTTTTTGGTATAAGTGAGGTTGTTATACCTTATATTTATCAAAAATATGCTTTGGATACAAATATCGACAAGAGACTATTGTGGTGGGTTTATCACAAAGAATCGTATGCCGTTTACCGATTCCTGATTCGCAATATTGTGCGACGAACTGATCTGAATTCGTACCACCAGGCAACAGAAATTTTAAAATCTGTTGTCGATACTCCGGCTTTTAACGAAATTAGTAAAAGATGGAATTTCAGGCAAAAAATATTTCTTAAACTCATGTTGAATAAAAAATATAAGCTTGCCAGGAAAATTAAAATCTTTGTATAGTATTGAATATGTTTATGTTATAATTATTAAAAACATCAGTTAATGCAATCGAATAATAGAAAAAAACTTATTGTAATTAAACCAAATGGAAATAGCAGTAACAGGTTGATACAAAATCTGCATTTTGAGGTTTTTTGCATGGAGCACAATATTGAATACCATAATCCGACTTTCGAGAATATGGCAAAATATTATTCGGAACCCTGCAATTCGGGAACAAACCGTTTTCTGAATTTTTTACAAATAGACCTACTTGGAAGAATATTCAGGCATAGTAAGCTTATAAAGCGAATTTTCTCGGTTGTGTGGATAATTTCGAAATTCGGGTTGTTGCGACTTGTTCGTTTCGACTGGGCAAAGCCTGAATGTGAACGAAAATTACTAAAAGCTTTCGAAAAAAACGATGTTGTTTATGTTGGTGGTTGGGCTTTTCGGGTGCCCGACCTCGTAGAGAAACATAAAACCGAAATGATGCGGAAATACGCACTAAAACCCAAATTATATAACCAAAATGAATTAGTAAATAAAACGGAGATTTGGAAAAAGGATGGATTCACAATCGTCGGCGTTCACATACGAAGAGGAGATTATAAAACATGGAAAAAGGGTATCTATTACTACTCCGACGATGTTTATCAACTCCAAATGGATAGTGTTAGCAAACAGCTGAAGGAAAGTGGACACGAAAAAATTGCATTTATTCTATTTTCGAACGAGCCACTCAATTTTACAGAAAATTCGAATCTGCTTATTTCGCACGAAACATGGTATATCGACCACCACATAATGACTCAATGTCATTATTTAATTGGGCCTCCAAGTACTTTTACGCTTTGGGCAAGTAATATTAGCCATGCCAAACTTTTCTACCTTTTCGACGGAAATAAGCAATTATCAATTTCGTAGGCTACAACAAGAAGAAAAGAAACAATAACTAAATATTTTTTCAACTATTTGATTTTGTGGCGTATAGGTCAAATTGGTTGTTAAAAAAGTGTTAATGATTTCAAGAGGTCAAAATGGTTGGTGTTTTTTACCAATATATTTGTCTCATTGAAACGTGTTTAATATATTTGTTTCGTCAAATTAAACGGAAGCGAGCTCTGCTGGAGAGCAACTTGCCAGGGATACATTTGACGGGCGACGGGAAAATGTCGATTATTTAGGGGTTGTTCTTGTTATTGGACAGCCCCTATCACATTTTATTTGAGCCCTAAATGCCTAATAAAAACTCATCTATAAACCGCTTGCGGTTTTGTTTTGAAAGTCCATTATGATTACGAAGTTTGTTCTTTAAATCCGTAAATGACCCTTCTAATGCATTGTTTGTATTAGGTATCTTTAATTCCGGATTGTCATACCAAACAAAAAGATTTGGTAGGTTTCTTTTTATGCTTAAATATGCACTTCGTAATTTTTTATGAACATATCTACTTTTTCCTGTAACGGGATCTATTGTTCTTTCTTTTAAAAAATTAGCCCATTTCTTATACCAATAATCAAATGCTAACAGAAAACTATCCTTATCAGTTTTTGTAAGCATTTTTGATAATTGTTTCAGTTCTTTGCCTGCCTCCAACTTTGGGTTGTTTGTTATATATCGCCTGATTATTGCAACTTGATGAAATTGACACATCTGCACTTTATATTGAACAAATTGTTGAAACATACCTTTTAAACCATCACAAACTATCCCATCGAACACGAAACCTAATCCCTCTAAATAATCAACACCCTCTTTATAATCTGTTAATCGTTCTTGTTTGATATATTTTCGCCAAAGCACCTTCCCACTCACAGCATCTTTTATCACCAATAAGCCCCAATTTCTACCCCAATATGTGGCATCCATTAGACCTACTATATGACAGGGACATAAAACCAAATTAAAATCGACCTTAACTTGACTAATTCGTCTTTTTATGGTACTCGCACTTACTTTGAAAGACTTTGATAATTCATCATAAGTTTGCTTCCCTTGAGTGTATAAACCCCATAGCTCAGTTGTATTTAGTTTCTCACCACCCGTAAAACTCCTTTTACAGGCATAACAAATATAACGTTGTTCTCCATTTCGCTTACCATTTTTTCTAACAATGGGAGAATCACAGTAAAAGCATTTTTTTTATTCATAACCTTTGATTTGTTGCAAAGGTAGTATACAAAGGCATTACAGAAGATTTTAACAACCAATTTGACCTATAAGCCGATTTTGTTCATTTTGCCTCTCATTGTGGATTCAATGCGAAGCAAAATTAATTCAACATACAGAAAAAACAACATCCAACGGTCAATTCTTCTGCCCGTTAATCGTACAAAATGCTTTACAATAGGTATAATTTCATTGAACGACATGCGCGAGCGCACTAATCGTTTTTTGAACCTTCTTATTGTTTTTTTCTCAGCTTTGTAGAGCACATTATTTATAAAATCTTCGTCGTATGTTAAATCGAAAAATGGCAAATATGGATTCCATTTCCTATGAAATGAAAGTATTGCTTCTATATAGGATTTATCAAAGTTTCCGAGCGAAAAATGCCTGATATCAATGTCAAAAACCATGTAATTCTGATAGCCGTTCTTTGCCGCCTGTAAACAAATATCCATATCGTAACAATGAAACCCGCCAAGTTGTACATCAAACGATATTTTATCAAACATAGCTTTGTTTGCACATATAAAAACACCATCGAGTACCACGCATTCTTCCTTAACGTTTTGAGGATTAGTCGGACGAAGTGTTTTTGCATCAACGAGTTGATTATTTTTGGTATAGTGTGAGTTGATAATGTTTCGCATCGACTCAAACGATGACCAATCGTATGGAACTCGCAAAACAGCTCTACCACCTGCCACACCGATAAACCCTATTTCCGGCGTTTTTAAATGATTTATTATATTCAAACCCCAATCGGAAGTTACAAACTCCACATCTTCGTGTACGAAGCACAAATACGAAAATTTGCTTAACGACACCCCACGGTTATATGCCGAAAATATACTAAAATCATTATTCGAATTATCGATAATAACTAATTCGTATTCGCAACCAATCGTTTTTTGAATATTTTGTTTTAATGAATCGGGTATATCACCGATTTTTGAGCAAATTATTATTGATAGCATTGTATGTATATTTCAGATTTTTTTCTTGATAAAACAATCAAATATCAACTACATGAATAATAAAACTTTAACTTAATTCAGTATCTGCTTTGGGTAAATAACTACGAAGAAGCATTAGCATTAAAAATGCAAAAATAAAACTGAACGACCCTGTAGCAAACATATCAAAAACAGATTGATACATACACAATGCTAACACTAAAATTGAGAATAAACGCATTTCTTTATCAACAACAAAAGCAGGATAAATATATAGGAATAATAGTATAGACAAACCAATAATACCAAACTCCATGGTTGTTTGTATGTACTGATTATGACAATCAACATGCTTTAAATTAGCGGTATAACTTTCAAAAGTTACATCCTGATATTTTTTTCGAGAACCATCGAATGCCACTTGTGCATCATTAATTCCATGACCTATAATAGGGCGTTCGGCAACAACATTTAGCCCGCTTTTCCATAAAAAAATACGTGGCTCACTTTTAATTGCATTTTCGGACATTCGCTTATGATTGCCGGCAACAAACATGATTATTATGGGAATGATAAATAAAAAAACAATCCCAATAATTCTTTTTCGGCTAATAATTTCGTAAAATGCAATCGAAAGCATGATTAATATACTTGCTGTAAACCCACTACGTCCATCGGTATGATACAATACAGTAACAATAATTAATAGAGCTGAAATTAGAAGTCCGTAATACAAAAATATGAACTTTCCGGAGTAATTTTTAAGCAAAACCCAAATACTTAGAATGGAAATATTCATGTAAAAATTAAAAATCATGTGCCCGTTTACATACTTAATTCGGGTCGCAGCAAATAATTCAGCTCGATTGGCATTAGCAATAAATGTATATATATCAGCTTTAAATAGGATATATATAATTGTAATTACAGAAGTAAAAACAAACGTATATAAAAAGAATTTCAGATTATACAAGTGATTAACACCCAACAAACCTACAATTCCAAAAGCAAGTAACGAAGTTCGTTTTTCGAGTAATAAATTTGTATAATTACTTCCATTCTCGAAAGGAATATAAAGTATCGCAAGCACGAAAAAGAACAGCATTATCAAAAAATAAATCGTTGTTTTATTTAGCTTAAAGTTCTGAATTTTTTTATCTGTAAAAATTTCAATAATATAGGATACAAAAAACACGATAAGTGCAATTCGGTCGAACTTAAACCCCGAAGATATAAACAAAAATACTAAACACAGTACCGAAATCAAATTTATATAATTTACGAGTATTGGAAATGATAGTCTACTTCTCATGCGACAATTTATTTTCGATTATTTTTTTTGTGTAGTGGAAAAAGAATTCCACGTTTACTTATTTTAAACTGTATTCCAATATTATTGCCGTAAGCCTCACCAATATCAACACCTAACGATATACCTGCATCGAACTGAAATAGCTTTTCGAAATGTTTATTTACTTCAAAAATCAAATTTGTTGATCTTTTTCTTACTTCATTCGGGTAATCGGAATAAGTTCCATAATTATTTGTGAATGAACCCATTGCTTTGTAAGTATAATCGTTAAAATCACCCTCTAAACCTATATGATGTACCTTCACTCGATTATTTATAATATACACTTCCTTGTTTTTATTATAAACCGGCGAAGTTATAAAAGGAGTACCAATTGTTCGTCCATAATGAGTCCAACCATTCATATACAAATAGTTATTAAAATAGCTATCAGAGCCTCCATATACAACACCATCCATATCGTGGAAAGGACCAGATTGATCGGTCGTATTTAAATACTCATATATAACTTTTTTAATATAAGGAAAGTTTCTGTTTTTCAATGTAATACCCCAAAGTCCATCTTCCACATTCACCGAATTCCACAGAATGCGTATAGGTTTGTCTTCTGCTAAATGCTGCCAATAGGCATTCAGTTCGTAGTTTTTAATACGCAACTCTAGCTTTAAACCTTGCGAAATAATATGATTTCCACCCACATTGATTTGTTCGAATAATGTGGACGACGATGAACCTCCCCGAGCAAAAAAAACATTGATAAAATCTTTAATTCCAGATGGTTGAACTCCAACGCGCGGTATATTCCCTCCCCATTGTGCGGCGTGATCCAGCGAATACTGAACGTGTATTGGGCTTTTGTTGCCACCAACGCGTACGCAAGCAAACTTATGATGAAAAAGCAAATCCTGTGTGTAAATTTGATCCGTAAACCAACCGTGCGAAACACCTCCTTTAATTTCCAATAGTCTGTTTTTGAAAAAAAGTGGCGTAAACTCTTCAATTCCTGCAAATATTTTGGGCATTGGACGTGCATTCTTCGAAAACAACAACCCGCCACCCGAAAGGGTTTCATCCTGATTACCAAAACTTTCTTCGCGCATTCCGACGCTCGCATTAAAAACCCAGAGTCGTCCATTCAAATAAAGTTCATGTAAAACAGCAGTTGTATTGCTGGCAATATTTATATAAGCACTAGCTACAAAATTATAATCGAGAAGCTTTTTAGAATACGATTTTTCTTTTTTAATTTTTGCAAATAATGACAGACTGTTTGGATCAAAAGTTACTTTTCCGTATTGATTATTTTGTAGCCAAAATGGCGAATTGGTACCTGTAGAAGCAATTCCACGCATATCAATCTGATAATGAACAGAATCCAACTGAGCTTTCAAACTATTGCAGAATATGAATCCTATTAATAAAACACCTATTGTTTTTTTCATACCATTATTCATATAGGTCTAGGGTTCAAATCTCCATAAATCGTTTAAACGTGTTTTTTCTGTTTCGCCAAAACCAATAAATGCATTGCTGCCAATTACAAATGCAATGGCGTTTTCGCGTCCCAAAGTAGGTATTGTACCACGTTTGTACCACACATCTTTGAGAGCATCGTATTCCATAATATCGTTGTGTAAAAGGCCGGATGTTAACGACCCACCAAATCGTCTGCCTGTGGCAACAAAAAAACGGTTTTGGACCGAAAAAGCCAATGCATTTATTCGTCCGGAATCAGGCATGTTTTTACGTTGCTTCCAGGTGTCAGATTGTGGAAAATACTCCCACCAGTCGTTTACATTGTTTCCATAATAACCAAGACCAAAAAAATAACGAACTCCATCGGTGCAACTCACCGACACAGCTCGTCGTGCACCAGGGAAATCGGACATTTGTTCCCATTTATCGGTTTGTGTATCGTAACGCCAAACATCATTGAATTTGTAATTTTTCACTCCTAGTGAAAAAATATAAACCCAATGCTTGTATACAAAACTAGAACACGATACAACCGGAGCATCAGCCTCAGGTGTTTTTTTGGGGAAATCAGTTTTTTTTGTCCAACTATCATTTTCGGAGTTGTACATCCAAAAATCAGGGAAGGCAACAGTATCAGTTGCATAAACATCGGTACCTGAATTGTACCCTAATCCAACAAATGCCTTACCATAAACAACTTCGGCTATGGCTCCCACTCTTCCTTTACCAGGAAAATCGGCTTTGCGTATCCAAGAATTGTTTTCGGAGTTCAATTCCCAGCAATCGGTTAATCCTACAGTGTTTCGGCCACCCTGTCTGCCTAAAGTTATGTAAGCTTTGTTGTTTATAACAAACGATGTAGCTGTTGCCCGCATCAGACCTTCGGGTACATCAATTGATTGAGCTATAATATCGGGGTAAGGAGACTCTACCGTGTCGGTACACGATACCAATAAAAATACAGCAACAACTGAAAAAAGAAGTTTTTTAACTATCATTTATGGATTGAAAATTCGCGACTTTAAACGTACACTCTTACCCAATCTATTTCGAGCGCTCCCTCGCTACTGTGCGACTTTTGCGGAATAAATGAATTGAATACAAGGAACATTTCATCTTTCGGGATATTGGCTGTAGTGCGGTGTACTTCCACATCGTTTATCATCCATACCAATTCATTCTTCGACCATTTAAGGGTATAAATATAAAACTGAGCCGGATTTATTCCCGAAATTTTAGTGCCATCAAAAATCTCGTGATAAGCATTGCCAACTCTGATTTTTTTTCCATCGAAATGAAAAATGTTGATATGAGGTAATTTGCCATCAGAACCCAACCAAAAAGCATGATTTACGCTACCTGTACAACGGATTTTGGCCATAAATACACCTCCACGCTGACGAAATTCGAGACCTGTTTGCAATACATCCGAAGTATATTCGAACTCCTGCATTACGAAACCTTTCGCATGGTCCCATGCTCGAGCTGTAACAGATTCTTTTTTTGTGTGGATAGTTAAAATACCATCGCGAACCTGAATGTTTTTTCCGCCGTTGTTAGCTTGTTTTTCGTTAGTGAACGAATGATTTCCAATAGCATCCGGACTTTTGTAATGAAACCCAAAATTCCACGATGATTTACTCAGCGAATTCCAGTTAAATGTATCTTCGAATGCAATTTTTTGTTTTTTATAGGATTCGAAACGTTCTGGCTTTTCGTTGTTAAAAAACTCAATATCAGGGTTTTTTGCTAATTCATAAAAACGTTGTTCCTTTTTATATTCAGGAGTTGTTTGCCAACGTTGCGCATTTGACCAAAACGCATTGCTTGTTTTAAAATCTTCGCTTTCTACTTTCTTTTTAAGTTCCTCGTATTCCTTTATAACAAACGATTCGTGAAAACGACAGTAGAGTTTGTAATCCGACGATTTTTCGAACGCTTTTTGTTTTTGAAGCATTTCGGAGGCAGCTACTTCTTTTTTATCGCCCAACTTTTCGTAATCGGGTGTTTTTTCAAACTCCAAAAATGATTTCAATTCGGACGAATGCAGTACTTTGTAATAAACCTTTAATTTGGGCGAATGATACAACTTATTGAAGCGTCTAAAAGCCCTATACTCCTCTGTATCTTTGTACTTTCTGTTCTGAAGTGTTTTTTTATTCTCGATAAAAGCGGCAGCCTTTACTTCGTGAAACAGTTTTTTGTACTCTTCGAGCTCAACAGACTTCGAAACCTCTTCGTATCGCTTCATAGCAACCACCAACTCTTCTTCCCGTTTTTCGAGAACTTCGGCTGGTGTAATTTTTCCTAACAGGCTTTTCCAGAACAGATTCATAAATTCTATTTGTTATTTATTTTGCCCCAAACCCCTAAAGGGGCTTAAAAGAAAAAAGACCATCGGTACTAATTCACATCCCCTTTAGGGGCTTGGGGCAGATATAATGATTAACTATTTACTATAAACGTATAACATTCTTCTAAATCATTTGCAATTAACGGTTTAAAATATTCAACCGGAATAAACATCTCTACACGCATGCGGTCGGTTTGTTTTATCATGTCGTCGTAAAAACCATTTTCATTCAGAATAATCACCAATTTTTTGTGTTCACCCACTATTCCGCCAGCCAACACATCAAACAATTCGTCGAGTGTACCATAACTTCCGGGCAATACTACAAACACATCGGCACGAGTTTTCATTAGCTCTTTGCGTTCACCCATTGTTTTTACAGCTACAAGTTCTGTACACAATGGATTTTCGCGCCCCATTCGCTCAACGGCTTCAGGTATTACGCCAATAATTTCGCCATTTTCGACCGCAGCTCCTTGCGAAACTGCCGACATGGAACCACCAGTGGCACCACCAAAAACCAACGAATGTCCGTTTTTTGCTATCCAGCTACCCAACGCAAAAGCAGTATCTAAATAGTTTTGAGCAATGTGATTGCTCGACGAGCAGTAAACGGCTATATTCATCGTTTTTTGTTTCGCGTTTCGTGTTTCACGTTTCATGTTATATTTATAACGCGAAACCTGAAACACGAAATAATAAATAATACTAAGCGTCAATCTTAGCGTACGTTGCGTTTTCCTCAATAAACTGACGGCGTGGCGCTACATCGTCACCCATAAGCATAGAGAAAACGTGGTCGGCAATAGCTGCATTTTCAATAGTAATTTGACGCAATGTACGATTTTCAGGATTCATGGTAGTATCCCACAACTGAATTTCGTTCATTTCTCCCAAACCTTTATAGCGTTGTGTATGAATAGCGCCTTCGTTTCCACCTCCGTGTCTTTCGATAAATTGTTGACGTTGTAGTTCGTTCCAGCAATATTCTTCAATTTTCCCTTTTTTACATAAATAAAGTGGTGGCGTAGCAATATACAAATAGCCTTGCTCAATCAACTCTTTCATGTGTCGGAAGAAGAAAGTCATAATAAGCGTTGCAATGTGGCTTCCGTCCACGTCGGCATCGGTCATAATTATGATTTTATGATAACGCAATTTTGCCATATTTAGTGCCTTACTATCTTCCTCAGTACCAATAGTTACGCCTAAAGCAGTGTAAATATTACGAATTTCTTCACTTTCGAGTACTTTGTGTGGCATGGCTTTTTCTACGTTCAGAATTTTACCACGCAATGGCAAAATTGCCTGAAACTGACGGCTACGTCCTTGTTTGGCAGTTCCACCCGCCGAGTCCCCTTCGACAAGGAATAACTCACATTTTGCAGGGTCTTTATCAGCACAGTCGGCCAATTTACCGGGCAATCCTCCACCCGAAAGCGGCGATTTACGTTGCACCATTTCGCGGGCTTTACGAGCCGCATGACGTGCTGTAGCAGCCAATATTACTTTATCAACAATAATACGTGCCGATTTTGGATTTTCTTCCAAATAATTACCAAGTGCTTCGCTCACAGCCATTTCTACCGAACCCATTACCTCGTTGTTACCCAACTTTGTTTTGGTTTGTCCTTCGAATTGTGGTTCCTGCACTTTAATAGAAATAACGGCTGTGAGTCCTTCACGGAAGTCATCGCCACTGATTTCGATTTTCAGTTTTTCGAGCAATTTGCTATCCTCAGCATATTTTTTTAAGGTACGTGTCAAACCACGACGGAAACCCGCCAAGTGCGTTCCACCCTCAATGGTATTGATATTATTTACGTACGAGTGAATATTTTCGTTGTACGACGTGTTATAAGTCATAGCAATTTCCACAGGCGTACCGTTTTTCTCCGTAATAATGTGTATTACGCTGTCAATAAGCTTTTCACGAGCTTCGTCGATGTACTCAACAAATTCTTTCAAACCTTCGTTGGAGAAAAAGAGTTCGCTTTTAAATGTACCGTCTTCGTTTAAACTGCGTTTATCAGTAAGCGTAAGTGTTATTCCTGCATTCAAATAAGCCAATTCACGTAAGCGATTAGCCAAAATATCAAATTTGTAAACCGATTCGATAAAAATACTTGAATCGGGCAGGAAAGTAACCGTAGTTCCGTTATTGGTAGAAGTTCCAATTTCTTTTACCGGAAATTTTGGAATACCACATTCGTACTCCTGCATATAAAGTTTTCCATTGCGCGAAACTTCCACACGAAGCAAAGTTGAAAGTGCATTTACGCACGATACACCCACACCGTGAAGTCCACCGGAAACTTTGTAACTGTCTTTATCAAATTTTCCACCGGCATGAAGCACAGTCATAACAACTTCGAGTGCCGATTTTCCTTCTTTTTCGTGCATATCCACCGGAATACCACGTCCATTATCAACAACCGTAATGGAATTATCTTCGTTAATCGTAACGTTTATGGTATCGCAATGACCTGCTAACGCTTCATCAATTGAGTTATCAACTACCTCATATACAAGGTGATGTAAACCTTTAACACCAATATCGCCAATATACATGGCCGGACGTTTACGTACTGCTTCTAAACCTTCTAAAACCTGAATACTACTCGCTCCATATTCGGAGTTTCCATTCGCTTTTACTTCTTCGCTCATTTTCTACTGCAATGAATTTAAATTCAATTAATTAGATATGTATTTTCGTTCTGTATTTTATTGCTTTTTTGATAAATATATACTTTACAGAAAAAACATACAAATATACGGTAAAAAATTGAATAAATCAGTCTTTTTCATTCCATTTTGACAAAAAAAAGCATTAAAAAAAGCATTAAAATGGTCAAAAAAAAAAGCTATTGTTGATAGTTGCACAAAAAGATTGTATATTTGTAGCGTATAAAGCTGATAGGCTTTTTATACTTGCTAGGTTTAAAATAAAAATCATTTTATATTCAAATATTATGCAAACAGCCCTAATTTTATTTGCCTTTGGAATGCCCGAGATTATTCTTATTGCCTTAGTTGTTTTACTACTTTTTGGTGGTAAAAAAATTCCTGAACTCATGCGCGGCATAGGTAAAGGCGTTAACCAATTTAAAAAAGGTATGAACGAAGTTGAAAACGAAATTACATTCCCTGACCAAAAAAAGGAAGAGAAGAAATAAATATGCCAATAGGTAAATGTGCCAATTTCTTATTTTCTCAATTTCAAATTTCTTAATCTCCAAAAATTAATGAATTTCGCTGAAAATGACGGTGAGGGACTTTCGTTTTGGGACCATCTCGAAAGTTTGAGATGGACCATATTCCGTGTGATTATTGCGCTAACATTGTTGGTTCTTGTGCTGTTCGGCTTCAGCGATTTTTTATTCAACAGTGTTATTTTTCCGCCTCTCAGTTCCGATTTTGCTTTCTATCAATTTTTATGTTATTTATCTGGTTTACTTCAATTTCCTGCTCTTTGTCCGGGCGAATTTAAAATAGAACTTATCAATTTCAACCTTTCGGGGCAGTTTATGGCGCATCTATCTACTGTTTTTACAGTCTCTTTTTTGCTTACGGTGCCTTATTTGTTGTTCGAAATTTGGAAATTTGTACGCCCCGCGCTCTACGATAACGAACGTAAAAATATTGGTTTGGTATTTTTTTCGTCTTCGTTTTTATTTTACTTAGGCGCGGCTGTAAGCTATTACCTTATTTTTCC
>CAZEEN010000055.1:0-1533 GCA_964511115.1 uncultured Paludibacter sp. | reverse complement strand
CTGCTTTACGAAGTGAGCATATTGGTTTGTAAACCAAAAATGAAAGAGGAAATAGAAGAAGATTAATTGCAAAAAAGTGCCTTTTTTCTAATTATTCAATTTAATTCCAACGCTATACATCTGAAAATTTTGTTGAAAGACTCTCAACTAAAACTCCTCTACGCTTTATAGTAAAAACACAACAACATGTTTTATTAATTTTTCGATAAATATTCAAAAAATCAGACATTTAGTGAACATTTCGCCTTACTTTTGACGTTGAATGACTATTACAAAATTTAATCCGTTTTTTATGACTTTTAAATTATCAAAATCTATAACTTTTTTCGCTCTGATTGTTTTACCTGCTCTCCTTTTTTCGGCTACAAAACATACTGTGAGTGGTACTATAACCGATGCTTCTACGGGCGAAAGTCTGATTGGTGCCGGTGTTACCGTTAAAGAACTTCCAGGTACAGGTGCAAGTACAAATGCTTATGGATACTTTTCGCTTACATTGCTCGATGGAAAATATACATTGCAGGTTTCGTACATTGGTTATAAACAGTTTGTACAAACGATTGATTTATCAGTCAATAAACTTTTGCAAATAAAACTCGAACCCAATTCGCAACAGCTCGACGAAATTGAGATTACTGCCGTTCGTAAAAACAACAACATTACGTCGACAGAAATGGGTGTGGAACGACTCGAAATGAAGGAAATAGCTAAAATACCTGTACTTTTTGGCGAAGCCGATATTATGAAAACGCTTAAACTCACTCCGGGCATAAAATCGGTTGGCGAAGGTAGCGGTGGTATGTATGTACGTGGTGGCAGTAACTCGCAAAACCTAATTTTGCTCGACGAAGCAACAGTTTATAATGCCGACCATTTGTTAGGGTTTTTCTCTACGTTCAACAGCGATGCCATTAAAGACATACAAATGTTTAAAGGTACTGCTCCCGCCGAATATGGTGGACGAATTTCGTCGGTATTGGACATAAAAATGAACGACGGCAACAATCAAAAATATCATGTTGGTGGTGGTATAGGCCTTATTTCGTCGCGCTTAAATGCCGAAGGACCTATCCAAAAAGGAAAAAGCTCATTTCTTGTTTCGGGCAGACGAACATACGCCGATTTATTTCTGAAACTTTCGCCCGATTCGCTTATCAACGGCAATCAGCTTTACTTTTACGACTTGAATGCCAAACTTAACTATACCATCGACGACCGAAATCGAATCTATCTTTCGGGCTATTTTGGTCGCGATGTTTTCAAATTTCAGGAACGTTTTGGTATTGATTGGGGAAATGTGACTGGCACACTGCGCTGGAATCATATTTGGAACGAACGGCTGTTTAGCAACACGTCGCTTATTTATTCGGATTATAGCTACAAAATTAATATTGAGCAAGATGCGGGTTTTAGTCTTACTTCGATTATTCGAAATTGGAATCTGAAACACGAATTTCAATTTTTTGTAAATAATAAAAATACACTTTCGTTTGGTGTAAATTCCATTTATCACAAAATTATTCCCGGACAATT
>CAZEEN010000054.1:0-17221 GCA_964511115.1 uncultured Paludibacter sp. | reverse complement strand
GGTGAAAATCCATAACAGTACCCGCTGCTGTAAGCTCTGAATTAATGGTTAATTGTACGCTCGGCTCTGCCGCTTGGCTCGCCAAGAATGATTAATTGTTAATGAAACGTATTGAACAACACTTTTGCCACTGTTTTAAAGTTAGAAGTCAGAAATTTGAAATTAGAAATTAGGAAATTAAGAATTTAAACTTATTTTCCAATCAACCAATTTCTCAATCAACTAATTTCTCTTATTAACCAAAATCGGGAAGGCGTTCAATTACGGGAGCAAGTCAGAAGACCTGCCACGAATCTATTTTTTAGTTTTTGCTTTCGGGAATAAATGCAAAAAATAGGGATTCGGCACGTGTGTTCTTTTTTCTCCAGCCGTCATCGTTATTTTATTTCTATTTATCAATTCATTCTTTCGAAAGCATCGCTATGTTTTGTAATTTATTAATTACTAATTATATAACTTTCAAAAAAAATGAATTGTATGAAAAAAAGTATTTTCTTTCCGGTGGTGATTCTCTTATCATTAGTGTTTGTATCGTGCGAAGAAAAAGAACCAATTGTTGAAAAAGAACCAATTGTTGAAGAAACAATTTTGTATGTAACTTTCGAAGAAGTAGTCCTTACTGATAGTTTGTGGACGGGCTCTAACGGAGCAGGTAAATTTACGGTAAGCGGTTTCAATTTCGAAAACACATTTACACAATTCGATTGGGGTTCTTCGTGGAAAGGATTTGCTTGTTCGGAAAAAATAGATACGCAAACTGCAGGCTATACAAACGAGTATTCCGTAATTGCAGGTGTTGGGGCTGCAAAGTCGGCAAAGTTTGCAGTTGTTTACGATACTGCAACGGTCGTATGTAATGCATCAGTAAAATTATCGAGCATGATGCTGACAAACAACACATACGCCTACCTCGATATGAAAAACGGAAGTCTTTTTACAAAGAAATTTGCAGCCAACGATTGGTTTAAAGTTACAATTACAGGATACAAAAACAAAGTTAAAACAGCAAGTGTCGATTATTATCTGGCCGATTTTCGCGATGGAAAATCGTTTATTTCCAACTCGTGGAATAAAGTGGATGTAAGTACTTTGGGTGAAATAGATATGTTTAGTTTTGCATTCGATTCGAGCGATAAAGGAGAATGGGGAGTAAATACTCCAAAATACGTTTGTATTGATAATATTGCCTATTCTGAGATTGAAGTTACAGCAAAATAAAAACTCATAAAGTATTTATTACTAATTATATAGCCGTCGAAATCTTCGATGGCTATTTTTTTTACAATGAAAATTAGTGTTAAAAATACGGTCTGATTTAAACTTTGAAGAATGCGCTTGGTCAATAGAGTTACAAGAATTAAAAAATAAGTTTTACAAATTTAAAATCAATCGTTATGAGAACTAAATTAATTTTATGTGCTATGTTATTTTCGGCAAGCACTCTTTTATTGAATGCACAGCCACCTCGTCAGCACAATGGAAATGGTCAAGGACAAGGTCAAGGACCAGGACAAAATCGTGAAATGCTAACTCCCGAGGCTCGTGCCGATCGTATGGCAAAACATTTGGAGCTAACTGATGCCCAAAAAGCCAAGGTGTTGGAACTTTTTAAGCAGGAGGATGTGAAAATGAAAGCCATGCGCGAAGAAGTTAAAGCTTTGCGCGAAAAAAATGAAAAAATGAGCGATGCGCAACGCGAAAAATTCGCAGCACAACGCAAAGCGCACGAAGCTGAATTGGAAAAAATTGTTGGTCAGGAAAAATATGCTAAGCTCAAGGTCGAACGTGAGGGTCAAATGCAGAAAATGAAAGAAAAACGTGCGCACATGGAAGGAAATAATGCCGGAGCACAACGACCTCCAATGCATAATCCCGAAGCAAGAGCTCAACGGGCTGAGAAAGTAAAGGAACATTTTACACCAGAAAAACGCGCCGAACGTTTTAAAACTGAATTAGGACTTACAGATGCCGAAAAAGATGCATTGGTACAGTTATTCCAGTCGGAGCAGAAAAAAATGGCTGAAGAACGCAAACAAAAAATGGAAGCCGCTAAAAAATCGCACGATGCTGAGGTTGAAAAGATTATAGGTAAAGAAAAAATGGCTAAATACAAAGAATTACAGAAAGCTAAAATGGATAAAGTACAAAAAAATCGCAAAGTTAAACAGGTTTAATAAGGTAGGTTGTTTAGTTATTGCAATTCAAAAAAAAACTTTTCGGAAAATTTTCCGAAAAGCTTTTTTATTCGATGTTGTATCAAAAATAAGTAGAACGCAAATTACGCAAATTTCCACAATCATAAATAATTGTTTTTCTACGAATTATAAAATATAAAATAATACAATTTGTGAAAATTTGCGTAATTTGCGTTCCAAAAATTCTTTTGATACAGCTTCTTAGGTTTAATACTTATTATAAAACTGCCTTATATACGAATACGCTTGCGTGTAAATTGGTTTTGTGAATTCCACAAACAAGGTTTGCTGACTTGGTGGAATCTCGGGTGAACGTTCGCAAAGTCTTTTTTGCTCGGCAGTAAGTGCGCGTTCGTCGCCGTTAAACGTATTCCAGGTGGTGTACCATACATATTCGCCACTGAAATTTCGCTGTTCAATGAGCTGATTTTTTTCGTCGTAAATGCGAACACTCAACAAACCACCCGATTTAATTTCGCGACGGAAGGTGTTCAGTTTTGCGGTAACTGTATTGTATACATCCACATTTTTACCTTCAATTTTTGCAGTGCCAACTTTTACACTATCGCGCTTTACATCAATTGTTTTCTTTGAATCGTATACATTGCCAATCGAAAAATCCTCGAAGTTAAGTACTAAATATTGATGCGGACGAACGTTCGAACTCGTACCATAGCCATCGTAGTTGTAAAACTTAATCAAACGTTTTTCGAGATGTTTACTGATTTCCGAAAGCAGATTGATGCTGAAGAAATCGGCAGAGTACTGGTATTTCGGACTAGTTACCGGTTTTTCGAATATCACGCGTAAAGTTCCCTGAAAACGTGCCTCGTCGATTAATTTCAAAACATCCTGATAGCCATATACGTAGTTATTAGAACGTTGGAATAATTGGTAAGCCGATCGAGCATCCATTAATGTATTCGCATTCAAAGCCTTGAGACCCATTTCGTACACCTGCGAAGCTGCTTTTTGGCGAGCTTCCGAAAGTTCCTGCGGAAACTCAGTGGGCTTTGGAATTATTTTATTGGCTGCCGGACAATGGTAAATGTTGTAGGCCAATTGATTGATGCGTTCGTATTGCAGAACAATATTCTCGTAATTATTGGGCGAATTGTCCAATTTCGCATATTCAATTTCGCGTTGCGCATCCTGCAAAGCCAGTGGATATGTTTTTGAAAGTACATATTCCGCTTTATCGCTGCCTGGCGACGATTTTAATTTATCAACTGCATCAATCGCTGCTTTATAATAATCGCCTTTTTTGTACGATTTGTAACCTGTTGAACAGGATGTTGCTACCAATATAATGGTAATTGCAATAAGTAGATGTTGTTTCATACACAGAATTTTTTAGAAGTTAGAAATTAGAAGTCAGAATCAAGAATCAAGAAAAAATAACGTGCGAAGCACAAATAACGCGAACTTGCCTGCGGCAGGCAGGGCAAATAACGCACGAAGTGCAAATAACGCGAAGCAGCTAACGCACGAAGTGCAAACTTACATTCTTTCCGGTACTTCAATTCCTAATAAACGCATTCCTGTGCTAATTGTTTTGGCAATAGAAGCTGAAAGTTGCAAGCGGAATTTTTTAAGGTCCTCATTTTCTTCTTTTAATATCGAAAAATCGTGATAAAATTGATTAAACTCTTTTACCAATTCGTATTCGTAGTTGGCTATCAGTGCCGGACTAAATTCATCGCCGGCAAGTTTAACAACCGTTGGAAATTCCGATAACAATTGAATTAAATAACTTTCTTTTTCGGATATCGAAAGCGACATTTCAATTTTAGTGCCAAAATTGATACCTTGTTCGGCCGCTTTACGCAAAACCGACTTGATGCGAGCGTGAGTGTATTGTATAAATGGCCCTGTATTCCCGTTAAAATCAATCGATTCCGCTGGATTAAAAGTCATGTTTTTGCGTGGGTCTACTTTTAGAATAAAATATTTTAAAGCACCCAAACCAACCATGCGAGCAATTTGCTCCACTTCGTCGGACGTACAATTATCCAATTTTCCTAATTCCTGCGAAGTTTCGCGAGCTGTGTCAATCATTTCGGCCATTAGGTCGTCGGCATCCACCACTGTTCCTTCGCGACTTTTCATTTTTCCTTCGGGTAATTCTACCATTCCGTACGAAAAATGCACCAAATCTTTTCCCCATGCGTAACCCAATTTATCTAACAAAATGGATAAAACCTGAAAATGGTAAATTTGCTCATTACCAACTACGTACACCATTTTCTTTATGTCGAAATCGTTATAGCGTAGTTTGGCAGTACCAATATCTTGCGTCATATAAACCGAAGTTCCATCGGCACGAAGCAGCAATTTCTCGTCTAAACCATCGGCGGTAAGGTCAGCCCAAACTGAATTATCGGGGCGTTGGTAAAACGACTTTTCGGCAACTCCACGTTCTACTTCTTCTTTTCCGGTGAGGTAAGTTTGACTTTCGTAATAAATTTTGTCGAAGTTCACGCCCATTGCTTTGTAAGTTTCGTCGAAACCGGCATAAACCCAACCATTCATGGTTTCCCACAGTTGACGCACTTCTGCATCGTTTTGTTCCCATGCAAGGAGCATTTTTTGAGCTTCGAGAATCAGCGGAGCATTCTTTTTAGCTTCATCCTCGGTCATGCCTTTGCTCATAAGCTCTTTAATTTCAGCTTTGTAAGCTTGGTCGAAAATAACATAGTATTTTCCAACCAAATGATCGCCTTTGAGACCCGAACTTGTTGGAGTTTCGCCATTACCAAATAGTTTCCATGCCAGCATCGATTTGCAAATATGAATACCACGGTCGTTTACAATATTGGTTTTTACTACATTCCAGCCGTTTGCTTTTTGAATTTCGGCTATGCTGAAACCGAGTAGGTTGTTGCGGATATGTCCAAGGTGAAGTGGCTTGTTGGTATTTGGCGACGAATATTCTATCATCATGGTTGGCGTGTCGGCTGTTGGTTGCGTAATTCCGAAATTTTCGGTTTCGAAAATCCCCGATAGTGTTTCTATCCAATACGATTTGTGAATTGTAAGATTCAAAAATCCTTTTATGACATTATAACTACTTACAACTGCATTGTTTGCACTGATATATTCGCCAATTTCCTGACCAGTAGCCTCGGGCGATTTTCGGGCAATTTTTACAAATGGAAATACAACCACTGTAATATCACCTTCGAATTCTCTTTTTGTTTTTTGTATTTGAATTTGGTCGAAAGCCATTTCGACACCGTAAAGCGTTTTTACCGATTGTGCTACAACCGATTGAATAGTAGTTTCTAAGTTCATTTTGTGTTTCTTTTTTTCGGAATGCAAAGATACGAATTTAGAATTAAGTATCAATGTATATTCTGAATCATCACAATATGTACGAAAATTGTGCTCGTTTTAGCATTAAAATTTGAATGTTGTTTTACGTTAAAATCTCCTTTTCGATTTTTGTTACAAAAAAAAATATAAAATCCTTGTACGACTAGAGTAGTTAAGTTTCTGTTTTTTTGAAAGTAAATACTACATTTTGATTTTTTTTCAATGGGTTAAATGAGAATATACGTTAAACTAATGCGTTTATGCATATTATATAGTTAAGTAATCTTAAATTACAACCAGTTTCCTCTGCTTTTTATGATGGTGATTACAGCAATTCAAATCAATAATGCTGTGTTTATACGGCTGATTGGTTTTTATCTTTTTGTTTTTACCGATTTGGGTGAATATAAATTCAAAATCACAGTTCTTTGTCTTGCTAATTTTTAAAGTTTGGAGGTTAATGAATCGTTGAGTTTTAAAGTGCATAAAATCAGAATATTAATGATTTTCTATTCTGTTTTTTATTAAAAAATTTTTTTATACGCCAATGAATGCAATTTATGATTTGGATTGAATTTTTGAACTACACTAATTATTAAATTTAGCATTTAAATTAAGTGTTTTGCATGTGGTAAAAACTATTACAATACGCTAAAAGCTATTGTTACAGAGCCCTAGGTGTTGTTTTGCATGCATTCTGTGTCTAAATTTGAAATGTGGAAAGTGATACAAATTATTCATTTTAAAGTTTGATTCACAAGCACACAAATAATCATATTTAATATACATTTAAAATACACTCTTATGAAAACGCTCAACCCAAAAACCATTTTTGCAGCAGTAGCAATTTTATTATCAGCATCGTTTGCAAAAGCACAGACTCCTGTACACACTTGTACAATAATTGAAGTAACCGACGGTTACTATAGTGATAAAGTATGGATGATTACCGAACCCGGAACTACCGATGGTTTTGATAATGGATGGGACGGTTATAAATTTTTAAGTTCGGCAACTTACATTCCTCAGATTTTCGATAATACAGCTGATGGAAAATTTCAGGTTTCCAGCTTCCCAACACTCGAAAATAATTCGTTTGCATTTATTCCTGGTTCGTCGGCCGAATATACAATGACTTTTACACATTATGATATAACTTATTTTTATCCTGGACTTTATTTAGTTGATTTACAAACAGGCGATACTGTAAATGTTTATTCTAATTTATCGACCTATAAATTTGCAGCATCGAAAACCGACATGGTCGATCGTTTCAAATTTATTACCAAATTGCCCGAAAAACCAGTTGTAGTTATTCCTCCGGTAGTTGTTCCTAACGAAGATGGCGTTTCTGATCCAGGAGTAGATCCAGATAATACAGATGTAATTGGCGATGCAACCAAAGATAAAAAAGATAAAAAAGATAAAAAAGATAAAAAAGATAAAAAGAATAAAGCTAAAGATGTGAAAATCAAAGCAAACAAGAAAAAACTACATGTTGACAATCCAAACAAGGCGAAAGCAAAAATTAGAGTAATCGAAGCTCGCAGTGGTAAATTAGTGAAACAAGCAAATGTAAATGCAGGCGAAACAACAACAATCGATACCAATGTAAAAGCCGGACAATATGTAATTCAAACTACAGTAGATAGCGATTATACAAGCACAACAGTATTGTTACAATAAAATAGAATGTTAGTGGTATAAGAGGTTTTGGGTTAAAGTGTTAACTAAGTTAGTCCTGATAGCAGACAGGAAATGAATCAGGACTAACTTTTAAAATCCCGACTACCATTTATACATACAAATTTGATAAGAAGTAATTTTTTTTTTCATAAATGACAAAATGTTTTTTAACCTGAATATCTGAATTGTTTACAAAATTAGGTGTGGTTTAAGAAACCTACTGATTAACTTTCGAAAAAATTTATCTGTAAAATAAGTTTAAGCAAGCACATTGATAAAATCAGTTGCTTGCTTTTTCTTTTTTGTATGTATAATTCACCTATCATGAAATTACGTAATTAACAGTGCTAGTATTTTTAAAATTTGGAGATGAAATTACTAATCTGACTAAGTGAAATTAATATTTAACATTGATACATTCATTTTTTTGACTAAATAATTTTTGTAAGTATAGAAAATAGACTATTTTTGCAGTGCTAATTAGTACTAACAAAAATTTAAACAAAATGGCTTACGTAATTTCAGAAGATTGTATTGCTTGCGGATCGTGTATCAGCGAATGTCCGGTTGACGCAATTTCAGAAGGTGATATCTATGTTATCGACGCAGATGTTTGCACCGACTGTGGTACTTGCGCTGATGTTTGTCCTTCAGAAGCAATCAGTCCGGCTTAATTAACCAAGGTTTTTTTATTGAAATGGCTGTGTGGTTTTTTCACTCAGCCATTTTTTTGTTTTTTAGAATAGGATGTCTTTACAAAATTTGGCTACTTTAATTGTTTTCAATTTGTAAAATTGTGAATGAATTGCATTCGTAATTACTACTACTTTTGCTCTATTGAAGTCTATATTGTATTTATTCAAACAAGTTAAATGTGAATGATGCAGTGTTAATAATAGTGAGTGTGTTTCCTTTTTGATTACGCATTAACTTAAAAAAAGTTTGTTTGATAAAGTATAATAGATGACGATAGTTTAGGTAATTGCTACAAATTACAGGCTTTTGTAGTAATAAATTGGGTGCAAATACGATATAATTAAGCTTTACAATTAATATAATTGATTTAATAAAATTTTTAAGTCGTGTGTAATTATGTGCTAACTATCATATATTCAGTTGAATAATTATTTATTTGTTTGTTGATTTTGCTGTTTGTGAGTTTGTTATAATTTGACAAGTTTTAAAATACAGTATTAGAGATTATTTTCGCTTTATATTAACAGTTTAAGACTTGTTTTATTTCTGTTCGATTTGTGGCAGTTTCGTTATTTTGCTACAGCCAACAATAAAGTCTATTACAAAGTTTAGAGTGTAGGATTTCTTAGTTTATGAAGTAACTTTACCGTATTGAAGATTTTGATTAAAAGCTTTTTAAAGAGCATTTTTTATTCAACAATGTTTCGGTAAAATTATTTGAAATGAAACACCTAATTCGAATCAGTTTATTTGTACTTTATGTTGTATTGGCAACCGAAGTATTAAATGCGCAAAGTATCAATATTTTGTGGTTCGATGCTTCGCTTTCGTACAGCCCAGGTGCAGGTGTTTCGGTAGTTATTAATCCCACCGATACTTTTTCAGTTAATAATAGATTTATTGTCGAATTATCGGATGAGTCAGGTAGTTGGTCAAGTCCTATTCAATTAAAAGAAGTAAACGAATTTTATATTCCTGTTTTAAATGCAATTTTACCTTCAACTCTTGCCGAAGGTAGATACAAAATCCGCGTACGATCTACAAACCCAGTTTGGATAGAAGAAACTCCCTCATTTGAAGTTAAAGACGGCACAACGCCTGCAATTCCTTCTCTTGTTTCTACCTTATTAAATAATACAACCTATTTTAATTGTCAGGATACAAATGTTGGTGGTTTGGTATGTGGGTCATTAAATCAGCAAGTTGGCTCTACTACCGCTACAATGAATGCTGCACAGCGATTAGTGAAAATAAACGACTATGAAGTTGGCGGAAATTATACAATTACACTTTACGATGTTCAGAATAATAATCAGATTCCGCTGACCCATCAAGGAAATTCAATATCCATACCCGATAATTTGCCGCTTGGTACTTATATTGTTCAAGTTATTCATACAAATACGGTTTCGAGTGTTTTCAGTAGCTTATTTTTATTTCATGGCAATGGTACTAATCTTGGTAATTCGAGTAGCGAAGAAATTTGCGTCAATAATAGTGTGTTTTTTGGTGTCGATACTTCTATTTCGGGTATTGGTCGAAATTACATGGGTTCGATGTATGATGTAAGCTTTGGTGATGGCTCTAAAACAGGAAAATACACGCAGATGCAATTGCTAAAAAATCCACTCATTGACCATGTGTTTACAAAAGCATCGTGTTCGGAAAACGGAAGTTCGTTTGTTGTTCAGATTCAATTACTTAACAAAGGAGTTGCAAACTCTTGTAATACGTATGCAAAAAATGGTACAGGAGTAAATAAATCGATTAATGTGAGTGTTCCTCCTAAAGCTGATTTTAAATCGCCAGCCAAAAGTTGTATCAACAAATCTGTTATGTTCGAAAATATTACCATTCCGGGCTTTTATGGAAAGGTTGGTTGCAAAGAAGCCTCAAATTTTTACTGGTACTACAAAATGCCTAGCGAAATAAATTATACATTGGTTACAGAGACTTCTTGGATAGATACGAAGGGAAATTTAACGCTCCCTGCCGAAATTATAAACGTAGCGGGTTGTTGGAAAGTAAAGATAGAAGCACAAAATCAGGATTTGTGTCAGGCTATTACAAACAACGAAAAATCTATAATGATTGAGTCGATTGCCATATCTTCTTTCGCAACTTCGGTCGATTCAATTTGCATAGATAATTCTGTAGATTTTAAAAATACCTCAAATGTACTGAATCAGTCATGCAGCGCACCAGCTTTTACTTGGATAGTGGAGCCCGAAAAAGCACAAAATGCCAATGGCTATACTTTTATTACCAATTTAGATGATGCGTCAATCAAATTTACAAAACCAGGTATCTATACTGTAAAATTAAAAATTGTAAATGCTTGTGGTAGTGTAACTTCGTTAGGTAAAAAGATTTATGTTGCAGGTGGTGCATCGGTAACATTTCCCAATGATACTTTATCTACTTGCATTGCTAAAAACAATTCGTATACTATTGATTTCTCTAAAGTTGAGTTTAAACCTATTTACAATTTAAATTACGGAAGCATTAGCAAGTACAATTGGTCAATTAAGGGCGATAATGTTTCGACTGACGATTATCAATACATTAATAATACAAATATGGGTTCGGCATTTCCGATAATCGAATTCAAATCGGCTAAGAAATATACTATGGTCAACGAAGTGGAAAGCGATTGCCAACATGCTGATGCCGATACGATGGTTTTGAATCTTAACGAAATACCCGAAATAAACTTATCGGAAAATAGTCAATCAATTTGCAGTGGTACTGCTTTTAATAGTTTGGTTTTGGGAAGTGCAAATTACAGATGGGCTGTAAAAAAATCGAATAACCTAATTTCAACAGCCTCAAGTGGTAGCGGTAATATAATCGAATCTCAATTAGCAATTAATACTTCTGATTCTATTGGAACGTTAACATATTCGATAGTACCAACTTCGGGATTATGCACAGGTTCTGAATTGATTTATAAAATTCATGTAAAACCAACTTTAAAAACGAAGGTAGTTGGCATAAAAGATTTTTGCCTTGGTGCCGAAAATACCAAACTTAAATTGGTTTGCAGAAATGGAGTAGCACCTTATACAATTGCTTATAGTGTGAATAATGGCGATGTGCAACAAGCTTCGTCCTATGCCACAAGTGATACTATCATCTTTTCTATCCCTACTTCAGAAATTGGCACATTTACGTATCGCATTTTAAGTATAAATGATTCAGAACCAACAACCTGCGATAATATGCTTGAAGATAGTGTTGTGGTGGAAGTGGTTGATAATCCTATGATTACTGCACAAGCTATTGCAAGTCAGGTGGTTTGTAAGGGTGGCGAAATAGATTCACTTAAAATAATTTGTGCAGGAAATTCCAGTTCGCAAAAAATTCAATGGTATAAAAATATAGAAAAGAGTAATTTTGGAGGACAAGCAATTGTTGGTGCAAATTCGTTAACTTATCAACCTGCTGCTTTGGGTGAAAAGGGAGATTATTATTATTACTGCGTTATAACGCTGAATGCAAGCAATTGCGGAGTTGCTATAAGCGATGTGGCACATGTACAGGTCGTAGACGACCCTGTAATTACTTCGCACACAACTCTATTGCAGTCTGTTTGTAAAAATGCAACTTTGAAAGCACTCGAAGTGGAGGCGCAAGGTGGAATAGGCGCTTTTAATTATCAATGGTTTGTTACCAACGACACTCTGAAATCTGTTTGGACAAAATTGGAAAATGCTAATGATAGCATTTTTATTCCTACTAGTAATATAGCCGGAACTTACTTTTACCGCTGCGAAGTGTCGCAAAATGCGAAAGGTTGTAGTGCGATAAGCAAGAATTTTAAAGTAGAGATATTTGAAATACCAATAATTTCGAAACAACCGCTTTCGCAATTGGTTTGCAAAAATGAAACTTCACATTCTATCAACCTAGAATATACTGGTGGCAGTAAATTAGTTGCCTATCAGTGGTTTTTGAATACTGTAAATTCCACAAATGGAGGTATAGCAATTACAGATGCTACAACTAAAAACCTGTCACTATCAACCAAAATTGCTGGTACTTTCTATTATTATTGTCAGCTTACTTTTGGAACAGAAGGTTGCGCTACCATAGTTTCGAATGTGGCCGAGATTACAGTAACTCAATTTCCGATAATTAGTAATCAGTCGCTCGAAGTGGTTAGTGGTCAGCAATTTACTTTGGTATCCAACTTACATGTTGATGACTTTTTACCTGCTGGAACAAAATATACTTGGACAATAGTACCATTGCCAGAAAATTCACCATTGTCGGGAATGACCACTCAACCCGAACCACAACCTGCTGTTTCGGATAAAATAGAAAACCGTTCGGATACCATTTCGAGTGTTCGCTATATGGTAACTCCCGAAGTAAATGGTTGTGCTGGTGCAAGTTTTAGTTTGAATGTAATTGTGTTGCCAGCTTTAAAGGTTGTAGTAAAAAAACAAGATATTACCTGTTTCGATGATAATAACGGACAGTTGGAAGCAACAGTAATAGGTGGAATTCGTTTTACATCAGAAGAACCTTATAGAATAAACTGGACTGGACCAAACGGATTTACATCATCAAATTTGCGTTTAACCAATTTAGCTGCTGGCGAATATACCATCACAGTAATCGACTCTATTGGGGCTGAAATTATTAATAAATATATTATCGAACGACCTGAGAAACTGACAATTACAACTGCAAAATTTGTAGAAATAAATTGCAGTGGCGATAATAGTGCTTCTATTGATGTAAATATAGCAGGTGGTAAGGGAAAATACAGCTATCAATGGTCCAAAAATGGTGTTGCGTTCGCAACAACCGAAGATATTATTGCTTTGACTAAAGGTGTTTATAAACTTACAGTTACCGACGAAAATGGGTGTATTGCAATTTCGAACAACTATGAAATTTCTGAATTTGAACCAATTATTATTCAGGTTTCTGAGCAAATTAATAATACCTGTTTCAATGGAGCAAATGGAAGTATTAAAGTAATTGTAACCGGCGGAACGAAAATTCAAAACTCCGAAACAGGCTATACTTTTAAATGGACGGGTATTAAGAATTTTAGTAGCGAAGATAAAGATATTCTTAATTTGGAAAGTGGTGAATATCAATTAGTAGTAACAGATAATAATGGATGTACTGCTACAATCAAAGTAAATATCTCACAACCTACCGAAATTTCGATAACTGCCGTTGTAACTCCTGTATCGTGCTCGGGCAAAAATGATGCCTCCATAACATTGGAAGTGAGTGGGGGTAAAGCACCTTACGAAATTGAATGGAGCAACTTTGCAACAAGTTTTAATCAGCAAAATGTATCGCCTGGAACATACATTGCAAAAATAACAGATGCCAACAAATGCGATAAATCAATTGTAGTGAAGGTGGAAGACAATTCGCAGTTTACAATTCTACCAACTGTACGCCAGATTACTTGCAACGGTGCAAATAATGGCAGTATTAAAATCGAAATTAAGAGTAACCGCACTGGAATTAAACTGAAATGGTTGGATGGCTCTAAAGCTGGTAACGAACGTAATAATTTAGCTCCTGGTGTCTATGTAGTGGAAGTAAGCGATGGCGGTCCTTGTGTATTAACCAATACCTTTGTAATTAGCGAGCCTGCTAAACTGTCCGTTTCGTCGAAAATTAAAAATGCATTTGGATGCGATGCCACCAATAGTGGTGCAATCGAAATTAATGTTGTAGGTGGAACTGCTCCTTATAACTACTTTTGGTCGAATGGCGAAAAATCAAACAAAATCAGCAATTTATTGCCGGGCAAATATTTTGTAACAGTTACCGATTCGTTGGGTTGTTCTACTACCGAAGCATTCGAACTGTTGCGTCACGATCCTATAAAAATTAATGTTTCAACAAAAATTGCTTATTGCAATATTAACCTGAAATATAAAGAAATTTGCACAGCAACTATCAATGGCGGTTTGGCTCCATTCAAATACAATTGGTCTTCGGGCACTGCTTGTGCTGCTGATAGTTCGGCAATGGAAACTTTTGCAAATCAAACTGTTGCGTTAGAAGTAATTGATGCATTAGGGTGTGGCGCAACCTATTATTTCAAAACAGATATACCCGAAAGTAATATCGAAACAGCTGTAGTGGATTGCAACGGACAAGTGTATAAGTTTGATATAAAAACTCCTCCTACAGTATTCACAAACGTAATGTACGATTGGAATTTTGGTGACGGAACTAGTTCGAACATAAAATCGCCAACACATATTTTTATGAAATCCGGCGATTATGTAGTGAAACTAAAAATTACAAGCAACGAAGCAGTTTTGAATTTTGAAACGACTATGACAGTAGAGGCATTACCACAGTTAAAACTCGACCGTGAACCACGTTTTTGTAAAAATGATTCGGTAGAATTAATCGTTTCGGGAGCCGATTCGTATATCTGGAACGATGGTACTCGTGGCAATCGAAAAGTGATTAAAAATGAAGGTAATTACACTGTTTTGGGTATTTCGGCTAATGGTTGCTCTTCGACACTCGCTTTTACCGCAAAATATTACGATTATCAGAATTATTCCATTTTTACCGATAAAAATGTATTGACTCTGAACGACCCAACACTTAAGGTATGGAGCGAAGATGTGAATCTAACAAATTACCAATGGGAATTTGGCGATAATGGAAACGATGAAGGAAATTTTGTAAATCATACCTATGATATTAATAGTCCAATCACTGTAAAGGTAAAACTCAATGTGGTAAATCCTTACGGATGTGTTGAAACTGCCGAAAAAGTTGTTTGGTTAATAATGGAATCTATTCCAAATACCTTTACTCCAAACAGCGATGGCGCAAACGACCGCTTCCTAAAGGGAACTAAAATGCAAGTATTCAATTCGAATGGAATAATTATTTACGAAGGAACAGAAGGTTGGGATGGAACTTACAAGGGAAAACCTGTGGCGATGGACACCTATTATTACGTAGTGTATTATTCAACTCCCGAAGGTATAGTGAATAAACCAGGATTTGTATTTCTTGCTAAATAATTGACATTTAATTATTCTAAAAATGAAAATGCGAATAACAATAGTAACCTTGTTGATTTTACTGATTTTGCAAAACCTGCAAAGCCAGTCGCATATTCGTTTAAATAATTTTTGGAACAATGGTTTCTCAATTAATCCAGCCGCTATAAACGATTCGTATCGAAATTCGGTAACCGTGGCCACGCGCAAACAATGGCTTAATTTTCCGGGTGCGCCAACTGCAATTTATGCCGCCGGAACTATGTATCTCGAAGATTATTATACCCAACTTGGCTTGAAAATTCTCACCGAGCGCAAAGGATACACACAAGCAACCGATATTAATCTGGCTTACGCCTATGCACTGTCGGTGAGCAACGACTTTGTAATTAATATGGGCTTTTCGGGTAGTTATCAGAATTTTGCGTACGACCGCAATATGATTTCGTTTGCCGACGACGAAAACAATGCATCTATTTACGAGAATCTCCTTTTTAAAAATAGCTTTAATGCAACTTTGGGGGTTGAATTGGCTTACAATGCCTTAAAATTAGGCTATTGTTCGCAAAATGTGTTTTCGATTTTTAGCACCGAAAATCAACTAAACCTGAATACCAATATGTTGTATTTATTTTACAAACAACAAACTGCCAATCCCGTTAATTTTGGCTTGGGAGCAAGTGCCTTTCAATATTCCGATTTCTTTCAGGTAGAACTGAATGGCTCCATGTTTTACAAACGCGATGCTGAAAGCAATGAGCTTCAACTTGGTTTGTTTTACCGCACCATGTACGAAATTGGTGCTATAGCGGGTATCGATTTTGGCAAACTTAAAATTTCGTACAGCTTCGATTATAATCTTGGTCAAGTGTTTAATCACTCTTATGGTACACACGAAATTATGTTTACCTATAATTTTAAACCTTCCCGCCATTGCAAAACCTGCCGTTGGAATTAATCTCGCAGCATTTTACTTCATAATTAGCAATTTATAAAAAAAATGCCTTACTTTTGCAGCTCAATAATGATTCAGGTGTCTTGATTCTTGATTCTATAAGTCTGACAAAAATGAAACGAGCTATTTTCCCAGGTACATTCGACCCCTTTACGGTTGGGCATTACAGCATTGTAAAGCGAGGTTTAAATATTTTCGACGAAATAGTGATAGGCATTGGTCATAATCAATCCAAAAAAACACTTTTCTCTATCGAAAAGCGTATCGAAATGATTCAGAAAGCCTTCGAAGGCGAAAAGCGCGTAAAGGTAACAGCCTATTCTACACTTACAGTCGATTTTGCTACCGATGTGCAGGCTAGTTTTATTCTAAGAGGACTTCGTTCCGTTGGCGATTTTGAGTACGAGCGCACCATTGGCGACAACAACCGATTGCTTACGGGCATCGAAACAGTAATTTTGTTTACCGAAGCCGAATATGCACATATCTCGTCCACCGTTGCCCGCGATTTAATGTCGTACGGAAAAGATATTAGTAGCTTTTTACCTCCAAATGTAGTTGTCTGAAATATATATTATGACAAGTTTCTTATGATAAATAAAAAAGTCTCAATAGTTGAAAATCAACCAATTGAGACTTTTAATTTAACAGTGACCTCGAAGGGATTCTAACCCTTGACCTTCAGAACCGGAATCTGACGTTCTATACAGCTGAACTACGAAGCCGTTTTACAGAACTGCAAAAGTACAAAATATAAATGAATTTTTTTAATTGCTTTTAGACATTATTTCAATTAATATTATAAGACACATAGCTACACATAGTTATAAAAATACTTTGCCATAATGTTGTGTTTTTTAATTTATTGTTTTGCAAATTTGATTAGTTCTGAGTTGAACTTCTTTGTTTCTTCCAAAAACAGAATTAGTTTATTTGCTTTTACAATTGAAATAATAATTTGCCAACTTACTTTTGGCAATTCATTTATCAGAATACAAAGATGCGTGTTGTAATTTCGCAGTGTGTTATAGCACGGCAGCATCGCCCGATGATTACCCTTGCTCCACGTAGTGTAAAATCTCGCGTTGGGCTGTGCATTATCTTCGCCTACGTCCACAAAAATCAAGCCCCATCCTATCAGAGGCTCAACCCGTCAATAAATTTTACTCGACATTTCAGGTCAATAATATTACAATTTCTCTAATTAAATTGCTGTTTGATTTTGGAGTGTAACAAAAAAGCAGTAATTTTGTCCGAATTATCAGAAAATCGATAAATCACACATCAACTAGAGGATTTTTTTTAAATGAAGACAGAAAATAAGATTACCACAATGAAAATGATGAATGGTAACGAAGCAGTTG
>CAZEEN010000053.1:1930-17290 GCA_964511115.1 uncultured Paludibacter sp. | reverse complement strand
CCGTGAAGCCAAAGGATTTTAAGTCCTTCGTGTCTACCATTCCACCATCCGGGCAAGGTAAACTACTTAAAGTGAGCGAAAAACGGGACTCGAACCCGCGACCCCGACCTTGGCAAGGTCGTGCTCTACCAACTGAGCTATTTTCGCATTACATATGGTGATTTATTAAATTCGCTAACTTAATAAGAACTTGCCAAGGTCGTTTTCGTATTCATCCTTTTGGGGCAAGGTCGTGCTCTACCAACTGAGCTATTTTCGCATTAAACAAAAGAACTATTTTCGCTATTTTTAATTATCAATTATTAATTGTTAATTATTGAAAGCGGCTGCAAAGATAAGTCCATTTTTTTAATTTTCGAAATTTTTTGACTATAAATTTTAATCAAAATGACTTATTTGAAACAAAAAAGCAGACTAACAAAGAGTTAGCCTGCTTTTTTTGTTCGTTTTTATTACACTAAAGCAATAAATAATTCACCTTCTAGCTCGTTGAAAGTAATTTTACCTTCGCGAGCTAACCAGCCTAAAGCTAAGTTGAGGTCTTTTTCGGTCAATTTTGTGGCTTTTTTTACGGCTTTAACATTCAATTCGCCTTCTGCCAATGCATTCCATACAATTCCTGCATTGTTACCAATCTTTTCGTTTAACATAAAAGTTTGTTTTTTAAGTTGTTTACTAAACAATTTCGGCACAAAGATACAAAAAATATGTTATACAACACAAAATTACACCTTTTGCGTAAAAAACAATCAAAAAAGTACTGATTTTTGGCCATTAGTAATCTTAAAATTTCAAATCTATTAGAAAGTTAAGTTTTAAAAAGACTCTATCTTGTACTGAAACAATTTCAGAAAAAATATCAATTAATTAAAGAAATATTTCTCTAATTATTTTGAGAATAGAAAAAATATAGTACTTTTGTAGTGCCTAAATCAGAACCAAAAAAGAGAGATAGAAAAAATAAAAATAAAATTACTTAAACAAAAAAAGATGGCAAACTTGGATTTAAGTAAGTACGGTATTGTGGGCAATATAGAAATTGTGCACAATCCAACTTACGAAGAATTGTTTCAGGCAGAAATTGACCCTGCAAACGAAGGATTTGAAAAAGGTGTATTAACTACATCAGGTGCAGTATCAGTTGATACAGGTAAATTCACAGGACGTTCACCTAAGGACAAGTTTTTTGTGAAAGATGCAGTAAGCGATGAACATTTATGGTGGGATGGCGTTATTAATCGCCCTACAACTCCCGAAGTATTTGAACATTGCAAAAACTTAGTTACAACTCAACTTTCTACAGCAAAAAAACTATATGTAGTTGATACATATTGCGGTACTAACGAAGATACTCGTTTGAAAGTTCGTTTTATTATGGAAGTTGCATGGCAAGCTCACTTTGTGACTAACATGTTTATCCGTCCTTCGCACTACGAATTGGCTAACTATGGTGAACCAGATTTCGTAACGTTAAACGGTTCGAAAATTACTAACCCTAATTGGAAAGAACAAGGATTAAACTCTGACGTATTTACCTTATTTAATTTAACTACTAAAATGCAAGTTATCGGTGGTACTTGGTATGGTGGTGAAATGAAAAAAGGTATTTTTGCGTTGATGAACTATTACTTACCTTTAAAAGGTATGGCATCGATGCACTGTTCGGCCAATGTTGGTGTAGATGGTGATGTTGCTATTTTCTTCGGTTTATCAGGAACTGGTAAAACTACACTTTCGGCTGACCCTAAACGTTACCTTATTGGTGATGACGAACATGGCTGGGATGATAATGGCGTATTTAACTACGAAGGTGGTTGCTATGCAAAAGTTATCGACTTGGAAATGGATAAAGAACCAGATATCTGGAGAGCTATCCGCCGCGATGCTTTATTGGAAAACGTAACTGTTGGTGCTGATGGCGTGCCAGATTATACTGCTGCAGCTTCGAAAACTGAAAACACTCGTGTTTCTTATCCAATTTATCATATCAATAAAATTGTTTCTCCTTCACGTGCTGGACACGCTTCGAAAATTATTTACTTGTCGGCCGATGCATTTGGTGTATTGCCTCCAGTATCAATTTTGGATGAACAATCAGCTCAATATCACTTCCTTTCAGGCTTTACTTCAAAATTAGCAGGAACAGAACGTGGTATCACTGAACCAGTTCCATCATTCTCTCCTGCATTTGGTGAGGCTTTCTTAACTTTGCACCCAACTATGTATGCAAAAACATTGATTGGAAAAGCTAAAGAACACAACGCTAAAGTTTACTTGGTAAACACTGGTTGGAACGGAACAGGAAAACGTATTTCGTTGAAAAACACTCGTGCAATTATTGATGCTATTATCGATGGTTCTATCGAAAATGCTCCAACAGTACACATACCAATTTTGAACTTGGTTGCTCCTACAGCTTTGAATAATGTTGATGGTGGTATACTTGACCCACGTGATACATACGCTGATATTACCGAATGGGAAACAAAAGCAAAATCGCTTGCTGCTAAATACATCAAGAACTTCGAACAGTATTGCGACAATTGCGAAGCAAAATCTTTGATTCCTTCTGGACCACAGTTGTAAGAAAAGTAAGAGTCGAGAACCAAAATTTAAGACTTATATAAAAGAGAGGAACCTCAAAATTTGAAGTACCTCTCTTTTCTGTATATCCTAATGCCTATTACTAATCGGTTGTTCCTTAGTAGAGCCTATATCCTCTTCATCATTGCGCAAAAATTAATAACTGTTTTTTGTTTTATTCGGCTTTTACAATTTTAGCTTTAATTTCAGAGGTTTCGGCAACTAGCTCCATTAAAATGGTATCGCCTTCGACAAGTTCACCGCCCAGAACAATATCTGCCAATGCGTCTTCGAGATATTTTTGAATAGAACGTTTCAACGGACGAGCACCAAATTGTACATCGTAACCTTTGTCGGCAATAAAATCTTTGGCTTCGTTGGTAAGTTCTAATTTGTAACCCAACGATATTACTCTTCCAAATAATCCTTTGAGTTCCAAATCGATAATCGAACGAATAGATTCTTTGTTTAATTGGTCGAACATAATAATATCGTCCACGCGGTTCAAAAACTCGGGTGCGAAAGTCCGATTTAATGCTTTCTGAATTACACCACGCGAAAATTCCGAATCCATTTTCGTATCATTGGATGTAGTAAAACCAACACCTTTTCCAAAATCTTTCAATTGACGTGTTCCCACGTTCGAAGTCATTATAATTATTGTATTCTTGAAATCAATACGTCGACCTAAACTATCAGTCAATCGTCCTTCGTCCATCATCTGCAAGAGCAAATTAAATACATCAGGATGCGCTTTTTCTATTTCGTCTAACAAAATAATTGAATATGGCTTGCGTCGTACTTTTTCGGTCAGCTGACCACCTTCTTCGTACCCAACATATCCCGGAGGTGCACCAATAAGGCGCGAAACGCTGAATTTCTCCATATACTCGCTCATATCCACACGAATTAACGCATCGGCACTATCGAACATAAATTCAGCTAAAATTTTAGCTAAATGCGTTTTACCAACACCTGTTGGCCCGATAAATATAAATGAGCCTATGGGTTTGCTTGGGTCTTTTAAACCAATACGATTGCGCTGAATGGCTTTAACAATTTTGTTTACAGCTTCATCCTGTCCTATCACTTTGCCTACAAGCGCTTCTTTCATCTGACGAAGTTTGAGTCCTTCGGCCTGCGCGATTCGCTGCACCGGAATGCCAGACATCATGGCAACTACCTCTGCTACTTGCTCTTCGTCAACTTGTTCGGGATGCTTTTGAGCATCTTGCTCCCAACGCTTAACAGCATCGTCGAGCATGTATTGCATTTGTTTTTCCTGATCGCGAATAGGACCCGCCAATTCGTAACGTTGTTCAGACAAAACTCGCATTTTCTCTTTTTTCAAATCCTCTATTTTCTTTTCGAGCTCTTCAATTTCTATCGGAACCGAAACAGTACCAATGTGAACGCGCGAACCTGCTTCGTCCAAAGCATCAATCGCTTTGTCAGGGAAACAACGGTCGGTAATATAGCGGTCGGTAAGTCGTACACAGGCTTTAATAGCTTCGGGAGTATAACGCACATTGTGATGATATTCGTAGCGATCTTGAATATTCTCAAGAATTTTCAAGGTTTCGTCAGCTGTAGTTGGGTCAACCATTACTTTTTGGAAACGACGCTCTAATGCACCATCTTTTTCGATACTTTGGCGGTATTCGTCGAGCGTGGTTGCTCCCACACATTGAATTTCACCTCGTGCCAATGCAGGTTTCAGCATATTAGCAGCATCGAGCGAACCCGGAGCTCCACCTGCACCTACAATGGTGTGAATTTCGTCAATAAAAAGAATAATGTCAGAGTTTTTTTGCAACTCATTTAATATAGCTTTGATGCGCTCCTCAAATTGTCCGCGGTATTTTGTACCAGCCACAATCGAAGCCATATCGAGCGAAACAACACGTTTATCGAACAATACGCGCGAAACACGACGTTGAATAATTCGCAGTGCTAGTCCCTCAACAATAGCTGATTTACCTACACCAGGGTCACCAATCAACACCGGATTATTTTTTTTGCGACGACTTAAAATCTGTGCTAATCGCTCAATTTCTTTTTCGCGACCAACAATTGGGTCGAGGCGATTTTCTTTAGCCGCCTTTGTTATATCCGTTCCAAAAGTATCCAATGCAGGAGTTTCGGATTGTTTATTGGGAGCAGCTGGCCCTGGCTGCGCTTTTTGTTTGCGACGTGGGTCTTCATCTTCATCCTCATCGTCCTGAAATGCAGAACCTTGCACAGGAGAATTATTTGTTTGCGACAAAATTGCTTTAATTTTATCGTACGAAATATGTTCTTCGTTAAGCGTATCGAAAGCCAAATTGTTCTTTTCTTTGAGTATTGCTAGCAAAAGATGTTCGGTATCGGCTATTTCGTTCATTAGCGAACGGGCTTCGAGTTCCATTATCTTTTTTATTCGCTCTGCACTTTTCAATACAGGCAGTTCAATTCCGGAAGGCTCCACATCCGTACGGATTTGACTTTCAATTACTTGTTTAATTTTAATTAAGTTGACATGCGATTGCTCCAGCAACTCAATGGCTTTTCCGTTGCCATTACGAAGTAGACCGAGTAAAAGATGCTCTGGTCCAACGTAGTTATTGCCCAATCGTTCGGCTTCTTGTGCACTGAATAGCAATATGTTATGTAAAGTTTCTGAATAATTTATGGTCATAACCTTTAGTATTGTTTTTGAACTTACAAATTTAAGTAAAAGTTTGCAGGAATAATCTTCAAATTTTAAAAATGTAGTCCTGTTTATTGTTTTTTATTTTTTCAATAATAATACCTGTTTTTATTTACTGACAAAAACAGTAAAAATGTCAGTCTAATACATTAATTCAAAAAATTTTGAGTAGATTTGCGGCTGTTTTTTTTGCAAATAGCAAGACAGAAATGATTTTAGTATAAAAACGGAATTTACAAACAAAAAGTTTATGACAGAGAAAATTTCTTCGCTTCGCGATTCGAAAACAGCCCGATGGTTTGTTTTAATATTGGTTTCATTCACTATGTTGTGTATGTATTATCTCACTGACGCTATGGCACCCTTGCAGGAAAAGTTACAAGGCAACCTTAATTGGACTGCCACCGAATACGGCTTTTTCACAAGTGGTTATGGCTGGTTTAATGTATTTTTGTTGATGCTCATTTTTAGCGGAATGATATTGGACAAACTCGGTACGCGTTTTACGGGAATACTTGCCATTGCTGTTATGCTATTAGGTGCGTTTATAAAATATTGGGCTATCGACGGGCATATTGGAGCGGGAACTTACGAATTATCAATCGGTTCGTGGCAAGTAATAAGCCCAACTTCCAAATCAGCTGTTATTGCAGGTTTAGGTTTTGGTATTTTCGGTGTAGGAAGCGAAATGTTTGGTATTTCGGCCAATAAAGCCGTAGTACGTTGGTTTAGAGGCAAAGAAATGGCCTTAGCAATTGGCCTTAACACTTCAACCGGACGAATTGGAACTGCTTTGGCCATGTTTACGCCACTCCCACTCTACAAACTGACAAATAATGTAAGTACACCAATTATTGTAGCCATGATTTTGCTTTGTGTTGGTTTGTTGGTTTTTTTCCTGTTTACATTTATGGATAAAAAATTAGACCGCGAGGAAACAGCAGCCGGAGTTGTTAACGATGAAGAATTCAAATTTGCCGATGTATTGGAAATTGCTCGTAATCGTGCATTTTGGTATATTGCCGCTTTGTGTGTATTGTTTTATTCGGCAGTATTTCCGTTTATAAAATTTGCAACTAATCTAATTGTCCAAAAGTTTGATGTTGGAGATACATTTGCCGGTTATATTCCTGCTTTACTGCCATTTAGTGCGCTATTGCTTACGCCATTGTTTGGTGGAATTTCGGATAAAAAAGGAAAAGCTGCCAGCATAATGGTATTGGGTTCCATTATTTTAGTAATTGTACATTTATTATTTTCAATACCTTCGTTAAACAGTTTCAGCGTAGCAATCGGTTTGGTTGTGTTATTAGGAATTGCCTTTTCGCTGGTACCTTCAGCCATGTGGCCCGCAGTTGCTAAAATAATCCCTCACAGCAAATTAGGAACAGCTTACGCCATGATTTTTTGGGTACAAAACTGGGGATTAATGGGAGTTCCGCTATTAATTGGTTATGTATTAGACAAATACTGTATTATCAAATCAGAAGAAAAATTGATTGAAGGTAAAATGCAATTGATAACGCAATATGACTACACAATTCCAATGTTAATTTTTGCTTGTTTTGGTATAATTGCCATCGTTTTTGCACTTTTGCTAAAAGCCGAAGACAAGAAAAAAGGATACGGTTTGGAATTACCGAATGTAAAAGAATAAACAATACCTTCCAATACTTACAACTTTATCAATCCCATAAATAATATTCGAGTTATTATTTGTGGGATTTTCAAGTTAATCAGTAGCAATCAAATACAAAATCATTCGTTCCACCGCTTTTTCGCAAACGGGACAAAACGCTTTGGCATCGTTGGTGCGCATACGGCAGTCGTATGCAGGGCGGTACATACCCTTGGTGAGGTAGCCTCCACCTTCGAAAACGCCGATAGGTAGTTTTTTAGTTTCGTCGGTTACAGGTGTTGGAATCTGTGCGCCCTTGGGTAAGTCATTTTTCCATTTGGCATCGAAGTTTACTAGCGACGTTATGTTTGGCTCCCAAGGCTCTTCTTTTAGATTGTACATATCGTCGAGCACATCGGGTTTGTCCTTAAAATATTCGTCGCCCAAGCCGGCAAACGAATGACCAAATTCATGCACAATTACTTCACTTTTAGCACGTTTGCTATCGGCTGAAGCCATAGCGTAAAAATTATAAATGCCTCCACCGCCATACGTTGCGGTATTGGCCAGAATATAAATGGCATCGTAGGGTACAAGTGCGGCATAATTGCGAATGGCAAACATATTAGGCGAAGTGAGGTAGCGTGGTTCGTAAAAAGTATAAAAATGTGCACCCACCGCCGTGTTTTTCCAACTGTTTTCGTGTGGTTTGGTAATGCCCGAATCTACCGAAATGGCAGCTACAGCATAGATATTTATTCTTGACTTGTAGCGAAAAAAAGGTTCGTGTGTAAACAGATTATCGGCTAATTTTTGAGCGTCCGCAAAAAACTTTTCTTGTTGTTCGGCCGTATATCCTTCGGCAATAATGGCAATGTCCACCGCTTTGTCCGGCGAAGTGGATTTCAAAATCTCTTTTACAGGTACTTGTACGGGTGTGTTTCGAACTATCAATTTATCGTTGGGAGAAAAACCAACCGAAAGCAGCGTTGTCCAGGTGTCGAATCCTGCTCGTTTTTCAATAATTAATCTGACTGCATTTTTCGGAAATGGAAATTGTATGCTTTGTTCAATACTTTTGGGAGTATGTTTTGCCTCGTCAGTAGTTTGCCACTCGAAAAACAAGGAGCTAAAACCGTCGGTGTAAATCAGTTTACCCGATGCGCTATCCGTTACCTGAAAGCGATATTCGCCCAAATTCAAAAAGTTGGTCAAGTTCGACCTGCGACCGCCCCAATAAGGTTCTTCTTTTGTTTGTTGTATGTAAGCCGAGGTGCTCGTAGCATTTCCGGTCAATTGAAAATCGACCCGACAAGCTTTATTACTAAAAAATTGATTGTAGTCGCTAGCAAAAACTCCAATTGCAACGAAAAAGAAAAAAACGGATAAAAATATTCTAGTTTTCATACAGATGATTTTATATTTTCTGCAAAAATATACAAAAATGCCGGAATTGAATCTTTTTTGGAAAATTAGAATTTATATAAGTTGACCCCCAAACCCCCAACGGGGGCTAAAGAGAGCGATTAAAAGACTGTTTTCATTTTCAAACCTCAAATACTATGTCTTAAAGCCCCCATTTGGGGGTTTGGGGGTCACGACTAAAACATATCATTAAATATCTTTTTTTACTTCCATATAAACTTTTTTCAAATAAACATGTTATAACATATAAAGTTTAAGCTATCAACTTGTTTATGCTTTAAAAAAACTATGTTTAACGCCAGATTAAAAGGCAATTAAAAAAAGAAATATTAAAAATGGAAAATCCAGTTATTGCTCAAAAAAGTCCTTATGTGTTGGAAATGCAACCGGGGTCGTTTTATTATTGTACATGTGGTAAAAGTGCCAAACAGCCTTTTTGCGATGGTTCGCACAGAGGTTGCGAATTTGTACCTAAAAAAGTAGAAATTGCCGACATCAAAAAAGTAGCTTGGTGTGGTTGTAAACATTCGGCAAATGCACCGTTTTGCGATGGAACTCATGCGAAACTTTAAAAAAGTTAGAAAGTAGAAGTTAGAAATTAGAAAATAAGAATATGGATATAAAAAAACTTTCGAATATTGCTGCATGGGTTATTGCAGGACTATTAACAGCACTGTATTTATTTAGTGCTTACGGTAAATTATCGAATCCGGCACAAATGGAAGCCATGAAATTAGGCGATTGGTCTGTCATTATTGCTATTGGCGAAATTGCTTCGGCATTGTTGTTTTTGATACCTAAAACAAGCAAATACGGCACTTTACTACTCAGTTCGTATATGGGTGGTGCCATTATTTTGCACATGACAGGTGCTACAAGCATAGTTATGCCAGCTGTTATTTTAATTTTGGTATGGGTTGTTGCATTCCTACGCGACCCCAAAATGTTTAAATTGTAATTTGTAGGAGGCAGTCTCTAAAGAGTTTTTTGAACGCAAATTACGCAAATTTTCACAAATTAAATAATTATTGAATTCTATATTGTATTAAAATTTAACCATATACGATTTGTGAAAATTTGCGTTTTTTTTGCGTGATTTGCGTTCTTCTTACTTTTGAGAGAACCTCCATAATTAAAAACAATATGCGTTTAGAAGATGAAATAAAGGGTCGTTTCCGAAACGAGTACCACAAAGGATTAATAAATCTCACGTACACAACGCGAATTCTTGGTTATCGTTTTATTCAGGATTTGAAAAAACACGATATTACGGAGCAGCAGTACAATGTGTTGCGTATTCTGCGTGGTTTTCGGGCGGAAGCTCCTTTGTCCATAGGCTTTATAAAAGAGCGCATGCTCGACCGCGATTCCGATGTGAGTCGCTTGGTGGACAGATTGTACAACAGCGGTTTGGTACTTCGCTACGAAGATAAAACCGACCGCCGAAAAAAATCGGTGGAGATTTCGGTAAAAGGCTTAGAGATGTTGAATAATCTGCTCGAAACCGAATTGTCAGTCGACCAACTACTTAAAAATCTGACCGAAAGCGAAGTGGAGCAATTAAACTATTTGCTCGACAAAATCAGAGATTAATACAAGATTTTTTGAACGCAAATAACGCAAATCAACGCAAATATTTAAATTCTAATTTGTGAAAATTTGCGTTATTTGCGTTCTTTTTCTATATTGCCCTTTTATACATGTGTCACAAACAACATGGTGTTCGATTGCAAAACCATTTTGTAGGCCAATCCGGGGTTGAAAAGTCGTGAAAACAGTCGTCGCTTACGCGTATTAAATGCCAATAAATCGATGTTGTTATTTTGTAAATATTTATCAATTTGTTCGGGCGAATTGTGCGAGGCAATTAACGAATAATTGGTTTTTAAATTGGGATAATGATTCGAAAAATAAGCTTTTATGCCCGAAATCATAACTTCGTCCCACGCTTCAATTTTATCCGAAGCATGAATAAAAAACAACTCGGGCGCTTCGTCTTTAAATAAAGCTATCGTTTTATCAATAGCTATCAAATCTTTTTGGTCAAAATTGGTCAGAAAACCAATGCGTTCTATTTTTTTAGTTTGAGCAATAGCAGGAATTGCCAAAACAGGCGCATCGGTGGTTTCAATTACTTCGGCTGTTACACTGCCAATCAGTTCGTTATTGGGTTGGCGACCGCTCGTTCCCATTATTATCAAGTTCGGTTTTCTCTTTTTGCAATATTCGGGAATAATTTCTTCGGGAACACCTTGCTTCATTATAAACTCGAACCGCACTTTTGGTAACTCGCCGGCATTGATACGTTTATTAATTTGATTTTTTAAATTATCGGTATCGGCTTTTGCATTTGTAATTATTCGCCTAAGTAACTCATTGTCAGTTAGGCTGTATGTGCTAATATCGTTATTGCTCGTAATGGTAAAGGCCGGAATATAATACACATACAAAAACTCAATAACAGCATTTATTTTTTTTGCAAACGAAAAACCATAATCAATGGTTTTTTCAACCATATCGGCAAAGTCGATAGGGATAACAATGGTTTTTACTTCTTTTTTAGGAGTCTCTTTTTCCCACTCTTTTTCTACCGATTCTACAATTTTTAATGCCTGAGGCAAATCACTCTCTTTGATACGAACGCGTACACCTACCGCCATTTCGGGATTTTCGAGATTCAGGTTGTGAATTTCGGTCGGAATGCCATTGTTCGTCAGCACAGCTTTTATCATTTGTGCTCGTTGATAAGTGCGAATAGCCAGTGTAACTAATTTGTCGTTCATAAGGCATTATTTTTTAATGAGTTAAAAAAATATTTGGAGAAAGAGTTAGAGAGTTCAAATATACATTGTTTTTTTTAATTATCACAAACTACACCACAATGTTACTAAAAATGGAACTGCTAAATCGGTTACAAAACCATGATAAATAGACACAACGGAATATTCTTTGCCCGAAAAACGAACTATGCCCGGAAAAGTAGTATCCATAGTTGTGGCACCACCAGCGGCAATGGGGGCAAGTTTTCCAAAATACTTAACCAATAAGGGCGCAAAAAGCAATGCCAATACTTCGCGAAAAATATTGGCTAGCAGCGCAATAGTTCCCAACTCGATGCCTTTGTATTGTGTAATAAGTATGCTTGATAAGGAATAATAACCCATGCCAGAACTAATAGCTAAGGTTTCGGTGAGCGAATGGCGCGTAAACAAGCCGATTACGACTGCTCCAAGCCATGTTCCCAAAATAGTGGTCAGTGGAAGTAGAATAACGCGGTTGGAAATAGTTTTAAACTGACGCACCGTTTCGGGCTGATGACCAATGCTAAATCCAACCGAAAACATAAGTGCACAAAGCACATAAAAACTAAATTCGTATTGCAACCATTGTTCCGGAAAAATTCGGTAAATGCCAAGAAGCAAGCCCGTTGCAAAAAATGATAATATAATAATGCTTCCTTTCATAAAAGAAATAGGATGTTTATATAGAATAAATTTGAATTATTGCTGTCCGCAACTCCCGTTATTTCTCCCCTCGCCTCAAGGAGAGGGGTTGGGGGTGAGGTGGAGAGCTTGTTTAAATTTTATTTTTCGTTTTTGGAGGTAACAGCATCCATGCTCCAATTACACTTCCGAGCGTTGCAAAAAACGCAATCAGAAAAGCCTCAAGTCCAAGCAGATGAAATTTGCGAACCACATTTTCGTTCACACCTACTTCCACACCCAAAATAAACAACAACAGCCAAATAAGGAACGTAATCAGTTGGTTGACAAAACTGATTTTTCGCTTACGGAACAAATAGCCTATTGCTATTCCGGTTACTATAAAAAATAAAACTGTATACATCTAATTTCTAATTTCTAACTTCTACCTTTTATCGTGCAAAGATAATTAAAATGCCTAATCCGTTAGTATATCGATAAAATCTCTTTATTTATTGATAAAGCTAAGATAGAAATTTGCGAAAAAATGACTAATTTTGCAGCACGAAAACCAATAGGGTTTAGTTTAAATATAAAACATTAAAAATCAAATAAATATGAGCAAAAAAGCATTGTTGATGATACTCGATGGTTGGGGAATTGGAAACCATTCGAAAGCTGACATAATATCAAGTACCAATACTCCTTATTGGGATTTGTTGGTGGCAAATTATCCAAATTCGCAGTTACTTGCTTCGGGCGAGGATGTTGGTTTGCCCGACGGACAAATGGGTAATTCCGAAGTGGGTCACTTGAATATTGGTGCCGGACGTGTTGTGTATCAGGATTTAGTGAAGATAAATATTGCTTGTCGCGATAACAGCATTTTGCAAAATCCAGAAGTGGTTAGTGCCTATTCGTATGCTCGCGATAACAAAAAGAAAATACACTTCCTTGGTTTGGTTTCGGATGGTGGTGTACACAGTTCGCTCGACCATTTGTTGAAATTGGTAGATATTGCCAACGATTACAAGGCTGAAGCTTATGTACATTGTTTTATGGACGGTCGCGATACCGACCCAAAAAGCGGTAAAGGCTTTATCGAACAATTGGATGGCTATGTAAAAGGTACAACAACAAAAATTGCTTCGGTTATTGGTCGCTACTACGCAATGGACCGCGATAAACGTTGGGAGCGTGTGAAAAAATCGTACGATTTGTTGGTAAATGGCACTGGCGAAGCTAGCACCGATGTGGTAGCAGCTATGCAGGCTTCGTACGAAGCAGGTGTTACCGACGAATTTGTAAACCCGATTGTGGCTGTTGATGCTGCCGGAAATCCGTTGGCAAAAATTGAAGCCGGCGATGTGGTTATTTTCTTCAATTACCGCAACGACCGCGCCAAAGAGCTTACAGTGGTGTTGACTCAAAAAGATATGCCGGAAGAAGGTATGATGACTATTCCGTTGGAATATTATTGTATGACTCCTTACGATTCGTCGTACAAAGGTTTGCATGTGTTTTTCGACAAAGATAATGTGCAAAATACGCTTGGTGAATATGTTTCGAGCCTTGGAATGAAGCAATTGCGCATTGCCGAAACTGAAAAATTTGCGCACGTAACATTCTTCTTCTCGGGTGGTCGCGAAAGCGAATTTGATGGAGAAGAACGTATTTTGGTGCCTTCGCCAAAAGTTGCTACATACGATTTGCAGCCAGAAATGAGCGCACCCGAAGTGGCTGATAAATTAGTGGCTGCTTTAAACACACAGAAATTTGATTTTGTTGCGTTGAACTTTGCCAATGGCGATATGGTGGGTCACACCGGCGTGCGCGAAGCCATTGTAAAAGCCATTGAAACTATTGATACATGTGTTGAGCAAGTTGTGGAAGCTGCCAAAGCCAATGATTATGAGGTGATTATTATTGCCGACCACGGAAATGCCGACAATGCCGAAAACGAAGACGGCTCGCCAAATACTGCACACTCGCTTAACCCTGTTCCGTTTATTTACGTAACCGAAAACAAAGCAGCGAAAGTGGAAAATGGTATTTTGGCCGATGTAGCACCATCGATTTGTACCATTTTGGGAATCGAAAAACCTGTTGAAATGACCGGACGCTCGTTGATTAATTAGACGTAGAGACGGGGCGTGCCCCGTCTCATAAAAAAAACGGGAAATTACTTACAAGTGATTTCCCGTTTTTTTTTATAAATTTGCAAACCAAAAATTTTTATATGAGAAAAAAAACTTTTTGCTTATTAATCCTATCTTTGTTTTTTGTCCGGTTATTTGCTCAACAAGCATCTGACGATAAAAAATACAAGCTTATTTCGACAACCGAAAATGCATCCGTATCGTTGTTGAGTCTTGTCGACCCTTATCTTTCGCCCTTTACCTACAGTGGATTAGGTGTGGGTTACCAACATGCAGAGCATAAGTTTTTTAATCCCGAGAATGTAAATTATTCCATGCAAGGCAAACTTAATGCTTTGATGGGAATGGCGCTCAATCCAGCCTATAGTGCCGCAATGACTTACATTGGAGGTGCTTACAGTTGGGGTGCTTTTTACCACTACCGCGAATTAAAAAATCTACATATTTTGGCCGGTGCTACAACCGATGCCCTGGTTGGGGTAAAATCGCTTATGCGGAATGTGAATAATCCGGTGAATGTAGATGTGGCTGTAAATCTGAATCTAGCAGCCCAATTACGATACGATTTCAAAACTAAACGCCATAAAATGCGTTTAAACTACGAGTTGGAAACACCCATTATGGGTTGTATGTTTGTGCCCGTAGGTGGAGCTTCGTACTACGAAATGTTCGAGCTTTGGAATCTGAACAAAGCCATTCATTTTTCGTCTTTACATAATAAGCTAGGGTTTAAGTCCGCATTATCGCTTGATATTTTTATGAAGAAATCGACATTAAGTGTTGGCTTTGGCAATCAAAATCTACTTTTTGAAGCAAATAATTTGGTTTTTAAACAAAATACGATGTCGTTTAATATTGGTTATAAATACGACTTTTACATTTTCAAAGGTCGAAATAATCAGGCTCCCGCTAATTTTATAAGTACAGAAAAATGAGAACGCATAAAAAAACATATATTTTCAGTATCATTCTGGCGATTGTAGGATTAAGTTCTTGCATCGATGAGCCAGTTCAGAAGCCCGATAACCATCTCGGGAATTTTGAAGCGCTTTGGGGGATTATGGATACGCGCTACTGTTATCTCGATTACAAAAATATCAATTGGGATTCGGTTCATACGGTTTATAAAGCGCGTGTGGACACTTCTATGACCGATTTTGAGTTGTTCGATTTATTTGGCGCCATGTTGGGCGAGTTGAAGGACGGTCATGTAAATTTGTATTCCGATTTCAATCGTAGTCGTTACTGGAAATGGTTTACCGACCATCCTGCTAATTTTAACTCTACTTTAATAAACAACAATAGGTATCTCGGTTCTGATTATCTGACCGTAGGTGGAATGCGTTATGCCAAAATATTCAACAATAAAGTAGGATATATTTATTATGGCGATTTCTCTGACCGTTTTTCGGATACCAATATCGGTTATATTTTTACTTATTTCAAAGATTGCGAAGGACTTAT
>CAZEEN010000053.1:0-1830 GCA_964511115.1 uncultured Paludibacter sp. | reverse complement strand
TTTGTTAGCAGAATGAAATTAGCGCCTAATGCTGTAATTGTTGGCGACAGCACGGGTGGAGGAGGCGGTTTACCTATTTCGAGCGAATTGCCAAATGGTTGGATGGTGCGATTTTCGTCGAGTCCTATGTTCGATGCAGCTATGCAACATACCGAATGGGGAATTGCTCCCGATGTAAAAGTGGATTTAAAGTCGACAGATGTGGCTAACGAATACGATACGCTGATTGAAACTGCCATTTCGTTGATTGTAAAATAATTTTTTAAGACGCGGCACGCTTTTTAGACGGAGCACGCTCCGTCTCTACATGAAATGAAAAAACTTAAAATAACAGAAATGAACCGGTTGACGCCGGAAGAATTTAAATCGACTTCGAAATTGCCTTTGGTGGTGGTGCTCGATAATGTGCGAAGTTTGCACAATGTAGGTTCGGTCTTTCGTACCGGCGATGCATTTTTAATTGAGGCCGTGTATTTGTGTGGAATAACAAGTACGCCGCCCCATGCCGAAATTCACAAAACGGCATTGGGAGCAGAGAATACTGTAGATTGGACATATTTTGAAGATACGCATATTGCTGTCAATCAACTAAAAAAGGACGGTTATACGGTATTTGCCATTGAACAAGCTGCTGGCAGCACACTTTTACCTGAACTTGAACTTGACAACACAAAGAAATACGCAGTAATTCTCGGAAATGAAGTAAAAGGCGTGCAGCAATCGGTTGTTGACCAATGCGATGGCTGTATCGAAATTCCGCAATACGGCACCAAACATTCGCTTAATGTGAGTGTTACAGGTGGTATTATTATATGGGAAATTTTCAAGTTAATTCATAATGCATAATTCATAATTCACAATTAAGACTTATATGAAGCAAAGTGGGAATTTAGTTGTTGATAAAAGTAAGGCTTTTGCGGTTAGGACTATTCGTTTGTATCAATATTTACAAAAGCATAATGAATTTGTGTTATCGAAACAGCTCCTCCGAAGTGGTACAAGTATAGGTGCAAATGTAAAAGAAGGTGTCAGAGGTCAAAGCACAAAAGATTTTAGAGCAAAAATGAATATCGCTCTAAAAGAAGCAAGTGAAAGTGAATACTGGTTGGAATTACTTGTTGAAACAAATTACATTGACCAAAATCAATATGAAAGTATGAATACTGATTGTGTTGAGCTTATAAAGATATTAACAGCAATATTAAAAACATCTGAAAACAACTTGAATAAAGACTGAATATGTCGAATGATATTTAATTATGAATTATGCATTATAAATTATGAATTGATTTTATGGATTGGAGAGATAAATTAAGCGGATTAAAGGTCGAATTACCTGAAGGTGAGGAATTACCTGTAGTTAAAGTGCCCGAAACGAACAAAAAGCAAAAAGAACCTTTGCGGGTGGAGTTAGACAAACGGAATGGTAAACCTGCAACGCTGGTAACTGAGTTTTTAGGAAATGACGACGAGTTGCGGGACTTGGCTAAACTGCTGAAAGTGAAATGTGGAGCAGGTGGTTCGTCGCGCGATGGAGAGATATTGGTACAGGGCGATTTCAGAGTGAAAATTTCCGAAATACTACTTTCGATGGGTTTTAAAGTGAAGAAAATTAATTTTAAATAAACACATTATGAATTTCAAAAAAGGATTTTTGTTAATGCTGATAAGCGTTATTTCGTTTTCGGCAGTCGCTTACGATGCTGTGGGACACCGCATTATTTCCGATATCGCTTATAGTAATCTCACAGCGAAAGCCAAAAAGCAATGCGATAAAGTGCTTGGTAAACATGGTATTATTTATGCTTCGGTTTGGGCTGATGAAATACG
>CAZEEN010000052.1:4759-17368 GCA_964511115.1 uncultured Paludibacter sp. | reverse complement strand
GGTGTGAACTTCAGCTGGTTTATCGCTTTCAATATTTCGCAGATAATCTAAAATGCTGAATTTTTCGTTGGCTCCAAGCACCAAATCTACACCTTCGATTTTCGAAATTTCATCTGGCTTTAGTTGCGCATAGCAACCCGTAACAACCATAATGGCATTGGGGTGCAGCCTATTGAGTTTGCTTATTGCCTGACGGCATTTTCGGTCGGCAGTGTCGGTCACAGAGCATGTATTTATGACACACACATCGGCCTCTTCGCCGGCGCGCGCCTTTACAAATCCTTCGTCCGACATTTTTTTACCGATAGCAGATGTTTCGGCAAAATTTAACTTGCAGCCCAGCGTATGAAAGGCTACTTTTTTATTGTGAAAAACGGTATTATCAATCATGATTGTGTTGGTAGAGAACAATGCTTATAAAGCGGAACAAAATTACTAAAAATAAAAGAGTTACTCAAACGAGAAATGTAACAGCAATATCAATGATTTTGTTTATTATTATTGTACACATAATTAAGCAGTTATAAATTTTCAAACAAATTTTATGGAACTTTTCTTTTATTTTTTCCAAAATTTGCAGTATCTTAGCCATTTAATTGGAATTAGAGTTTTTTAAAAATAGAATACTTTGACCCCCAACCCCCAAATGGGGGCTTAGACTTATTCTCCGAAAAAGAGTAGAAATTCGAAAAGATGCTGCTTTTGAAGCCCCCAATTGGGGGTTGGGGGTCGGAAAAAACATATTGAAAATAGCATTATTTAAAATTTTGATTAATACAAACTAAATATACTTTCAAAAAAGATGGACACTACATTATTAAACGAAGTAATAGCCAAAGCTCAAATTTGGCTCGAAGGAAATTACAATGATGAAACAAAGGCTGAAATTCGCCGAATGATGGATGCAGATGACAAATCGGAGTTGATTGAATCGTTTTACCGCGATTTGGAATTTGGAACAGGTGGTTTGCGTGGAATTATGGGTTCGGGAACGAATCGCATGAATATTTACACCGTTGGAGCCGCTACACAAGGCTTGAGCAATTATCTAAAAGCGCAATTTACAGATGTGCCACAAATAAGCGTGGTTATCGGACACGACTGCCGCAACAACAGCCGACTTTTTGCCGAAGTTTCTGCTAATATTTTTTCGGCCAACGGCATTAAAGTGTATTTGTTCGAAGACCTCCGTCCTACCCCCGAAGTTTCGTTTGCTATTCGTCACCTCGGTTGCCAAAGTGGAATTATCCTTACTGCTTCGCACAATCCTAAAGAATACAACGGCTACAAAGCTTACTGGAACGATGGCGCACAAATGATTGCTCCTCACGACGAAAACGTGATTACCGAAGTAATGAAAATTACCAATGTCGACGATATTAAATTTGCAGGAAATCCTGATTTGATACAGATTATTGGTGAAGAAATTGATACTATTTATGTAGATGCTGTTAAATCAATTTCACTTTCGCCCGAAGCTATCGAACGTAATAAAGATTTGAAAATAGTATATACACCTATCCACGGTACAGGTGTTCGTCTTATTCCACGTGCGTTGCGTGCTTATGGTTTTACTAATATTATCAACGTTCCTGAACAGGATGTGGTAAGTGGAAATTTCCCAACCGTAATTTCGCCAAACCCCGAAGAACCAGCTGCACTTGATATGGCTGTTAAAAAAGCCATTGCCACCGATGCCGATATAGTAATGGCTTCGGACCCCGATGCCGACCGATTGGGTATTGCCGTGAAAAACGACAAAGGCGAATGGATTTTAGTTAACGGAAACCAAACGGCATTGATTTTTATTTATTACCTTATTCGCCGTTGGAAAGAATTAGGAAAAGTAAAAGGCAACGAATATGTGGTAAAAACCATTGTTACCACCGAAATTATCAAAGAAATTGCTACCAAAAACGGCATCGAATGTTTCGATTGCTTTACCGGATTTAAGTGGATTGCTGCCGTAATGCGCGAAAACGAAGGCATTAAAGAATATATTGGAGGTGGCGAAGAGAGTTATGGTTTCTTACCAGAGACTTTTGTTCGCGACAAAGATGCAGTTTCATCGTGTACATTGATGGCTGAAATAGCTGCTTGGGCAAAGGATAATGGCAAAACAATGTATGAATTGTTGCAAGATATTTATTTGGAATATGGCTATGGCAAAGAAAAAGGTATTTCGGTAGTTCGCAAGGGCAAATCGGGTGCTGAGGAAATTGCACAAATGATGAGTGACTTCCGCACCACTCCACCAAAAGAAATTGCCGGTTCGCCTGTAATGCTGATTAAAGATTACAAAACGTTGATACTTAAAAATGTAGAAACCGGCGGCGAAAGCAAACTCGATATGCCAGCCACTTCAAACGTTTTACAATACTTTACTGCCGATGGAACCAAAATTTCCGTTCGTCCTTCGGGCACCGAACCAAAAATTAAGTTCTACATCGAAGTACGTGGCGAAATGAATAGTCGCGAAGATTACGATGCCGCTGATGCTGCTGCCAATGCCAAAGTAGAAGCTGTTCGCAAATCGCTTGGAGTGTAATATTATGAATCTATTGACCAAAACATTGCTAACCAATAGTGACTACTTAAAAATGATACTAATTGTAATACTTATTGTATGCTTACTTTATCATTACTTTTTGCGAATAAGTACCGGTTTGTGAAGTAATTGTTACGATATAGATTTTCTGCTTTTCGATAGGCAATGTTACCAAACCATTCGAATCCACTTTTACTATTGCTATTAATCTACCTGTTAAATCAGTCACTTTTACTTGCGCATTCACATCGGCCAAACGTTTGATAAACAAATTATTATCGGCAGCATACACATTTACATTCGAAGTAGAAACTCCACTACCCAATGGATTTGCAATAATGCGGAAGCGTAGTACACTCGAAGTTGTGTTGGTAGCATTAAACGTATAAGTTGAGCTTGATTCAGTTATATCTACAAGTGTATCAGCAACCATATCATACAAGAATAGACTCTCGTATTTATTCTCCGTATTTTCGTGTTCGAAAGTCAAGGTATAGTTTGTGTCACCCGTTGCTGCACGAAATTTCAAATTCGTATTATTCAAATCGTCCACGGCATTAATTTGGTAATCGTTGTCCGATTCTGAAGCAAACAAACGAGCTTTGCCAGTTGCAGGATAAACCTTAATACCATCGTAGCCATTATCGAATGTGCGGGTAAAAGTATCCGAAGCAAAAAGCCACACTTTATCGCCCGAAGTTGCACCATCCACAGTTACTACAGTTGAAACAATCTCGTCTTCGCTCACTTTCGATTTTCTCATTCCCGGAGCTCGCTGACGGTCTGTATTTCCCATAACGACCGAACTGTAATTCAGATTTACATACGCATTGGTAGTGGAAGTAATCACTTTTGTTAACATGGAGCTCATCGAGGGTACCTGACGTGGTATACCCGCAAAGCCGGCTAAGTTTTTAGGAATTGATATATAGCTTCCTGGAATGTCTCCGATTTTAGTAGCACTACCAGCCCAAGCATTAAATGAACCTGTATTGTAAAGATATACAGTAGCTTCCATGTCGCTACCAAACTCTATTTGACGAATATCGATGGCCGCCGTATACGGATTGGCAAACAGAATTTGACCCGGATAAATAGCACCCGTAGTTTTTGGAAGTTGACCAGAACTAAAATTACTATTTACCAATTCGCCGTTGAAAGATATTGTTCGTTGCGTTTGGAAACAGAGCTCGTAACCATAAAATGGATTTAAAGTTGACGAATTAGTCAAATACTGCCAATGGTTGGCTGTTGTTGTTCCCGATTCAAGTTTTTCGCGCACATAACCTCCATAAAAAGTTGGAAGTGCATTAAGCGTACGTAAAGGTATCCCAAAAAACTGCCAGTTATATCTACCACCAGCTGGCTTCGTCAAATCCCAAGTCGACCTCGAATACATTTCTACTGTTGCATTTACAGGACTGCCCAGACTATTTAAGAAAATAAGCGAACCATTTGCTTCGGTAGGACTTGATTTAATTACAATACCGGCAGTTCCAGCCTGATTGGTAATTGTACCAAGTACTGTCATGGTGCGTGTAGTGTTTATTTGAATAAATTTGCCTGAGTTTACAGTTAAGTTGTTATTCAACGTAAAGTCGGTATTCAAACTTGTACCTGCTGTATTATCGATAACCATATTATAGCCCTTGTTATCTAAGAATACATTGTTTTCGATTGTTTGTGCTGCTGTTCCACCGTAAATAAAGTCTGTAAAATTGGAATATGTATCGAAACGACCACTAACAGAACTTATGGTATTTAACAATCTGATAGCACCATAAATTGTTACATTGTTTGAATTGTTAACTTCCAAATTAAACACTTCATTATTGTAGAACGATTCGGTAGGAATAACTTGTGCAGCAGCACCCGCAAAAACTACTTTCGAGGAAGTTGCAGATGCATCAATCTGTGCTCCATTTGTAAACTGAAGTTCACCTTTTATAGTTAGCGTTTTTCCGTTTGTTACAACACGATATACATTCTGTGCATTGATAATATTCATAACCGAACGGTTAATATCCATAATACAATGACGTAATGGCACTGGATCAAATTCGATTGTTGCATCTTCATCGGGCACTAAATTTCCTGTCCAGTTTGAGGCAGTTCCCCAATCGGTAGTGTTTGTTCCTTTCCATTTGTTCACATTGCGTTCCCATGCACCCATTGTTGGCGACGAAGCAGGACGCGAAAACACACCATAATCGTTAGCAACACCAGTACCAGTAACGGCCGTAAGTGTCACGCCCACTTTATAGTCAGCAGCTGAAGTCGAACCAGCACTTACAAATGTAGGATCCTGATTCAAGCTATTCGCATCCTGACCAATTCCACTTTGCATAGTGGCTAATGTCGTATAGTTAGTTCCTCCATACTTACACAAAACACCACCCGTACCACTTGCAATATAATCGTTGTAATTTACGGTTAGTCCTGATGTCCCTGTTGAGGAGTAGTTCATTGAAACGTGAGAACCTGTTCCCGAAGTTCGTGTCCTCGTATTGATAAAAATATTATTTCTGTAATTTCGTGTCCCTGTTGTGGCACCCGAGAACATAGCGTACGAAGAGTTATTTCCGGAGGTTGTTCCACCAATATATACGGTATTATAATAAACATTACAAACCTGAGAAGTGCCATTTATATCATAAAATCCATAAATAACATTATTTGTGGCATTACCGAGCGTGATAATATTGTTCGCATAAGTTGTAGCCCCCATACTGGCAACAATCCCTAACAAAGACCCGCCAGCGTTGGTGGTCGACAAGCTATGTACAAAATTACGAGTCACTGAATTTGTTCCAGTAGTAGCGCCACGGTAATAAATACCTGAAATAAAGCCAGCAAAAGTAGCATAAGTATTGCTCAAGTTATAAACCACATTATTTGTCACTGTACGATTGGCTATGCTTTCAATCAAATTTATACCCACAACCGGCATTTCGAAAGCTGACGATGTATTTGCATTAGCAATTGTCAAGTTACGAACTAGGTTATTTGTTACAGCATTCGAAGTTCCATCCGAAATTGAAATACCATTAATACGACCACGAGTGGCAATTGTAGTATTTGTAGTACCATTGGTTAAGTTGGCAATGGTATTTTCATTCATTGTAATAACGCCTGTACCAGCAGAGTTAATACCATAAACCGTTTGTGCATTACCGGTTGAGCCCGAACTTGCATTTATGCTGTTTGAAGTTGCTGTGCTTCCAATAATATTCTTACTAATGGTAGTTGCGCCAGCTGTTGCTGTTTTATTAATAGCAGTAAGATTTGTAGCATTAGCTGCATTACTATTTGCCCCTACAATGGATGCTATAGTATTATTTTCGACATTTACAATCCCTGTGCTTGCTATATTAACACCATATACAAACCCTCCACTTGTAGCATTGGTAATTGACAATGAACCAGTTCCTGTTGCAGATCCAATTGTATTTCCAACAGTTTTACCTACATTAACTGCTCCGGCAGCCACGTTAATAGCAACCCATGAAGCATTTCCTGAATTGGCATAACTGAAATTTCTGATTACGTTGTTGTCTATATTACTTGCAGTTGAAGTTCCTGCACTAATGTTAATAGCCTGAAATTCATTATTATTGGCATTTGTTTTAGTCCATATTCCGGCAGCTAGAACGGCATTCCCACCAATATAGTTATTTGAGATTACATTATTAACATTGGTGCTGTTTGTATCTTCGATAGTAATAACTTTGTAAGTGGAAGAAGTAGTTGGTGCAAACGAAGTGGTTTCGTAAAAACTATTTCCCGAAATGGTAGTAGCTGTACTGTACTGTTGTATATTTACAGCATTCGAATTACTTTCTTTACGGAAAAAATTGTAAATTTCGTTCGATACAATTTTATTTGCACTATTTGTGTAACCTACTGAACCATTTGACAGTACAATATTTACAGGACGACTGGCATCCGAAAGCGAAGTTATTTTATTTAATGTAATTACATTATTATTATTTCCGGAGAAAACAGTTGAGCTACCAAGCAAAATTACCGCCGTTGAAGTACCGGTTGCACCGCCTTTAATGTTGCAATAACGAATCGTATCGCTAGTTGCCGCTTCTCTAAATCGGAAAGTAGAAGTTCCACTTGTAGTAGAAGTATTATTATTTATAAAATTAAATGAATATTCCGCCCCACTTCCATTTACTCGTCCATCGAAAGTAACATTATCGGCACCGTTTAAGTCGACCAGTGGAGATGGTAAATTTCCAGAAACTGTAATACCACTGCGGGTTGGATAAATAAGTATGCGCGAATAACTTGAAGGGCCTGTGCCACTTGCATTTAGTACTGCCGAAGCTGTTTCGGTGGTATTGCCGCGGAATTTTATAATCATATCGCCCTGATAAGTTCCAGCATTTATCACATCAAAAGCACCCTTTAATGTAGGATAAGCATTTTGATATACTGTACCATACCATATTTCTACTGGATTGTCGAAAAACTCCCATGCACCCATTGTTGGAGCTACGCGTTCCACATCCTCGAAATCGGTAGGAATAGCCGCTAAAGTTGTACCTGTTAGTTGCACATTAGTTTGATAATCAACAGGCAATGTTCCTCCCAGGTTTACAATTTGTGGATTTATATCCAAGCTATTTCCATCGAAACCTGTTCCAGTTCTCCAAGACGCTAAAGTAGTGTAAGCAGTAGCCCCAACACGACCAAATTCTTGTGCAAACTGATAGTCGTTATAATTCATTGTCACATTCGTTGTACAATTTAGGTAAACAGCATAATGCGAAATAGATCCCGATAAATTGGTACGGGCATCCCACAATATATTATTACGTAAATCGATGGTTGCTGGACAATACAACGAACGAAAAGCAAAAGAGTTTGAAGTTCCGGTTTGCGCTACACCAGTAAGATAAATGGTATTATGATATAGTTTTGCATTGTCGTTTGTTCCAGTCCAAATGCCCCAAATTGAACATCCTGTATTTATATTATTTCCCAAATAAACGATATTGTTCGACACGGTATAACTTCCATCGAACATTGAAATACCATGTAAATAAGAACCCGTGGAGCCAGTTAGATAACCAGGAACAACAAAAGTATGCACAAAATTCTTCGAAACAACAGCTTCAACATCATCTGGTCCGTCGTAAAAAATACCATATAACTCAATTTTACCGGTTGCCGTTGTTTCGATGCTATACACCGTGTTTTTAGTTATTGTTTGAGCATTGCCACTCGTATTGCTTATTACCGAAATACCAACAATAGATGCCGAGGCGTAGTTTGTTCCATTTGACAAACCTGTGGTTTCAAGTTTGAAAACAGTATTGCTTTCAATTATATTTGCTCCATTGTTCGAAAAAATTCCTCTTGTACGTGACGCAAGTGTAGTTTCGGTGGTTTTGTTATTCAAATTAGCAATTGTGTTTTCTGAGATTGTAATATTTCCGGTTCCTAAATTAAAAATACCATATAGAATTTGTGAATTACTTGTAGCGACCGAAGTAGCTTGAATGCTGTTGGCGGTTGAAGTACTACCAATCAGATTGTTCGAAATTGTAATTGCACCTGCACTAGCCGTTTTGTGAATACCATAAAAATTTGTTGCATTAGCGGCTGTTGCATTTGCAGCTGTAATACTACCAATATTGTTATTCGAAACCGTAATGTTTTGATTTGAAGCCACATATATTGCATAAAAAGAAGCATTGGTAGCACCTGCAGTAAATGTTATTGAAGCAGTTCCTGTTGTTTCGCCAATATTGTTTCCGTTTGCAGTACCTATGGAAGCATTACCACCAGCGAGATTAATTCCAAACCAATTAGCTGCACCTGAGTTAGCATAACTAAAACCTTTTATCGTATTGTCTTGTACACTATTTCCAGAATTTCCAAGATTTAAATAAATGGCATTAAAGGTATTGTTAAAAGCATTGGTTTTTGTCCAAGTTCCTACTGCAGTTGCAGCACTTCCACCAATATAATTACCAGATATTGTAAAATCAGTTGCCAAACTATTGTTAACTCGAATTGCAGAATACTCCACTGAGGCAGTTGGAATAAACGATACAGTTTGATAAAAACTATTTCCTGTTAAACTATAAGCGTTCGAAAACGTAGAAATATGAATACCATTGGAAGCTGTTCCTGTCGATAGAAAATCAATAAAATTGTTGTTTCGTATTGTATTTTGGTCGTTAACATACCCTGTAGCACCTGCCGAATAAATTAAATTTATCGGACGATTACTCGACGAAACACTCGATATGTTATTGTATTGAATGTAGTTAGCATCGTTACCGTTACCAGCTGTAGCATTGGAAATATTAATTGTTCCCTGCGTAGAAGAAGTACCCGCTCCTTTCACATTACAAAATTGAATGTAGTTCGATTCGGCAGAGTTTATTAACTCAATAGTGCGCGCACTTGCAGCTGTTGATGTATTTGAAATGGTTAGATTAGCTGCGCCACTTTGATTCACACGACCGTCGATAGTTACGTTGTCGGCACCATTGAGTTGAATCAGATTACCGGCAATTGCACCACTTACAGTTATGTTACTTACAGTTGGATAAAGCACTAAGCTTGTATAATTAGCCGACCCGCTCCCACTTGCATTTAACACAGCCGAAGCTGTTTCTGTGGTACTACCATTTAGTTTTAAGGTTAGCGTACCAGTATGTGTACCTGCATTGATAGCATCAAATGCTTCCTTAATTGTATTGTAAATTTGAAGTAAAGTACCACCAGTTGCATTAACTTCAACAATCGGTATGCTATATTCAATCCAGGTGTTATTTGTACCACTTTGCACTTCTTGCCATTTATTGAAATAACCCGAAACGCCACTGTGAATACCTATATCTGCACCTGTTGCTGTCACATCATCGGTTTTGAATTTAACAACAACTTTGTTTGAAGTTTCGAAAAAACTAACCTGTATATCAGCATATTTAGTATCATTTCTATCTATTTCAATATTATTATATTCAATTGTAAAAATTCTATTCGGACTAGTACCGGAAGAATTTGAACGAACCCAACCACCTCCATCTCCCACTTTATCATCGTATACGCCCAAGGCTATAATTTGTCCGAGACCAATACTGTCGCTTTCAAGCAAATAAGCACTTGCTCTTGGACCATCAAAGTTTGCAGCTCCATCTAAACGGATAAATCCATTAGTACATACACTCAAATTATTGGATGTTGTATAATTGCTATTGTAAAATCGGAAATTGAATGGCCACGCAATATTAGCAGCCGCATCATTTCCACTTGTGATGTTGGATCCCGCTGAACAATCAATCCAACTGTAAGTTGTACCCAAAGTGCCTGTAGCAGTTTGGTAATTAAAATTTTGAGAAAATGAAACTGCAGAAATAAATGCAGCAAAAACCAATAAGTACGCTTTCATAAAGTTGGATTTTTTATTGGTTAGAGTGTTAATAGTTTCCATATAAGGTAATTTTATTATGTTCGAATTGCAAATATATAAATTTTTTCTTGTTTATTGTAGCACTTTATATTACAACACTTTTATTTATAATAAGTTGAGTGCTAAAATCATTTTTTGTAAATTATTTTATTGAAATAATACAAAAACCGCACCGAAACAGCTATACTGTTAATTTTAAGGCATTTAAAAAACAAATAATATTCCAATTATACTTCATAATTAAGTAACGTTATTCATTATCGAATATAATTATTTTGAAACAAAAATTTTGAAACAAAAAAATGGCTTGCAATAACTATAAAATAATTACTACAAGCCATATATTTAATCCATTAAAGATTAGCCTCAATTCGCCAATTCTATCAATTCAGCATCTTTTTTATTTAAAAAAATATCGTTGTGATAATGCTCCAACTTACGTAACATGTAAGCCAGCATAAACTTTTCAGTTTCGTTCAGATTACCTGCTACAATTTGCGAAACGGTATTCATGTTCGGTAGCACTTTTACTAGCTCCATCCTACCAAGTAATGTGATTTTTACTCGTACACTTCTTTTGTCAACTTCGTCGTTATATTGCTCCACCAAACCCAATTTCAGCAGTCGATTAATGATTTCTGTTCCGGATGTTTTTTCCATTACCTGTTTTACAATCAGTTCCGTTTTACTTAAACTTTCGTGGGTCATAAGCGTAATTAGGAATGAAAACTCGTCGGCTGTATTTATCATACTATCTTTCATTGCCTTTTTGATGTATCCTTTAGCATAGCGAAACATTAGAACTATCAAAATGGAAATATCGGTGTCGGGTCCATCCCTATCGGTTAATTCACCAGAAGGTGAACTACCTCTAAGTTCCGATACTTTAACGTTTTGAGGTACATGATGGCTGTTCAAAAAGCCCAAAAAATCGGTAAAATTAACCTGCGTACCAACTACATTCGTTTCCTGCTCGTACAAGCTGAGATAATCTATTAATTCTTTTAATATTGCTTTTGTCTTCATTTAAGTGGAAATTATAATAAAGTTTGTAAAAACCAAAGTTAGAATGAACTATTTTGTACTTTATTTGTAGTATACAATACAAATCTGTACCAAATTGTTCATTTAAGAATTCAATTTATGCAATTATACCATAAAACCAACCAACAAATAGCAGCTATAGTTACCAAAAACTATAGCAGTTCGTTTTATTTATCAACACTTTTGTTCGATAGAAAAACGCGCGATGCCATTTTTGGAATCTATGGTTTTGTGCGTTATGCCGACGAAATTGTGGATACTTTTCAGGGATATGATAAGGAATTTTTGTTGTTAAAATTTGAAAAAGACCTAAAAGAAGCCATAGTACAAAAAATCAGTCTTAATCCAATTTTGGATGCTTTTCAAATTACTGTAAATGAATACAATATACCTTACGAATACATTGATGCTTTTATGAGTAGCATGAAAATGGATTTGGGTAAAAAACAGTATCAATCGAAAGAGGAAACGGAGCAATATGTTTACGGTTCGGCAAATGTAGTGGGTCTTATGTGCCTCAAAGTATTTTGTAATGATAAACCCGAACTATTTGCGCAATTGGTAAAACCGGCAGAAATGTTGGGTTCGGCATTTCAGAAAGTGAACTTTTTGCGTGATTTAAAAGCTGACACCGAAGGACTTGAACGCTTTTATTTTAGCAATTTTGACCAACATAATTTTAGCGATTCAAATAAAAAAGAATTAATCGCTGAAATTGAAAATGAATTTTCAATTGCTTATCAAGGAATTAAGCAACTTCCTGGTCGTTCGAAATTGGCAGTACTTACAGCCTACAAATATTACCTTTCTCTCCTTCGAAAAATAAAAAAAACCGAAGCTGCGGAGATTCTGAAAAAAAGAATTCGCATTTCGAACACTCATAAACTAACTCTGATGGCAAAAGCTGCTATCCAATATAAATTAAACTTACTTTAAAACGAAAATATTTTTTACTGATGATTGAGAATGAAGTAATTTTAGTCGACACCAACGACAAGCCTATTGGAACAATGGAAAAAATGGAAGCGCACGAAAAAGCGTTATTACATAGAGCTATATCGGTGTTTATTTTTAACGACGAGGGAAAATGGCTACTCCAACAACGCACGTATGATAAATATCATTCGAAAGGGTTGTGGACAAACACTTCGTGTAGCCACCCTTTTCCGGGCGAAGTTTCGCTTTCGGCAGCCAATCGCCGACTGAACGAAGAAATGGGAATGAGTGCCGATTTGAAAGAAGTTTTTAGTTTCACCTACAAACAGGAACTCGAAAACGGACTAACCGAGCACGAATTCGACCATGTTTTTATCGGCTTCAGCAACGAACTGCCAAAACCGAATCCAGATGAAGTAATGAGCTACAAATACATAAGCACAATTGATTTGATAAAAGATGTGGAGCTAAACCCTGAAAATTACACAGTTTGGTTTAAACTTATTTTCGAACGCGTAGTTGTTCATATTTAATCCGAATCCATGATAAATTTCGTAAAAACAATTCAAGATAATCCGCAACATGTAAGTACTTTTCTGAAAGTATTTTACATTGTGGGACTCATTGGAATTTTTGTATCACC
>CAZEEN010000052.1:0-4659 GCA_964511115.1 uncultured Paludibacter sp. | reverse complement strand
AAAATCCGAAAAATTGATACTTACAATCCAATTGCGGCTTCGGTGCTTATTATTCAATTTGTGTTTTTTTTAACCCTATTTCTCTTTTTGTAGTACAATATGATACGCGCCAAACACAACCCTTTCGTCGTTGGATTTTTCAGATTATTCTCCTATCTGAAAATGAAACATAGCTTTCATTCGATAAAAATGGAGGGGAAAGTGGATGTGCGCAACAGTTCGGTTTTACTTATTGCTAACCACACAGGCTGGTGGGATGGATTTTGGGCATTATTTTTAAGTACCAGCGTTTTTCAAAAAAAATATCACTTTATGATGCTAGAGCCTGAGCTTCGTAAACGGATGCTTTTCAACTACTCTGGCGGATTTTCGGTAGCACATGGTTCGCGAAGCAGCATCGAAAGCCTAAACTATTCGGCTGAATTATTGCAAAATAGCTCAAACCTTGTTCTACTATTTCCGCAAGCAAAAATGCATTCGATTTACAACGATAAGTTGGCTTTTGAGCGAGGCATTGAATATATTTTGAAAAAATGCAATACAAAACCAACCATTGTATTTTTGGCAACTTTAGTGGATTATTTTGAGCATCCCAAGCCCGATGTTTATTTTTATATTTCCGAATACGAAGGAGTAAATCAGGATGTAAAAAGCATTGAATCAGCTTACAACAGCTTTATTCAGAGCAAAGTTGAACTACATAAACAAATGTACAAATGATGGAAATTTTAGCGTGGATGATAATTGGTTTTGCTGCTATTCAGCTCTTTGTAGCTTTTGTAAATGTGGTTTCGCAACCTCGCTTTCATAAAAAGTCGGATGCGGATGACTTGGTTTCGGTACTTATTCCTGCTCGCAACGAAGAGCAAAATATCTCAAACCTATTGACCGATTTGCAACATCAAACTTACAAAAACTTAGAAATATTGGTTTTCGATGACCAATCGACCGACCGTACCGCCGAACTTGTGAGCGATATGGCAAAATACGACAATCGGATTCGACTAATTACATCGACTGGATTGCCCGGAAGTTGGCTTGGAAAAAATTATGCCTGCCACAGTTTAGCTCAACAAGCCAGCGGGAAATACTTCCTCTTTTTGGATGCCGATGTGCGTGCCGAACAATTGTTGATTTCGAAAACAATCCGATATTCGAAAAAGCACAAAACGAAGCTTTTATCCATTTTCCCAACTCAAAAAATGCATAGTATGGGCGAAAAAGCAGTTGTGCCAATTATGAATTACATTTTACTGACGCTCTTGCCTTTAGCGCTTGTTCTGCATTCAAAATTTTCGTCGCTTGCAGCTGCCAACGGACAATTTATGCTTTTCGAAGCTAAAACATACAAAAAACTAAATCCACACGAATTGTTGAAAGCCGAAAAAGTAGAAGATATAAAAATTGCACAACTATTTAAAAAACAGCATTTAAACGTAGCATGTGTAAGCAACAACAATGATGTAAGTTGCCGCATGTACACAAATTACAACGAAAGTATCGAAGGATTTTCGAAAAATATCGTTATGTTTTTTGGCAATTCGTACGTATTGGCTTTTGCATTTTGGCTTGTTAGCACTTTTGGTTTTATAGTTGTATTTGCAGCATTGCCATTGAAGTTTTTCATTCTGTTAAATGTAATTGCCATCGTAACACGTATTTTTGTTTCGATAGCAAGCAATCAGAATAGTTTACAAAATTTGCTGTTTTTAATACCTCAACAACTAAACATCGGAATTATTTTATTCAAATCAATTTTAAATAAAAAAAATAAAGCATATCAGTGGAAAGGAAGAATAATCTATTGATAAAGGTATCACAGAAATAAGATGAACGTAAATTAATACAAATCGTAATTAATTCTACTTTGACAGATTAATTATATGTCGTCCCAACGGGACTTTAAGAGTTAATTATATTCGTGCATTTACCATATTTTCGTGACTACGTCACTTTTTCTAACATCGTAGAGGTATGATTATGGTAAAAAACAGAAACAAGTCAAACATATAAAGTCCTGTAAGGACGAAATTAATTTTAAATTTTTTAATCTGTCAAGGTAGAATTAATTTGATTTTTGGTTTAATAAAAATTTAAAGTTCTGAAATTTGTGAAAATTTGCGTTATTTGCGTTCAAAAAAACTCATCATCATAAACTAAATAAAACAATGAATAAACCCAAAACAGTACTCGTAGTAGGCGCCGGACTTGGCGGCATAACTACCGCTTTGCGCTTAGCCAAAAAAGGCTATAAAGTAGAAATTCTGGAAAAAAACGAACAAGCCGGTGGACGGCTCAATCAAGTCAAAAAGGATGGTTTTACCTTTGATTCAGGTCCGAGCTTTTTCAGTATGTCCTACGAATTCAAGCAGTTTGCCGACGAGTGTGGCATTCAAATCCCATTTAAATTTGTGGAACTCGACCCGCTTTACACTGTAAATTTTAGTGGCAACAAAAAAACATATTTTCTGCACAAAGATTTGGACAAATTGGCTGCGCAATTTGCCGAAGAAGAACCGGATTTTAAAGAAAAAATGGCACGTTATCTGAAAAAATCAGGTGCATTATACAACGATACGGTTGATAAAGTTATAAAAACCAATTTCGATTCAGTTATTGGTTATATTATTTCGCTAGCACAGGTTAATCCTGCTCATATTCCGCAACTTTTCCAAACATTTTCGCAACACGTGAAAAAGTATTTCGACTCCAAAGAAGCGCAGCAGATTATATCGCTTATTGCGTTCTTTTTGGGTCGCACTCCTTTCGACACATCGGCTATTTATTCCTTGCTTTCGCATATCGAATTCAAACACGATGGCTATTATAACGTGGAAGGTGGCATGTACAAAATTGTGGAAGGCGTTGTGAATGAATTGGATAAAGCCGGTGTGAAATTTACCTACAACACCGAAATTGTTGATTTCGAAAGCAATGGAAATACAATAAGTTCGGTTACAGATAAAACGGGAAAGAAATGGACAGCCGATGCAATTTTAATTAATGCTGATGCAGCTTTGTTTAGAGGTCGAGTGCTGAAACGTGAAAAATACAACGAAGAGAATCTGTTGAAAATGAACTGGACAATGGGTTATCTCACTTTTTACATTGGTGTAAATAAAAAATTACCACAGGTAAACCATCATAATTATTTCTTGGGTAATAATTTTGAGGAATATTCTAATCGTCTGGAACAACAGCCAGACACGCTCGAAAAGCCATACTATTATGTAAATGTGGTGTCTAAACACAATCCGGAATGTGCGCCCGAAGGTTGCGAAAGTTTATTTTTTGTTTGCCCCGTACCCAACCTCATTTACAAACCTGACTGGAGCGACCGCGATAAAATTGTGGATAGTATTCTCGTAGATTTTGGCAAACGCATTGGTACAGATATTATTCCTGATATTATTTCGCGTACAATTTATACACCTAAAGAATGGCAAAATCGCTTTAATCTCTTTATGGGAAGCGGCTTAGGTTTGTCGCATAACTTGATGCAGATTGGCGCTTTCCGTCCATCGAACAAAGATGAGAAATTTAAAAACCTGTTTTACGTGGGCGCTTCCACGGCTCCGGGCGCCGGATTGCCCATGGCGGTTATCGGTTCGCGATTGGCCTACGAACGAATAAGCAAGTACCTTGGATAAAAAAAAGAAGTAGCCTAAACAGCTACTTCTCCTTTTATATGGGGGTGTGGGTCGTAATTTATCAACTCGAAATCGGATATTTGAAAGTCGAAAATGCTTTTCACTTCTGGGTTAATTTTCATTTGAGGTAATGGCCGGAACTCGCGCGAAAGTTGTAACTTTACCTGCTCAAAATGATTTACATAAATATGTGCATCGCCCAATGTATGAACAAAATCACCTGCTTTGAGTCCGGTAACTTGCGCCATCATTTGTAATAACAACGCATACGAAGCAATATTAAAAGGAACTCCCAGAAAAATATCGGCACTGCGCTGATACAACTGCAAACTTAACTTTCCGTCGGCCACATAAAACTGAAAAAACGCATGGCAAGGCGGCAAATTCATATTGGGTATATCCGCTACATTCCATGCACTTACAATAATTCGGCGCGAATCGGGATTGTTCTGAATCGTATTTACCACTTCCGTAATTTGGTCAATATGTCCACCATTATAGTCGGGCCACGAACGCCATTGGTAGCCATAAATATGACCTAAATCGCCAGTTTCTTTATCCGCCCATTCGTTCCAGATACGCACGCCATTATCCTGTAGGTATTTTACATTTGTATCGCCATTGAGGAACCACAACAATTCGTGAATAATGGATTTCAAATGTAACTTTTTGGTTGTCAAACACGGAAAACCGTCTTCCATATTAAAACGCATTTGATGCCCGAAAACACTGATTGTTCCTGTTCCTGTACGATCTTCTTTAAATGTACCTTCTGCAAGTACTCTTTCTAGTAAATTATGATATTGCTTCATCTATAATTAATTGCAAAAAATCCCCTACAGCTCTTGCTCCCTCTCCTCAAGGAGAGGGTTGGGGTGAGGTGTTTACTTGTATGTTGTTTTAACTACTCTGAATTCGGTGCGACGATTGATTTGATTTGCCTGTTCCTGCTGCGAAGGTGTTAGTTTTAGAATAAACTCTTCGGTCAACACATCGTTTTCTTTCAGAA
>CAZEEN010000051.1:6161-17443 GCA_964511115.1 uncultured Paludibacter sp. | reverse complement strand
GATAGATAATCTATTTCAAGATGATTTGTTACAATATTTCTTTGTGATTTTATCGAACTAAAGACACAAAGGATATATACTATACAGAAAAAGAGTTTATTCATAATCAATTTAAATTTGCTTCTTAGTGTGATAAAAATTTTATTTCTTAGTTTATCCCATTACCATAGCATTAACAGTTATGCTCCAAGGGCCACATTCTCCACGAGTATTTACCCAGCGTAACCAATAATAAACCATTTTACCAGCTTTTGTTCCGTCGAACTTTACCACATACGGAGTAGCTGTGTCGGTTGCTACATAAGTAAGTTCCGATGCATCTTTAGGGGCTTCACCATCTACTTTCATATATATTTCGCATCCATGTACTCCTGCTGGTTTGGCTTTACTGCGTGGCGATGCTTCGTCGGAAAAGTGAATGGTGTGTTGCAACCGTACCGAAAAGTCGATAGCACCTACCGGACTTGTTGTTGGTACTGGGGCAGCAGTTCGTGTGCTTGTTTTTACGGTAAGTCCCATGCGGGTGCGATCGGCATCGGTTACTTTAGTGTTGTTTGACAGCCATTGTGCAACAAAACTCCGAATTGATTTTTTGTAATCGGCGCCTGCTTCATCTTTTGTTAGTACATCGGCCGCTGTCCGGTTTTGTTTGTTACTAGCCTTGGCGTAAGCTGTTTCCCAAGTGGTTTGTTTTGATTTTACTACTGCAAAATCGTCGGTAGAAATACCCCACGCTGTTAGGTTTGGGGTTATAATTTCTACTAAGTTTCCTTGCCACACATTCATGTCGGCATCGTTTTGAGGAATGTAATCTGCCATGATTTTAAATTTTTTGAAAATTAATAATTTAGTTGAATAAAGAATTTGTATTTAGAAAAGTTGTATTATTTCTTAGCTGGAAACCAGTACGATTAAGTTGTAAACTTCCAGTATGAAGCATAAAATATTTATTGTGCGGTGTAAATGTTTTATTACGGGGCAAGAATGTTTTATGCTTGAGCAAGAATATTTTATTCCAAAGTAGAATTGTTTCTTTCCTTGTCATAAAATATTCTTGCATTAATTTACTTTAATCTTACTCTATAGTAAAAACTCCTGATAAAGTTGTTGTTTCGTAAGTAATTACAAGCGTGTAATCTCCCGTAGTCCATGTGCTAGAAGCAATGGTTACAGCTGAAGTTGAATTGGTGTTTACTGTTTCCTGCGATACTACATTATCATTGGCATCGTACACCGTAATAGTTGCATTACCTACCGGTGAGTCAAAATAAACCGATAATTCGGTTTCGCTAATAGTAGCAGTAACAGGAATAAAAGTTAGAGACAGTGGCTTTGGACCCGGATGTATTGGATCTTTAAATAAACTGATTTCTGTTGCAGATGCAAAAACACTGCTGGTAAAAAGAACAAATAAAAAAGAAAATACAATTGAACGTTTCATTGGGATTGTTTTTTAATGTTTGAATAGTTTTAATTAAATTTGTACCCAAAGTTAGAGAGACTTGTTTGTTTCTGCAAAAAAAAAGTGTGGCAAGGCAAGGCGAAAACACTTTTTGTAAATATCTGATAATTTGTTACTTATGATATTTTAAAAAAGATAAATTGGCAAGGCTAACAAATCAGTCAAAAATAAGGAGTATTTTAACTAACACGTATTTGTAATATTCATAATTTCAAAATGAAAAACAATACTAATCATCAAATTCCAATGAAAAAATACTGGGCTATTTTTTTTATTTTATTATTCTTTTCGTGTCAACCGCACAATACACGTAACGAAGATATTCTGAAAGCTGAAATGTTATTGAATACTTCACCGGATAGTTCATTCAACTTATTGAGTTCAATCGCTCATCCTGATAAACTGTCCGAAGCGGATTATGCAGCATGGTGCTTACAATATACCCATGCGAGTTACAAACTTCAAAAGAAATTTACATCCGATAGTATTATCCAAATTTCTGTAAATTATTACAAGAATAGTAAGCTAAAAAAACAAAGCGGAACTGCGTGGTATCTGCTGGGGTGTGTATTGGAATTATTGCAAAAAGATACGGTTGCAATGGAAGCTTATAAGGAAGCAGAAAATACATTAGCCCCGACAAATGAAAGTAAATTGAAAGGATTGGTTCAATTCAGTTTGGGATATATTTGCATGAAGGACGAGATGTACAGTAATTCACTGAATTATTTTCGGAAATCGTTGGAGTTTTTCAATCAATCTGGTGACAAAAAATATAAAGCTTATGCATATCGTGATATATCCATAATGTATTATCAATTGAATTTTCCTTTAGATAGTATTCTATATTATTCAGATAAGGCATTGAAACTATCGAAAGAGACAGGCGATTCAACTAATTATTACACCATACTAGCCAATCAGGGTGAATTATTATACCATAAGGATTATGCACGATCAAAAGAATTATTATTGAAAGGATTTAATTATTTTCCTGAGCTACGCTATTATTATGGTTCCTATTTAGCCTACATTTATTCGAAGCTTAACAAAAACGATTCGGCAAATTATTATCTGAAAATATCCATGACTGGCACTAATAATTCTCCTTACAAAATAATAGGACTACATGCGGCTGCATTAATTGCCAAAAATAGAAGTGATTATAAAAATGCATACTATAATCTTGAAAAGTCATACATTCTTAGAGATTCAATCTTCCAACAAAATATGACCAGTCAACTTCATATTATTGATAAGCAATATGACTTAACCCTAAAAGAAGAAGAAAATGCCGTATTGAAAATTGACAAACGGAATCAGGTGATTTGGATTGCTTTCTTTGCAATTGCCTTTTTGATAATACTGGTACTGTTTCTATTAATCAGAAACAAGTCTATACAAAAACAGTCCGATGATGAAATGGAGAAACAACGTTTAAAATTCAGTAAAGACACAACAGAGATTCAAAACCGGCAAAAAAGAGAATTATTGCTGGCAAAAACTCAAAATAAAGTTGAAAATACGTTGGCATTTAATAAATTGAACATAAATTTAATGACTCAGGGGAAAAAAGAACAATTTCTTGAGGAGATAACCAAACAATCTACATTGTCTCAAAAAGACTGGTCTGATTTTATTAGAGAAGTTGACAATCTGTTTGAAAGTAGAATTTCAAAATTGAAACAAGAATATACTAATTTAACAGATACTGATTGTATAGTAATAGCACTTGTTTGCTTAAAAATAAATATTCCTGATTCTTGTTTGCTGTTAGATATGAGCAAAAACACACTTTATAACCGCCGGAAAACAATAAAGTTACGCCTTAATTTGGATGCCGATACTGATTTGGACAAATGGATTGATGATTATATGACTGACAAATAACCGGTATTCGTTAGCCGATATAACAAAAAAATAGGACTGTCCCTTTTGAGACAGCCTTATTCGTTTTCAGTATAACAAGTATTAAATCAAAATGTACGTTTATAGGTTTGTAACGATATTTCAAAACTACCATTTTCAATTCTCAATGTATCACTCACGTCATATTTATTTAACATTGCGCCACCAAATTCACCAGTTATCACACCTGATTTATTTTCCAAAATAGTAAAACGGCCGCTTATAGCTTCATAATCTTTGAGAGATTCACCAATTATACTATACTTAAATTTAAATTCAGGAAAGATAAATGTGTTTTTTTGAAACGTACTATCAATTGCTTCAATATAGATAATCTCAGACTTTAAGCTTTGAATTATATACACATATCTTTTTAATTTATTGCTCTCATAGTCATCGTATCTATAAGCATAACCAATTGATTTGTAAATTTCGCCATTAATTGAATACTCTAACTTTGTTTTTATCAATTCATCTTCTCCCCCGCAAGAATTGATAAAAATAGCTAATGTTAGCAGAAAAATTATTTTCTTCATAAATGTTATTGTAAAATATTAAAAATATACTATTGAGCAAAATACCATGAGAATCCTGTAATGTCGTAAATTTTATTTCTTGGATGCCACCAAAAAACTGTGGTATTTCCAATATTGTCCGGACTTGGATCATTTTTTATGTTAATTGTACCTCCAGACTTTATTGTCCCATTATCTCTTTTGTCTTCATATGAGCCTGATACATTAAATTCATACTGATATTTTAAATCTTCCTCCCTCCAGTCAAAGGTTAATACCGTACCAAAAACATTTGTATTCCAATCACAAATATCAAATTCACAATGCCACCAGTTGTTTCTTATATCATTTCTCCATGCAGGTCTTAGTTGACCAGAAGTAAAAACAAATGAAGCCCCTGTTTCAGAGCCTCTAATCACTCTTAATCTCATTTCAGGTCTTCCGGAGACCCAATCTTCAACAGCTTGCAGTGCGGATGTTGTAAATTTCATCGAATGCATTCGCAGTGTTTCTCCATCATTCCTTTCTGATGCTGTAGTTGCAATTATAGGCGACCAAGCCGAGCTTCCGTCACTATTTATTGCTCTAACCTTGTACCAATACTTAACATTAGGATTAAGATTTGTATCAATAAAAGTGTTTTCATTTGTAGGATTTGTCGATATTTTTGTAAATACGTTACCATCAGACATTCTCCACACTTCATATCCATTTTCATCAAGTACATCTCCCCACTCTATTATTAGAGACTTAGATTGACCATGTTTCAATGTAATGGAAGTGGGTGTATTTGGAGCAACTTTATTTCTTGGCACTTCACTTGTTACAGATGGCAAATCACTTATAAGATTGCCATCGATGTCCACTCTTTCAGATATACTCACTACAACGACAGGTAGACTTGGTTCAAATTTAGTGCTTATTTTAAATTCATTTCCATTCGTATCAAAAGCAGTTACTTCGGTAAATGTTTTTTCATCATAATCAACCGGAATAAATGCAACCATTGGCGTATATTTTTCGGTGTCCCAATTTTCACAATGTATTGGAATTGATACTTGTAAGTTTGGAAACGTTTCTTTTATCTTGTTGAAAAATGAATCTATATTAGCTGATGTATTGCTTTTCGATTTATAAATACCTGATGTTGATTTGGCATTTTTAGCAAGAATTGATTTAAATGAATTTGTGCTTTTTCCTAATTGTATGTTTTCTAACTTATTGACTAGAATATCATAATCACCATCAAATTTTTTTAAAGCTTCGTCTTTTAATGTTTGCTTAATTTCTGTATTATTAAGTGATGCTGCAAGAATTCTCGCATATTCACTTAGTAATTGATTGTTTTCAGAATGTTCATTTATAGAAACCGATGCTTCTGGTTGAATTGTTACTTCATTTTTGTCACATGAAGTAAAAGTTATTATTACTAATGCAAAAATATAAAAAATCTTTTTCATTTTGTTGTTTATCTTAAATTGTTGATATTATTTTTTCTAAATTACTTATTGAAATACTAAATGTTTTAATGCATTAACTTGAGTTCATATTGGGATACTTTTTTCGAAAGTGAATAATTTTAATTAAATTTGTACCCAAAGTTACACAAGCAATTAATATAATCCAAAAAAAAGTGTGGCAAGGTAGAACTGAAAGCGAAATTGCAAACACCTAAATAACAGACATTTAAAACAATCAATAAAAAATAAATTGGCAAGGCAACCAAATTACACTAAAATACAGGCTAAATTGACCAACTCATATTTGTAAATTTTCATTATTTTAAGCATACATATTAGCATTCCTGATTCTTGTTTACTTTTAAATATGAATAAGAACACACTTCACAATCGCCGGAAAACAATAAAGCTACGCCTTGGTCTGGATATTGATACTGATTTGGACAAATGGATTGATGATTATAGCGTTTCTAAAAAACAAATTGATTAAATGCACTAATACCGCACGGCTTAGGAATTAAATTTTCTCATAAAAAAAATCCCCGCCTCAAAACAGAAGCAGGGATTTTTGTAAGAACAATATATCAGAACTAACTTATTTATTCTCAATCCATTTCACAATCCACTCACCAACTTCGGTGGTCGAATAAGCTTTGGCATTGTCAGCAATATCTTCGGTTACCACATTGGCATCCATACTGGCCGCTACAGCTGCGCGAATCAAAGCACCTTCTTCCATCATGCCAAATGCGTACTCGAACATCAATGCAGCTGACAAGATAGTTGCCAATGGGTTAGCAATATTTTTACCGGCAGCTTGCGGATACGAACCGTGAATTGGCTCAAATACTGAAGTATGAATACCTACCGAAGCCGAAGGTAACATTCCCAACGAACCTGTAATTACCGAAGCTTCATCGGTCAAAATATCGCCGAAAAGATTTTCGGTAACCAACACATCAAAACTTTTTGGCCATTGAATAATACGCATAGCTGCATTATCTACAAACATAAATTCAGTTTCAATGTCCGGATATTGAGGTGCAATTTCCTGTCCAATCTGACGCCATAAACGCGAAGTAGCCAACACATTCGCTTTATCAACGATAGTTACTTTTTTGTTGCGCTGTCCGGCATATTTGTAAGCCAAATGCAGAATGCGTTCTACTTCTTCGCGGGTGTAAACGCAAGTATCGTAAGCTGTGTTGCCATCTTCGGCACGCCCTTGCGGACGACCAAAATACATTCCACCAGTTAATTCACGAATACACATAAAATCGGCACCTTCCACTAAATCGGCACGAAGCGGTGATTTGTGTATCAACGAAGGAAAAGTTGATACTGGACGAATATTGGCATAGAGTCCTAACTCTTTGCGCATTTTAAGCAATCCTTGTTCTGGACGCACTTTTGCAGCAGGATTATTATCGTATTTTGGGTCGCCAATAGCGCCAAAGAGCACAGCATCCGATTGCATACACAATTCGTGAGTAGCTTTAGGATATGGTTCGCCAACTGCATCGATGGCACAAGCACCAACAATAGCATATTCGTAACTTAATTCATGACCGAACTTTTTGCATACTATTTTTGTTACATTTAATGCTTGTTCGATGATTTCAGGGCCGATACCGTCGCCCGGTAAAACGGCAATTTTCAATGATTTACCCATTGTTTTTTCTATTTTATTCTTGTTTAAATTATTATTACTATTTTTGCATTTATAAAACTAAAAGCACAGATGTTTTTCAAAATGTTAATCCTTAAATCACCCCGCCATGAACATGCTTCTTATTCCAATTGCTGCCTTTATGGGTATTGTAGCCTTACTTATTTTAAAGGAAATAAGACCTAATAATGCATTTAAAAAAGCGCTAAAAGTAATAATTTTACTTCTTTTTATTGCTGCATTTGCAGTAATTGCTTACTATATGTCTGTCCCAAAAGGATTTTAAGCCTTTGCTTCAATAATATTCAGCATTTTCTCGGTAGCTTTCAGTGCCGACACCGTTTGGTCGCCATCTAATCCTCGCGTTTTAAATATTTTTTCGCCAAATTTCCAGGTAACAATTACTTGAACAATGGCGTCTGTTTTTCCTCCGGGAGGAATTACAACCTGATAATCTAATAATTCAGGAGTTGCTTTGTCTAATTTTTTGTACATTTTGTACAATGCTTTCGACAATGCATGATACTGTCCATCGCCAGATGCTGTTTCTTCGTAAACATCTCCGTATATTTCCACTTTAACGCTTGCCATTGGGCGTAAGCCCTTCGACACCGTTAAGGAGTAATTGAGAATTCGAATTACTTTGTTTTCTTCGTCGTTATTTACAACATCCGAAACTATATAAGGCAAATCATCGAGCGAAATCAATTCCTTTTTATCACCCAACTCGATTACACGCTGCGTAACCTTTTTCATCAACTCGTCATCGAGTTCAATACCGAGTTGTTGCAAGTTTTTCAAAATGCTTGCTTTACCTGAGTTTTTTCCTAAAGCATATAAACGCTCACGTCCGAAACGCTCGGGCAGCAAATCGTTATAATACAAGTTCTTTTTATTATCACCATCGGCATGAATGCCTGCAACTTGTGTAAATACATAATCGCCAATAACCGGTTTGTTTGCAGGAATTCGAATGCCAGCATACGATTCAACCAACCTACTTGTCGAGTTTATTTTTGATTCATCAATCTTTGTCTTATATTTCAACTGATCGTGTAATACTGCCACTACGCTCGATAAAGGCGCATTTCCAGCCCGTTCGCCTAATCCATTGATTGTAACGTGTACACCATGAATACCTGCTTCAACTGCCTTTAGTACATTTGCAACTGCAAGGTCGTAATCGTTGTGTGCATGAAAATCGAAATGTAAACCTGGGTAACGCTCCAACATAATCATGCAAAATTCACCAGTTTCAGTTGGATTTAACACTCCCAAGGTATCGGGCAACATAAAGCGTTTGATAGATTCATCTTTCAGATTATCAATCATATAAAACACATAATCCATTGAATTACGCATTCCGTTAGACCAATCTTCCAAATAGATATTCACATCAATATCCATTTCGCGGGCATTAGCCAATACTTTTTTAATATCGGCAATATGCGTTTCGGGCGATTTTTTAAGTTGGTTTAAACAATGGTTTTCAGAACCTTTGCAAAGCAAATTCAATACCTTGCAACCGGCATCGTTCATCCAATTGAGTGAATTGCTGTCGTCGACAAAACCAAGCACTTCCACTTTACGCAAATATCCATGATCGCGCGCCCATTCGGCAACTCTTTTCACCGTTTTAAACTCACCTTCCGAAATACGAGCCGATGCAATTTCGATGCGGTCGACTCCCAAATCTTCGAGTAGCAAACGAGCAATGCTCAGCTTTTCCTGTGCTGCAAATGATACTCCCGATGTTTGTTCTCCATCGCGGAGTGTGGTATCCATTATTTCTAACATGTTATCTTGCTAATTCGTAAGCTTCAATCAAAGGTTTTTTGCTCAACAAATAATCAATATCATCCAGTCCGTTTAGCAAACATTCTTTTTTGTATGCATTGATAACGAATGATTCTGAATTTCCGGTTGCATTATTCGTAATCGTTTGATTTTCCAAATCGATAGTTAGCGTTGATTTTGCATCAGCGTTTACCGAAGCAAATATCTCAGCCAAAAACTCTGCTGATACAACAACGGGTAAAACGCCATTGTTCAAAGCATTATTTTGGAAAATATCGGCAAAAAAGCTCGACACAACCACTTTGAATCCGTAGCCATCAATAGCCCAAGCAGCATGCTCACGACTCGAACCCGAACCGAAGTTTTTACCTCCCACCAATATCGAACCACTGAAAGTAGGGTTGTTCAATACAAAATCAGCTTTAGGGCTACCATCTTTGTTATATCGCCAATCGGCAAAAAGATTATCACCAAAACCGTTTTTGTCTGTCGCTTTCAGGAAGCGCGCAGGTATAATCTGATCAGTATCCACATTCTCAATAGGTAGTGGAACAACTGTTGAAGTTAATGTTATAAACTTTTCCATTTGAATATTGGTTGAACGCAAATTACGCAAATAAACGCAAATTTTTGTTCTTTAAATTTGTTATAAAAATTTTCTGTTATTTGAATATACTTTTCTACTGAATTTCGCTTTCTTACCAAAATTAAGCAAATATCCAACTTCAATTTCTGTTGCTCTTAAATAATTTATTAACTGAGCTTCATGAGCAGGATTTAGTTCTTCGCAAGCTTTTAATTCAAGAATTATGCAATCTTCAATTAATAAATCTGCACGATAATCACCAACAACATGACCATCATGATAAACTTTAATTGATTTTTCGGCTTCACATTTCAATCCTTGTTCAACTAAAGCAAAATAAAGTGCATTTTGATAAACTCTTTCAAGAAATCCGTATCCTAAATCATTGTAAATCCTATAAAATTGTTTTAAAATAATATCAATTAGTTCTTGAGGAACAATTACATCATTTTCTTCCATATTTATCTGATTTGTGAAAATTTGCGTAATTTGCGTTCGAAAATCTAAGAACGTGGATCTGTGATACGACCTGTTACTGCAGCCGCTGCTGCAACAAGTGGTCCGGCCAGAATTGTACGTGCTCCGGGACCCTGGCGGCCTTCGAAGTTACGATTCGATGTGGATACTGCATATTTTCCGGCAGGAACTTTATCATCATTCATAGCCAAACAAGCCGAACATCCGGGCTGACGTAGCGCAAATCCTGCTTCAGTCAAAATATCATACAAACCTTCTTCACGGATTTGTTTTTCGACCATCCAGCTGCCAGGCACAAGCCATGCTGTAACGTTATCGGCTTTCTTTTTACCTTTTACATAATCAGCAAATACACGAAAATCTTCTATACGACCATTCGTACAGCTTCCTAAAAACACATAATCAATAGTTTTGCCTTCTAATTTTTCACCAGCTTGGAAGCCCATATATTCTAATGATTTTTGGAACGAAATGCGTCCGGCTTCGTCAATCGAATCCAATGTTGGAATTGCTTCTTTAATTCCCATTCCCATACCCGGATTTGTTCCGTAAGTAATCATAGGTTGAATATCAGCAGCTTCGAATACCAATTCTTCATCAAACGTAGCACCATCATCTGTTTTCAAGGTTTGCCAATAAGCTAATTTTTTATCCCATTCTTCACCTTTTGGAGCAAATTCGCGACCTTTTACATAATCAAAAGTTGCTTGGTCTGGTGCAATAAGTCCGCCACGAGCACCCATTTCGATTGAAAGGTTACAAACAGTCATGCGCTCTTCCATACTCATGCTGCGAATAGCTTCGCCGGCATATTCAACAAAATAACCTGTTGCACCACCAGTTGTAAGTTTCGAAATCATGTAAAGTGCTAAATCTTTAGCAGTTACACCAGCACCAAATTTTCCATTGAAAGTGATACGCATTGTTTTTGGACGTGTCTGCAAAATACATTGCGTAGCCAATACCATTTCCACTTCGCTAGTACCAATTCCAAAAGCAATAGTACCAAAAGCACCGTGTGTTGAAGTATGGCTGTCGCCACAAACAATCGTCATACCTGGTTGCGTAAAACCATTTTCGGGTCCGATAATGTGAACTACACCATTTTTGATATGTCCGAGTGGATAAAACAATGGCATGTTGAATTCGTTTGCATTTTTAGCAAATGTATCCAACTGGTTACGAGATATTGGATCCTGAACCGGCTTATCCTGATTGATTGTTGGCGTATTGTGATCGGCGGTCATAGTTGTAAGCTCCGGACGAAAAACTTTCAGTCCGCGTGCACGAAGTCCGTTAAAAGCTTGTGGGCTTGTTACTTCGTGGCAAAAATGACGATCGATATATAACTGTGTCGGTCCATTTTCGACCGATGATACCACGTGGGCATCCCAGATTTTGTCAAATA
>CAZEEN010000051.1:0-6061 GCA_964511115.1 uncultured Paludibacter sp. | reverse complement strand
ATTTCACAAATTGGTTAATTGCATTGATATATGCTTCAACTGATGCTGCAACAATATCGGTATTTGCACCAAAACCATAATATACAATTCCGGCATGTTCTACCTGCATGTGTACTTTACCAACATCGTCACTACCTTTGTTAATAGCTTGAATTGTAAATTCCTGCAATGTCATGGTGCGATTAATGATTTTTTTCAATGCTTTGATTGCTGCATCCACCGGCCCATTTCCCGAAGCTGCTGCTTCGAATTTTTCACCGGCAATAATTAATCCGATACTGGCAACTGCCTGAACACCAACACCCGAAGTAACTTGTAAAAAGTCGAGTTGAATACGTTGCTTTTCAGTACGTTCTTTTCCGGCTAACAACAACACATCATCATCGTTGATGTCTTTCTTTTTATCGGCTAATTTAAGGAATTCTTCGTAAATTTTATCCAAATGGTCGCCTTCCACATTTACGCCCAGTACACTCAAACGATGTTTAAGCGCTGCACGACCGCTACGGGCAGTTAGTACAATTGAGTTTTTGTCGATTCCCACATCCGTTGGGTCCATAATTTCGTAGCTTTCGCGATTTTTCAAAACACCATCCTGATGAATGCCAGAAGAGTGCGCAAATGCATTGCGACCAACAATAGCTTTATTTGCTTGTACAGGCATATTCATTAATCCCGAAACCATGCGGCTAATACCATAAATCTTTTGCGTATTGATTTGTGTTTCGATATTCATTGTTTTATGGCATTTCAAAATCATGGCAATTTCTTCCAACGACGTATTTCCGGCACGTTCGCCAATACCATTGATAGTTACTTCTACCTGACGAGCACCGTTCTGAACACCGGCAATGGTGTTGGCAGTGGCCATACCCAAGTCATTGTGACAGTGTGTGGAAAGTATAGCATTGTGTACGCCCTTCACATTATCCATCACGAATTTAATTTTCTCTCCGTATTGCCAAGGCAGACAGTAACCAGTTGTGTCAGGTATATTTACAACGGTAGCGCCTGCTTTAATAACCGCTTCGACCACACGTGCCAAATATACATTGTCGGTACGACCAGCATCTTCGCAATAGAACTCCACATCTTCCACATACTTTTTGGCATGTTTTACAGCAGCAACTGCACGTTCCAGAATTTCGTCCTGTGTAGAGTTAAATTTGTGTTTGATGTGGAATTCAGAAGTTCCAATTCCGGTATGAATGCGTTTGTTTTTGGCATATTTTAGCGCTTCGGCAGCTACATCTATATCTTTTTGAACACCACGCGTAAGAGCGCATATTGTAGGCCAAGTAACAGCTTTCGAAATTTCGACTACCGAATTAAAATCACCCGGACTTGAGATAGGAAAACCCGCTTCAATTACATCAACACCCAGCCCTTCGAGGGCTTTAGCCACCTGAATTTTTTCAATGGTGTTCAACTGGCAACCGGGAACTTGTTCGCCGTCGCGTAATGTAGTGTCGAAAATAAATAATCTGTCCATAATTGTTTTTCATTAAAAAAGCCTTCTACACCGCAGTGAGAAGGCTTTATATTATACATTGTATTAACTACATACCAAACTCACTTCTACTTGTTTTGCAAGAGAATAATAATACCGAGTAGAAGAATATGTAGAAAATTGTTGTTCATCGTTATTTTTTATTTCGGTGCAAAGATAATTCATTTTTTCAAACACACAAAACGAAATGTAATTTTTTTGATTATTTTACTTTCATTTTTAAAGTATTAATTCAAATAAATTTATAGTATAAACAAAAAGCTTTTAAAAAGGTTCATTTCACCATAAAAAACTTTATTCTTTTTATTAAAAGTCAGTATTTTAATACTCTGTTCCTCTAATTTGCTTTAATTTAAATCGAAATTTACCCATTTGGCTTACAAAAAGACCAAAAACGGTAATGGCAATGCCAGTGATTTTTAAACCATTAAGTTGTTCGTCGAGCAGCCACCAAGCCAATATAGCTGTAAAAACCGGAATAAGATTGACAAACACATTGGTACGCGCAACGCCAATTTTACGGACTACTCCCGCATACAACACAAAGGCAATAACCGAAGCAAAAACTGCCAGCATCATCAATGCAAAAATTCCCTCTGAAGTGATTGTACTTGTAGTGAATGTTGAAAAATCAACCATAAAAAAAGTGGGAATAAAAAAGAATAAACCAACAAAACTTTGGTAAAAAATGACATTTATAGTAGAGTAATGTGTGGAGATTTTGCGTAAAGTAGTGGTATAGCAAATGGCCGAAAAAACAGCCAAAAACATCAGAACAATTCCCCATGGATTAGCAGCAAAGCCTCCTTTAGGCTCGTAAATAACCAAAAACACGCCCGAAAGTGAAACTAAAATACCTGCAATATTGGCAAACGATATTTTTTCTTTCAACAGGAAATAAGCCAGCACGGGTGCAAATAGCGGTATGGTAGAAATTATAACCGACGCCAAAGTGGATTCCATCATAGTGAGTCCATACGTTTCGCCAATATAATACATAAATGGTTCGAAAAATGCCAGAAGCAAAAACCATTTCACATCCTCGCGGCGCATAAGTTGAAATTTACCAGCCAATTTCGAAACCAAAAACAGCAATACGGATGCAATAACTAATCGTAATGTAACCAACGTTATTGGCTGAAACGAAACGATAGCCTGCCTCGTCCAGATAAACGAAAACGACCAAAACAACATAGCCAAACTAATTGCACCGTACAACTTTACTTTCTGCATAAATCTTAGAACCTTATGAACTTTAAAACTTTACAAACTTTATAACCCAATTACGACATGCGGTTTTTATAATCCTCGTATCCAAACTCACGCACCAATTTAAATTCATTTTCTTTCGTCCAAATTCCGATGCTCGGATGTGAAACTCCGTTGAACATATTGGTTTTCACCATGGTATAATGAATCATATCTTCGAACACAATGCGGTCGCCAATTTTCAACTCCTCGTCGAACGACCACGAGCCGTAAAAATCGCCCGAGAGGCAACTGTTTCCTCCCATCCGATAGGTTGGTTTGCCGGCAATTACATCCGTAGCGCCCACAATGGCTGGTTTGTAAGGCATTTCGAGGCAATCGGGCATGTGATTCGAAAACGAAACATCGAGCATGGCTGTTTTAATTCCTTTGTTTTCAACAATATCAACAACCGACGAAACCAATACTCCTGTTCGCCATGCAAAGGCACTTCCGGGTTCCAGAATCAATTGTAAATGCGGATATTTTACTTTGAAATTTTGTAGTAAACCAATTAAATGTTCCACATCGTACCCCGCTTTTGTCATTAAATGTCCGCCACCCATATTAAGCCATTTTAGCTGACCAAAGAATTTTCCGAATTTTTGCTCCACCACAGCCAGCGTTTTTTCTAAATCGAACGAGTAGGATTCGCAAAGTGTATGAAAATGAAGTCCTTCCACACCTTCGGGCAATGTATCGCCGAGCAAATCGGCCACCACGCCAAGTCGCGAACCTGGAGCACATGGATTGTACAAATCTGTTTCGACATCCGAAAACTCAGGATTTATACGTAACCCACACGAAACATTGTAAAATTGCGTTTGCGGATACAGACGTTCGAATTGCGTAAGCGAATTAAAGGTAATATGACTGCTCAGTTTAACGATTTCCGGAAATTCACGATCGGTATATGCAGGCCCGTAAGTGTGTGCCGGACTGCCCATTTCCTCGAAAGCCAAACGCGCTTCGGCTAACGAGCTGGCAGTAGAATACGGAATATATTCTCGCACAATGGGAAAAGCGCTCCACATCGCAAATGCTTTAAAAGCCAATATTATCTCCACTCCTGCCCGCTCTTTTACCGAACGAATGAGTTCCAAATTGCGACGAAATGCCGCTTCGTCGAGCACATAACAGGGAGAAGGTATTTTTGAATAGTCCATTTATTCGAATTATGTTATCGGCTTTGCCGCTTGGCGTAGCCAAGAATTATGAATTAATATTTTATTTAATTTCTTTTGCACCACGGAGTTCAGACGACACTTCGTTGAGCCAACCGGCTTGTTGCAATACCGCTGTTTGAATTTTCAGAAAACGAATATTTGGTAGCGAAACTGGATTTCCACTTTCATCAACCGCATTCGATATATCTAATTTATTCGAACCTTTATCGCTGTCATAATCAGCTCCTGAATTATTTTCGGCATAGCCCCATGCGTATTTTCCCGCCGGAACAGTCCAAAGCTGTGTAGTTGCAGTACCTGTGTTTTCGTACGAATCGGGCAAACGTGTTCCGTAAAAAGTAATACTATCCGTAATAGTACCAGTCCACCACCAACCGGATGAATTAGTAGCACCATAGCCCGATTTCAATTCGCCTCGAGTACCTTCGCTATCGAGCCATGTTGTGTTTTCGTTTGTCGATTTAGCTTTATAATAGCGTACCCAATAATTGCGTTTCGAATTCTCAAACTGACTGCCCTTCAGCTCGTACCAAGTTTCATTAGGTTTGCCGTCACTATTTACATCCTGCATAACATACACCACAGCAGGTTCAGGCGTTGAACTTTTCATCAAAACAACTTCGAAATCGGCCCCAGCATGATTCACAATATTGTGGTCGAAACCGGCTATAATATAGCCACCAAAGCCACCGAGATATACAAAACGAGTATCATCGTCTGGATTTCCTATAAAAATTGACGAATCGGCAGGTAATGCCAATGTAGCATGTTGCCCGGGCGCATACACGTATCGAAAAACTTCGCTAATATACAGAGATTCATCGTCCTGAGGCTCGACAGTCTCTTTGCACGATAAAAAGAATGTTAGAAACACAAAAAAGAAAAGAAATCGCATTCTATTTTATTTTGAAAAATGAAAACACAAAAGTACAAAAAAATAAGGCAACTGCAATTTTAAGTTCAAACCCAAATCAGTCTAACAAGTTGTTAATAACTTTTTGAATTAAGTATCTTTTTTACAAAAGGATTATTCTACTTTTGCATTGTGGAAAAAATATACCATCATATCGAAAAACTATTAGGGCACAACGAGTATGTTGTAGTGCCTGGCTTGGGTGGCTTTGTATTGCAGCCACAACCCGCAACAATAGTCGACAATAAAATAATTGCACCACGCAAAGTAATTTCATTCAACGCATTAATGCATCACGCCGATGGATTATTGGCAATAGAAATTGCTCGCACTGAACGTATTTCATACCGTTTAGCACAAGAGCTTCTACAACACGAAACTGAACTTTTCAGACAACAACTTCATACAAACGGAAGTTTTGATTTTGGTAAATTTGGTACTTTTCACCAGACCAACGAAGGCAATATTGCATTCGTCCCCAATACTCATGCAACTTTTATTCCTTCAAATTTTGGTTTAACTGATTTGCAACTGCCCGATTACAGCAAAAAACAAATTCAACATGTATCAATAAAACAAGAATCGTTTTCGGTAAAAAGTTTTATGCGTTATGCGGCTGTTTTTGCATTATTATTAAGTATGTTGTTTGTTACCGAACAGCGTCCTACAAATCCCAATACACAATCGGCAGCTATTGTCAATTTAAGCAAGCTTACTTCGGCGGCAAAAATACAAGTGCAAACCGATTCAATAGTAGTTTCAGACACTACAAAGCAGCAAACACAACAACTTCTGGAAACTGAAATAAAAAACGAGTCAGAGGCTTATCATGTAATTGTTGCCAGTTTACCAACACTGCAATCGGCTGAGAATTATTGCAAAGTAATGATTGAATTGAATTACTCTGCCGCAAAGGTATTAGAGCCCGTAAAAACATATCGTGTAGCTATTAAGTCGTTCACCGAAAAAGAAGAAGCTATTCGCTTTATGGAAAATTTGCGCATTACTGATGAGCGATTCAGTACAGCGTGGGTACTTTGCAAAAAGTAAAAATCATACAAATTATCACTCTTGTATTGCGGGCAAAAGAAAAATAGTTATCTTTGCACCCGCTAACAGTAAAAAATATGCGGCTGTGGCGTAATTGGTAGCCGCGCCAGACTTAGGATCTGGTGCCGAGAGGCGTGGGGGTTCGAGTCCCTT
>CAZEEN010000050.1:16229-17706 GCA_964511115.1 uncultured Paludibacter sp. | reverse complement strand
AATGGCGTAGTTACGTTCATGAAGCAATTGAGACATGGAATTTGTCTTTCGAAAAAATTGGATTCAAAAATGTGATTAAAGTCATTGATTTTCCTAAAAATAAAAGTTTTGACCCCGACGATATTCGAAATAACTGTTTTCGGTATATAACTTCGGCTGATGCCAACGCACAGGGTCCGCAGTGGATTGACCCGCGCAGTGGTGAAATTATTCAGGGCGATATTATGTGGTGGCACAATGTGATAGAGTTGCTGCAAACGTGGCGTTTTGTGCAAACTGCTGCTGCCGACCCCGAAGCACGTAAGAAAGAACTTCCCGATGCGATTATGGGCGATGCTATTCGATATGCTGTTGCGCATGAAATGGGTCATGTGCTGGGTTTACAGCATAATATGCGTGGTTCGTTTGCTATTCCAACCGATTCACTTCGTTCGGCTACATTTACTCAAAAATTTGGTACTACGGCCAGTATAATGGATTATTCGCGCAATAATTATGTGGCTCAGCCGGGCGATAAAGAAAAAGGAGTGGTGCTTACGCCACCGCGCTTGGGTTTGCAGGATATTTTTTCCATTAAATGGGGTTATCAACCTATTCTCGACACTGCAAAGCCCGAAAATGAGGCTGAAACATTGAACAAGTGGTTCTTAGAGAATGGCAACAATCCCATGTATATTTATGGCGGAACAGCTGTTTCGGCTGTAGTGCCCGACCCATCGGCACAGTCGGATGCGCTGGGTAACGATTTGATTAAGTCGGCTCAATATGGCATTGCCAATATTAAACTCACTACCAATAATTTAGTGAAATGGACATTGGAGAAAGGCGATAACTTAGATTTATTGCAAAAACGCTGGGAAGGTCTTACAAAATTGTATTTCCGAATTACCAACCTAACGCTTTCGTATTTGGGTGGTGCATACCAATTTAAAGGGACGTATGGCAACCAAATTACGAGTTCGTATGCGCCAATTGAAGCTACAAAACAGAAAGAGGCTATACGTTTTGTAGTGAATGAAATGGTGAATTGCAACTGGCTGAATAATGTTGAGATTACGCAATTGCTGGGTTCTGAAACCGACGAAATTACCAAATGGCAATCGGGAGTAATTGGTAATGTGCTGGGTAACTTTATTTTAACGCGCATTGTTAGCAATGAACCGCTTTATTATCAAAACAGATATTCGCTGACAACGTATTTAAAAGATGTGGATAATCAGATTTGGATTTCGACAGCGAAACCTCAGTTAACTGACTTCGACCGTCATATTCAGATTGCATATATCGACCGACTTTGTGCGTTGGTTCAACCACTATTTACAATCAGTACCAAAAGTGAACCTCGACAGGCAAACGAAACCGTGTGGGCATCGGTGGCGGCTTCGCAACTCACGGCAACACGCGCAAAAGTAAGCCAACTTTCGGCAGCTCAACCACAAAATGCCGGACATTATAAGTTGATAATTAGTATGATAGA
>CAZEEN010000050.1:0-16129 GCA_964511115.1 uncultured Paludibacter sp. | reverse complement strand
CTCAGTGCTGCCGATATTTACAGTATTAACAAAGCGTGCCTCAAAGATGCGGTAATTGGTTTGTCGAACCCCGACAATGCGTTTGATAGTTTTGCAACGGCCAGTTTTGTGTCCGACAATGGCTTGTTGATTACCAATTTTCATCCCATCATTCGCTACCTCGAGCAATTTTCGCAACCTGGCCGCGACTTTATCAAATCGGGTTATTGGTCAACAAAGCCTGAGGAAGAATCGTATTGTCGCGATTTGGCTGTAATTCAGTTGGTACAAATGGTGGATGTAACTGCTGAAATTCTGGAAGGAACAAGCGGTTTGTCGACCAATGATTACAACGATAAACTGAATAAAAACGGTCAGGCGCTTCGTCGGAAATACACGCGTGGCACCGATACTGACGCTAAAATCACCTCGTTTATGGGTGGCAATCAGTATATTATTTCTATTTACAAGGTGTACAAAGATGTGCGTATGGTGGCTGCTCCTCCTATTTCGTTGGCTAAATTTGCGGGCGATACCGACAACTGGCGCTGGCCTCGTCATGCTGCCGATTTTGCTTTTTTGCGTGTGTATGTGGGTAAGGATAACAAATCTGCCGAATACAACAAAGAAAATGTGGCACTCAAAGGAAATCAGTTCCTAAAAGTGTCGAGTGCAGGTGTGAAAGAAAATGATTTTACAATGATAATGGGTTATCCCGCCCGAACAAAACTAAATATTCCTTCCTTTGCAGTGGACTATATGGAAAATGTGGAACTGCCAGCAAAAATCAAAATTCGGGGCGAAAAACTGCGTATTATCAACGAAGCACTCAAAGCGCGTCCCGAAATAAAATTCCGTTACACAGCACGTGTAAACAGCATTACCAACAATTACCTCCGCTGGAAAGGCGAACTCAACGGACTGAAAAGCATGAAGTTGACAGAACAGAAATTGGCCGAAGAAAAAGAATTGATGGCATGGATTAATGCTGATAGTGCGCGTATTAAAAAATATGGCGATATTATAACGGTGCAAAAGGACATTTACAACAAATTAATTCCACTCAAAATTGCTGATATCTACTTTAACGAAACGGCCATTAGCGGTGCTGAATTGGTGCCTTTTGCTGGAAAATTTGAGAAGTTAGTGCAAATGTTTAACCGTAAAAAAATTAATCAAAAAGCAATTGATGAAGAAGTGGAGCGACTTAAACCGCTCGCAAAGCAATTCTTCCAATCGTGGGATATGGACATCGACAAACAAATGTTCCGCGATATGTTGTTTTTGTATTACAACAATGTTGATAAAGCTTATATTTCGAAAGTAATGGTTGAATCGATAGCGCCTTTTGGTGGCGATTTAGATAAATATACCGATTATGCTTTTGCCAATTCAATGCTTACCAAACCAGATAGTATTCAGGCATTTTTGCAAAAAGTAGACACAACAACTATTGATAAATTCACTGCTGACCCGCTTTACAAAATTGCGCTAAGCTATTACGAAGTGTATACCCGCAGGGTGCTAAATCAAACCAAAAAACTCGAAGGCGAGCAAGGAAAATATTTTAATCTGTATATGGATGCCATAGCGAGCATGAATGCCAATAAACTTATTGCACCCGACGCAAACCGCACACAACGACTTAGTTATGGTAAAGTAACCGGCGCAAAAGCGGCCGACGGACTGAAGTACGATTATTTTACCACCATGGATGGTATTTTTGAAAAACGAGCCGACAATCCCGGAAATCCAGATTATTTAATTCCTAAAAAAATTGCCGACTTATATCAAAATGCCGACTTTGGCACTTATGCCGTAAACGGAAAAATGCCTGTCAATTTCTTATCAAATCTTCATACTTCGAGTGCAAATTCCGGAAGTCCGGTGTTAAATGCCAAAGGCGAATTGATTGGCGTGAATTTTGATAGAATAGCCGAGGGTGTAGCTTCCGATTATAAATACTTGCCGGAATCGAGCCGCAATATTGCTGTTGATATTAGATATGTACTCTTTTTACTCGAAAAATATTCGATGTCGAAACAATTGGTCAACGAAATGGTAATAGTGAAATAGGGTATTTAATTACGAATTAAGATTTTTAGAAAAATGAATTTAATGAGATTTTCAGTGATTTGTATGGCATTTATGCTGGCTTATGGCGCTTCAGCCCAAAGAAGGCAAGCAGAGCCTGTTTTAACCAAAGTATCGAACAAAGATGTGGTGCAAAGTGTATTTCCTGAGGCTACCAAAGTAGAGAAGGTGAATGACTATTGGTTTAAAATTGTGAATGATAAGAATAAAGTATTTGGATATGCCATGACTACTTCCGATTATTGCAAAGGTGTGATGGGCTATAACAATACCACGCCAATAATGGTCGTGACTGATAAAAAATACGTTGTCAAAAAAGTGGCTTTACTTTCGCACTACGAAACAATTGGATATATCCGTAAGCTTGAGAAAATGGGGTTTTTTACGAATTGGAATGATGTGAAATTGACCGATGTTCCAAAAATTACACCTGATGGCTATACCGGAGCTACGAAAACGGCAAAGGCAGTAGAGAAAAATCTGTATTTTTTGGTAGAAAATGGAAGTAAGAAATTACCAAAGAAATAAAAAAAATCCAACTGAGTATAAAACTCAGTTGGATTTTTTTTTAAATTAGCAACATAGCATCGCCATACACACCAAAACGATAACCTTCTTTGATAGCCACATCGTAGGCATTCATAACCCTATCGTAATCACCAAAAGCTGCGGTGAGCATTAGCAAAGTTGAATAAGGCAAGTGGAAGTTGGTAATCAGCGAATTAGCAACAGTAAAATCGTATGGTGGGAAAATAAATTTGTTGGTCCAACCTTCGTAAGGTTTAATTTTCCCTTCGGTACCAACTACCGTTTCCAACGCACGCATAACGGTTGTTCCTACAGCACAAATACTACGGCCTTCGTCGCGTTTTTTGTTTACATAGTCGGCGGCTTCGCGCGTAATTTCCATTTGCTCCGAGTCCATTTTATGCTTGGTAAGGTCTTCCACATCTATTTCGCGGAAATTACCCAAACTCATGTGCGAAGTTACGAAAGTACTGTCGATACCTTTTATTTCCATACGCTTAAGCAACTCACGACTAAAGTGTGTTCCGGCAGCCGGAACAGCAACTGCTCCTTCTTTTTTGGCAAAAATAGTCTGAAAACGTTCCGCATCGTCTGGTTCTACTGCACGCGTTATATTGCGAGGAAGCGGCGTTTCACCTAAGTCAAACAAGGCTTTTTTGAATTCGTCGTGAGTACCATCGAACAAAAAGCGCAAGGTACGGCCACGCGATGTAGTATTATCGATAACCTCAGCAACTACCGAGTCGTCTTCGCCAAAATAGAGTTTGTTGCCAATACGAATTTTACGAGCTGGCTCTACAAGCACATCCCATAGTTTCATATCGTGGTTCAATTCACGCATCAAAAAAACTTCAATTTGTGCTCCGGTTTTTTCTTTATTACCGTACAAACGGGCTGGAAAAACCTTGGTATCGTTGAATATAAATAAATCGTGTTCGGTAAAATACTCCAACACATCTTTGAAAATGCGGTGTTCAATTTTGCCTGTATTTTTGTCAATTACCATTAAGCGCGATTCGTCGCGATGGCGTGCAGGATGCTGAGCTATTAGCTCGTCGGGCAACTTAAATTTAAATTTCGATAACTTCATAATGCAATATATTTAATTTTTATACCTTTTCTTTTAGTAAGTAAGAAAGCAAGAAAGTAAAAAGGCAAGGAATTGGGTTATTCTTTAATAATTTCCTCTTCACTTAATTTCTCATTTTCAATGTGATTAACCAAAGTCTCAATTTCCCAGCAGTCTTTCAATGTAACTTCGCCAATGCGAGTGCGTTCCAGGGCTGCCAAATGCGCTCCACTGCCCAACGCTAATCCAATGTCGCGCGCTAATGCTCTGATGTATGTTCCTTTACTGCAAACCACTCTAATTTTGAGCAGTGGCAATGTAAAATCGAGCACTTCAATTTCGTCAATTACCAGCAATTTAGCTTTCAATTCTACTTCTTGTCCGTCGCGGGCATAGTCGTAAGCACGTTTGCCATCCACTTTTACCGCTGAATAAACTGGCGGAACTTGCCATATTTCGCCTGTAAATGTGGGTATTATTTTGTCCACCAACTCGCGCGTAATATGTTCAGTAGCGTAAGTCGCATCCACGGGTAATTCCTTGTCGAAACTAGGCGTGGTTGCTCCCAACTCCAGCGTAGCAATATATTCTTTGGTTTGATACTGAAAACTTTCGATTAACTTTGTTTTTTTACCGGTGCAAATTATCATTACACCTGTAGCAAGCGGGTCTAGCGTTCCAGCATGTCCCACTTTCAACTTTTTCATTTTCAGCGTCTTTTGCAACTTCCACCGAAGTTTGCTCACCAAATTGAACGATGTCCAGTTCAACGGTTTATGTACATAGAGGATTTCTCCTTCAATAAAATTCATTTTTTTTTTAATGTGCCAATAAGATAATGTGCCAATGCGTTAATAAGAAATTAGGAAAATAAGAAAATAGTTGAATATTTACCAATTTCTTAATTTCTAATTTCTAATTTCTAACTTCTAATTTCTAACTTCTAACTTCTAACTTCAAATAACACTCAAATCCACTCCCATTGCCAATAAAACCAGCAACACTACACCCACTACAATTCGATAATATCCAAAGGCTTTGAAGCCGAATTTGGTAACGTAACCAATAAAAAACTTAATGGCTGCCATAGCTACAATAAATGCAACTATATTGCCAATTATCAATGTAAGTAAATTATCACTAAGTAGTTGAACTCCATTTGGTTCGTTTATTAGTTTCATAAGTTTATAGCCCGAAGCAGCCGCCATAGTTGGCACTGCCAAAAAGAACGAAAATTCAGCCGCATTCTGACGTGATAGTTTGGTGCTCATACCTCCCACTATGGTGGCCATTGAGCGCGAAACGCCCGGAATCATAGCTATACATTGAAAGAAACCAATTTTCAGTGCGCGTTTCCAATCCATCTCCTGATTCTCTTCGGGTTTATTAAACCACTTATCAACAAATAGCATAAAAACACCACCAATAACCAGCATCACTGCCACAACAAACACACTTTCGAGCATGGCATCGATGTAGTCGCTGGCTAAAAAACCAATTACAGCAGCTGGTAAAAATGCAATAAGCAATTTAATGTAAAAATCTACTGTTTGAAAAAATCGTTTCCAATACAATACAATAACCGAAAGAATAGCTCCAAACTGTATATTAATGGTAAAAGCCTTTACAAATTCGGTACTTTCCATGCCCAACAAACTCTGAGCAATTATCATGTGCCCTGTAGACGATACCGGAAGAAACTCGGTAATACCTTCTACAATAGCAATAATGACAGCTTCGAGAATACTCATTTAGCTTTGGATTTAAAAAGTATAGCAAAAATGATAAATATAAACCCGAAAAACGACACCATTGGTCCCACTGTAATGCGACGTGTACTGAAAATGTCGGGGTTAAATTCTACTCCGGTTGTAGAGCCTGTCATAAGTACAAAGCCCAACACGATAATTGCAAACCCAACTGCAATAAGCACAAGGTTTATTTTTCCGAGACGTAATTGTTTGTTATTTTCCATTTCTAATTAATTATCAATTTATAATTGCCCCAAACCCCTAAAGGGGCTTAAAGAAAAAGACCATTCGGAACTAATTTTACATCCCCTTTAGGGGCTTGGGGTCATTTTAACTCAAATACATATCATTCGTATTCATTTTCAGGTAACGACCAATGGATAAGTAAGTTGATGCACCCATTAATACAATTCCCGAAAGCAACACAATAACTGACACCCAAATGGCCGAAACCTGATTAATGGACAAGCCGCTTAATCCGAATTCGTATAAAATATAGTAAACCACTATTCCTAAAATCAAAATGGCAATAATGGCTGCCACTAATCCATTAATTACCGACTGACGAATATAGGGTTTGCGAATAAACCAATTGGTTGCGCCTACCATTTGCATGGTGTTTATCAAAAAACGATTCGAGTAAATCGACAAACGCACGGTGTTATTTATCAATGCAACCGCCACAATAAGCAACACCAAAGCCAAACCAAGCAATACGATGCTGATTTTTTTGACATTATCGTTTACCAAACCAATTAAATCTTTTTGGTAGGCCACCCGTTCAATTACTTCGAATGTTTTGAGCTTTGTTTCAATCATTTTTACACTGTCGGGGTTGGCAAATTCGGCTTTGAGTTTCACTTCGAGCGATGCTTTCAGCGGATTGTAACCCAAAAAATCCTGTGGGTCGTCGCCCAATGAGGCAATGTGTTCTTTGAGCGCATCTTCTTTCGAAACAAAAGTTACATCCTTTGCATATCCGGCCGAGGTTAAAAATGTTTCAACGCGAGTGGTTTCAGCTTTATCGGCATCATCGTCGAGAATAATGGACAAATTAATGTTTTCCTTTACGTACACACTCATATCGTGCGCCACAAACAGAAGTAAACTTACCAATCCTATTAAAAACAATACCAGCGACATGCTGATGGTAGAACCAAAATGTATATTTTTTACTTTTTTCATATTCTTTTTTTATAAGCTAAAAATCCAAAAAACAGCAACGCGAGTACAAAAAGCACCGACGAGGTCAATGCAATTATATTTCCAAATTTATACGAATTTGGTTCAAATTTGAATTCCACATCATACGTTCCTTTTTTGAGTGGCATGGCGCGAAGCAAGTAGTTAGCACGTATGTATGGTACTTCTTCGCCATTGATATATGCATTCCAACCTTTATCGTAATATATTTCGGAGAAAACAGCCAACTGGTCGATTGCTGAACTGAAACTGTACAGCATACGATTTGGATTGTAGGATTTTAAAGTAATGCGAGCAGTACTGTCAGCAACAAGCGTAGTCGGAACTTGAGCCGCAAATTCTTTGTCGACCACCATTTCGGTTTTGGTGTTTATTTCGCCTACCAGTTTCATTTCCTCGTTGGCATCGGCAGCTACATGCACTTTCTGTACAAACCAAGCGTTGCCATTACATTTCGGATTAACGAGCGGAGCTGCTTCCTTATTGTAAATCACGTATTTCATGTTCAGCATATTGAGTACGCCGAGCGAATCGAGTGAAGGTGCTATCTCTTCGAATGTTTTTGCACGACCAAAAGCGCCAAACAATTGACCAATTTCGCCTTCAATTTGCATGTTAATCAATTCCTGATAACGGCGCAATTTGGCTGCATGATAACCTCCAATACTTTTATGAAAATACGATGGTTTTGAATCGTTAAAGATATTCACCGAAGCATCCAATACACGGTAGTACGATTTATCGGTCAAAATCATATTGTCGGCAGCCGAAGGTTGAATTAGGTTGTCGAATTTACGTTTACGCTCAAAGCTGCTATCATTCAGGTAACGTTTAGCTACAGGTGCCAAATCGGCTAAAAACAAAATGCCGAAAAGAACGATAACCGTATTTGTTTTGAGATAATTTTTAATGAAAAGCCAGATAAGCAACGCAGCAGCCAGAATAAAACCAACCGAACGCCAAGCATCGGTGCGTAACATGGCTTCGCGGTCGAGTGGGAGGGTCTCCTTCAGAAAAGCATAGTCGCCACTGAATTGCGCATCCGCAGGCGATATAAAATTACCGGCTAACGAAGGAATAAGGGCAAAAACGAACGAAATACCAGCGGTGATTCCAGCACTATAAAGAACAGGTCGGAGTAGTTTTTCTTTGGCATTTTCAGTCGTTAATACTTCTTTTAATGCCAATATTGCTAATAATGTAATACCAAAACCAGTTGCCACCAATGTCATCGATACCGTACGGAACTTATTGTACAAAGGAAAATACTCGATAAAAAAGTCAGTTAGCCACATCAGGTTTTTTCCCCACGAAAGGAAAAGCGTAAGCAAAATCATGGGTAATAACCACCAAAGGATGCGTTTGTCGACCACAAAAAAACCGAGAATAAAAAGAAAAATTACAATCGCCCCCAAATAAACCGGACCCGAAGTTCCGGGCTGGTCGCCCCAATAGAGCGGTAGCTGAAATTCTTTCATTACTTTTTCGACATCCGGTACATTGAAGCTTTTAATTTTTTCGGCCGTACGGCTATCGGTGCCCAATGTTCCGCCACTTGCACCACCTCTAAAATTTGGAATTAGTAAAGTCAGCGTTTCGGCTTTGCCATAACTCCAGTTGGTTATGTAGTCTTTGTTGAGTCCGTGTTGTGAGTTCTGAGTGTCGCTCGTAAGCCCGTTCGATTTACCACGCATGGTGTATTCTCCATATTCGTAAGTCGTTAAGAGCGCTGTAGCATTCATCCCGGCTGCTACTATCAATGATGCAATTAGTAGACCAGCAGTTTGCAGAAAGGATTTAATCTGTTTTTCTTTAATGCTGTAAATTAACTCTACAACACCAAAAAATAGCAAAATAAAAAGCGTGTAATATAGAATTTGGATGTGATTGGCTCGAATTGCCAAACTCAGAAAGAGTGTTGTGACAAGCGCACCCACCATTTTTTTATCTCGAAAAGCCATGTAGACCCCACCAATAAGTGGTGCCATATAGGCAATCGTAATTGCTTTCGAGTTGTGTCCGACCAGTATTATTATAAAATTGTACGATGCAAAAGTAAAAGCGATAGAGCCAACCAAAGCTAGCCATGGCTTAACCCGAAAAGCCAATAATAAAATGTAAAATCCTAACAAATAAAGAATTACATTGTAAACTGTTCGTGGAAAAAGCAATATCAATTTCTCAATATATTGAATAATATTATTCGGTTGAGTCATTGTAATTTGGTAAGTTGGCATTCCGCCAAACATGGAGTTTGTCCAAAGCGCCACATCGTCGTTCGAATTATTGTAGTCTACTGTTTCTTTGGCCATACACATCCAGCTTTCAGAGTCGTGACCCAGCAGTTGTTTACCTTCGAGCACAGGTGTGAAATACAAGAATGAGATGGTTATAAACAATAGAACAGCAATAAGATGCGGAGTGATTTTACTTAAAATATTTTTGTTCATGTAAAATAGATGTTTGAGCCAGAGCAGTTTTTGGGAAAAATCACACAAAAGTACATCATTTTTGTCCGTTTGGTACTTGCACAGCGGTTAAAAAACAAAAAAATGACAAAGTTTAATGACAATTTTACAGCAAAAGACCTCATTTAATACTCATTTTTGTAAAAAAATTAAATTTTAGCATCAACTTCGCATTATTTTATTTAGATTTGTAGCTCCAAATTTTTAAAATTATCAAAATTCAGTTATACTATGAACGCAACAGTAAAACTTTACAGTTACAATTTCAGTTCGGTAAAAACCTATCTTTTCGCCACCCTATTTGTTGTCGGAAATATAGTTGCCCCACAATTAGCTCATTTTGTGCCACAAGGAGGATTTATTTTTCTACCTATTTATTTTTTCACACTTATAGCAGCTTACAAATACGGTCTCAAAGTTGGTTTGCTTACCGCTATTCTTTCGCCTGTTATCAATCACTTACTTTTTGGAATGCCGCCGGTAGCCGTTTTACCTGCCATTTTGGTTAAATCGGTGCTTTTGGCAGGAGCAGCAGCTTATTTAGCTCGTCGCAGCAATGCAGTTACTTTGCTCAATTTGGTACTGGCAGTATTGTTTTATCAGGTTGCAGGTACTTTGCTCGAATGGGCGTTGGTGCTTGACTTTGCAGTAGCCGTTCAGGATTTCCGCATGGGTGTTCCGGGCATGCTGTTGCAGATTTTTGGTGGATTTGCGTTGCTGAAAGCGATTGAAAAACGCTAAAAACTGAACTGTGTTTTTTAGAAAAATTGAACCACATAAGGTGTAATAGAAGGAAGTATTCTAATGTGCCTAATGTGGTTTTTGATTTTTTTTATATCTTCAAATTAATTTTTGAATTTTAAACACTTCAGGAAAAACACGATCTAAAATTATTTTTTTACAACCTTCTGCTAAAGTAATTGTATGATTGCTTTGCGATATAAATTTCACAAAACGCTTATTGATAATGTACTGACGGCTAACACGTAAAAAGTGTTTTTCGGGCAACAAATCCTTAAGCGATTTGAGATTGCAACGCACAATAACATCCGCAAATCCATTTACAAAATGAGCAATCGACTCCCGCTTGTTCGATTCAAAATACATTATTTCATCCGGCTCAAAAAGCATTACGCCATTAGCAGTAAGTAGAGATAATTTAATTGTTGAAACATTTATATTTGAATTTGTTTGTTCACCATCAATACAATTTGTCAATGCTTTTTCAATTGCTAAGCGCAACTCGTCGGGGTCAACAGGTTTATCAATATAATCAATGGCATTCAGTCGCATGGCTTTTTGAATAAATTCAGCCCTTTTGTAGGCCGACACAAATACAACAGGCGTATTTACAATTTTCTCGCGCAGTTGTGTGAGCATTTCCAGACCTGACATTCCGGGCATTTCTACATCCAAAAATATCAAATCAGCTTTTTGCTTTTCGAGAATAAACAATGCTTCGAAAGGCGAAGCGGCAAACTGAAGTGTAAGTTCAGGAAAAAGCTCGTGCGTGAGTTCGGCTAAATACAAGCGCGATTTTTCTTCGTCGTCAACAATAAGGATGGTTTTGTTTGTAAACATTTTTTTTATTGTTATTAGGGCTACGCCGTTAATTGGTGCTGTGCACGTTATTTGGGCTACGCCGTTATTAGGCACTTCGTGCGTTATTTGCTTCGCGTTATTAGGTGCTTCGCACGTTAAGAGCTTCGCGTTATTTAATTTCTTCTATCTTCATATTATCTTCTCATCATCACATCACCTTATCATCACATTATCTTATTGGAATATTATCACATTGGCATATTTTATTCAAACACATACGCATTCGGAATAAAAAGTTCCACTTTTGTGCCTAAAGCGATGCCATCTTCATCTTCCATATCGGTAAATGTTTGGGTAATTGCTTGATTATTATTTTGATTATAAAAGTCCAATTGCGCTTGAATCAATTTTATCCCCTGACCATTTCCATGCGTTCCTAATTCGGCAGAGCGTTTTCGGCCGATTCCATTATCTGTTATTTGTATCAATACGCCATCGTTCGCATTTTTAATTTCAACGGTCAACTCTCCTTTTTCTTTTTTGTTGATTAAACCATGACGAATGGCATTGTCGCAGTAAGTATGCAATGTCATAGTTGGTAGTTGTGTGGTCGTATCTACTCCTTTATCAATCACAATCACAAACTCAAATCGATCGCCAAAGCGCATTTTTTCGAGTTCTAAGTATTTTTGAATGTATTCCAATTCATCATCCAGACTCACATATATTTTGTCGGCATTGGCCAAGGTGAGTCCGGTAAATTTCGAAAAAACGGATATATAATGTCCGGCTTTCAGTTTATCAGTCATAGCAAAATGACCAATGGCACTTAATACGTTTTTGGTAAAATGTGGTATTACTTTGGAACGTAAAGTGCTTAATTGCAGTTCGTTTTCGAGTTTTTTACGGTTTACTTCCTGAAGTATTTTTGTTTGTTTTTGTTTGGTAATAGCTCTGGTAATCACTACACTTATACCAATTATCAATAATAAATACACCAAAAATGCAATAGGGCGCAAATAAAACGGCACCGTAATTTCAATTTCGGGACTTTGAACTACTGGAGACCACTTTATACCATCTAAACTACATTGTACCTCAAACCGATACTTGCCAAAACCAATATTGGTATAATTCACCGATTTGCTATAAACCTCCTCCGACCATTTGTCCGAAAGTCCAATTAATCGGTATTTAAAACGCAATGATTTGGGGGCCGATATGGAGTTGGCAATGTAATCGATTCGGAAAAATTTATTGTCGGAACTGATTTTTATTTCGTTGCTTTCACTAAAAAATAGCGATTCCCAGTCGGTATTGTTAGTGGAATATGTGATACCAGCTACTCGCAACGGAGGAATATATTTTGTTTGCGATTGTACTAATTTGTCGGGATTAAACTTCAAAACATTGAGCGATGTCCACACCCACATATCGCCATTATGATCTTCGAAAAACCCATTTTGACCTGTATCCAGACCAGTAAATCCACCATCGTAGGTAATGTCCCATACGGTAGGGTTTTGCAGCATGTTGTTTTGCAACAATGCAATAGCCATCCCAGAGCTAGTACCAATAAGTAGATATTTATCATGGTAATTCCAAATCGCCCCCATCAATCCCTTTAGTTGTGGAGCAAAGCGATACTCTTTACCATCAGGCATTTCTACATACACTCCTTTGGTGGTAGCTTTCCACAATCGCCCCCATTTATCCAATGCATAACTCATAATTCCTTCGTAAGGTCTTTTCAAAGTGTCGGTTACAATTATACTATCGCCTTGCACGTAGCCTTGACCGTGAAACGACCCTACCCGAATTCGACCTTTACTATCCTTACCAATAGCAACTGGAAAACCTTTTTTAAAAGGCAAAAATTTACGATTATCATCTGTACCAATCCATAAACCTCTAATATTGGTAGCTGTATCCAAGCCCGAAAAATAAACTTTATTTGTTGCTTCGTTGTAAAAGGCTGATAATGAACAGCCTGTTCGTAAGTTTGTAAATCTTTTATTTTCATAGATGGTTATCCCCCCCGAATTTGGCAAGTAAAGCGTCCCTTTTTTTGTTCGGGTAGATCCCATATATTGTCTACGCCAATCAATAAATTTTGTGTTATATGCTTTTAATTGTCCTTTGGGATTTAAGCGCCAAAGCCCCCAACCATAACTTCCAAACCACATATTGTATTCGTTATCCTCCAAAACACTCCAGATATTATCAGGTTTAGCCAATCCAAAAGTATATTCTTCGAAATTTAGATTGAAAAAATTATACAAGCCGTTATTGGAAGTTATCCACAGATTCCCTTCGTTGTCATTATTTACTTTGCCAATATATGCCAAATCCATTCCGAAACTCGCTTCTTGATGAGGATAAATATGTGAAATATACTGTTTGTCGAAATATAAAATACGTTGGTCTGCTAATAGAATAAATTGAGGTTCTGGAACATTATGAATTACAATTCCACCAAACTTCAATTGATTGTTTTGTATGTTGTATTTTTCGATAGTAAGGTCAATGCCAGAATGTAGATAAAATTCTTTTGTTTTCCAATTTACTTGTGCTAAATCATATTTATTTGGGATTGATGTCAATTTATTGATATTTAATCCATTACGAGCATAAAGTGCATCGGTTGTTAATAAGTATTCTTCATTGTAAGCCAAAATCCGTTTATCAATAGAATTCCAAATTTTGAATTTTCTTGTTTTTTTGTTCCAAATTAAATGGCGACTAATGTTCTGTTTGTATAATTTGTTAGTTTGGTTTACTAAATTTAGTAACAGAATTTCGTTGTCAGAGAATTCAATCGAGTGAAAGTTGTAATTCGCAAATATCAAAGAGTCTGGCAATTGAAATAACTCTAAAGAATCGTTTTCATGTAGAATTTGAAACTGATAAGGAAAAAAGAATAACTTCTTATGCCCCCATTCGCCAACAGCATACATATCGCCAATTGCAATTCCATCTTCATGCGAATAATTTTTAAACGAAATGCCATCATATCGGCTCACGCCACCTTTGGTTCCAAACCACATAAAACCATCCTTGTCCTGAAAGGCACAAAGCACTTGCATTTGCACTAGCCCATCACGCATTGTAAAATAGCGGTAGGCATAATTGCGCGAAAGCTTGGGAGCGGCATGAATTGTTCCCGCCAACAGCAAGAGAAGGTATAGCGTTTTTTTCATTTATTTGTTTCAGATACTTCGAAATTAGCTGTTTTTCCAAAGTCAATCCAGGGCATAACATCGACTGTTGAGCGTCTTTGATATTCTGTTCCTGCATAAACAAGCGTTTTCGAAAGATTATTCTTTCCAGATGCTGTTTCAAAAAAAGTTAAACCTTTAAATAGATCGGACATAATGGTATGTGTGGCTTTAAATTCAATTAAATTCAGATTTAAGTGTCCTCCAACCAACAAATCAACCTCGTGTCCTGCTGAATCCCGCCAAAACCAAATATCCTGAACGTCATCTCTGTGATACATTCTTTTTACAAATTCACTTATCATCATGTTTTCGAACAAAGCCCCCTTTATCGATTGCGACAACAACTGTTCGGCATTTGAAATTTTCAACAGATAACAAAGCAATCCGGTATCGTAGAAATACAACTTTGGCGTTTTTACTATTCGTTTGCTAAAATTCTCATGATACGGATAAAGCAAAAACACAACATAGCTGTTTTCTAATGCCGACAACCACGCTTTTGCTGTAGGTTGGCTAATGCCACACTCGTTGGCAAGTGCATTCAAATTTAGCAATTGCCCTGCTCTTGTAGCACACAATGCCAGAAAGTTCTGAAAGAGACGTAAATCTTTTATCGCAATTAATTCGCTTACATCCCGCTGAATATAAGTTTGTAAGTAATTAAAATAAAAAGTTTTAGCGGGTATGTTTCTATCGTATATTGCAGGATAAAAACCTTTCACTAAATTGTTCGGATAATTTTCCGACAATAGGTTTGCTAGCCGCAATTCCTGTAAATCGAACGGAAAAAGTCTGAATATCGCAACCCTTCCGGCCAAACTTTGTGTGATATTTTGCATTAAATGAAAATTTTGCGACCCCGAAAGGATAAACTGCCCCATGATACCGCTCTCATCTACAATACCTTGAATGTACGAAAACAAGGCGGGTACGCGTTGTGCTTCATCGAAAATCACATATTTTGCATATCGTTTCAAAAAACCCTTCGTGTCAGTTTCGGCAAATTCACGAACATCCGGATTTTCCAAACTCAGATATTCATAGTCAGGGAATAGTTGTTTCAAAAGTGTAGTTTTACCCGATTGGCGTGGCCCTGTTAAAGCTATCACCGGATACTTTGTTGCAAGACTCTTAATTGCGCTTGTTATCTCGCGTTGTATTATCATACTATATACCTTTGAAATTCAACTGCAAATATATGTTTAATTTTGAAATTACACAACAATAACTTTGAAATTACATGGCACTAACTTTGAAATTGCACGATATTAATTTTGAAATTGTATAGCTCTTTTAAAAAAATCTATTTCCATTCAGTATAATCAAAAAATGCTCTTAAGTTCCATTTTTACTGCTCATAAACAGTAAAAATCAGTTCCGGCACAGCCACATAATAACTGTAACCGGAACTGGGTTTAAACCTACAGATATTTTTTTGAACAATTATGGAGAAAATCATTTGTCAAACACATAGATCAAATCTATTTCGCAAACAAACTTAGTTTCTTTTTCCGATAGCTTACATTTTCCGCCCCAACTTGTAATTTTGTTGGCAGGAGGAAGTTCATTCGCAATTCGTTGGTCAATTACGTTTAATGCCGACTTATCACTTAATTGCTCTATACTAAACTCAAACCGATATGCTTTTTCGTGTAATTTGCTCAACATCAATTTTAATTTGGGATCTTTGGCTGTTTTCAGGTAGCGCAACTTTGTAAACTCAACATCATTCTGTTCGTTTTCAATCTCACCTTTGCTTTTCATTCCCATTTCGGCAGCGTAGGCTAAATCTGAATTGTAGGCAGATGTGTGTTTTGGCATTCGAGCCTTCGCCACATTAAACAATTCCGCTTCGGCTTGCTTAACCGACCAAGAGGCAGGTTTAATCGGCTTTCGGTTACTTTCGTACCGTGGTGGATAACGCTTTGCCAACGAATCGTTCCACGTTATGCTAATTTCCTGCTTTACAAAATCGGACGCATTGCCAAAGTTTGAAGTACCAAAAATCTGATTTAATTTATTGTTTCCTCCGTAAAACGAAGTGCCATGCGCAAATAAAGCAGGATGAAGCATGTTTTTATTATGAGGTGGCGAATTGCGCCACTGCTCAAAGGATTCGTCAGCAATATTTTTAGCATTATCGATGAGTGATAGTTGATAATTCGCCGAAAAATTCATTAGTATATTCTCCGCATACAAACTCATTTTAAAGCCATTGTAAGTTACAAACTGAATTCTATCCGAAGGATTTATACCCGTAAAACCTGCTGCTCC
>CAZEEN010000049.1:5106-17835 GCA_964511115.1 uncultured Paludibacter sp. | reverse complement strand
TGTATTTCGGCATTAAAGCCGCGTAATATTTAAATTTTTTCTAACGAACTATTGATCTTTTAGAAAATATTCTAAACGGTCGTTGGCAATTATTTGTGCAAGTAAATAATCATGACTTGAAGAGAATGCTGGTTCGAAATTAATTTGACTGGCATCAGATAAATGTAAAAATTCTTTTCGTTGTCTGACAAAGAAAAGTGCATCGTGGTAGTTTGAATTTAAACGATGGTATCGATAAAGCTCCTGATTCGCATTGAAAAAGCAAGTAATGTCTTTCAGCTTATTCTCTAAATAACTCAGTACTACTTCATCTTTTCCAATTGGTTTTTGAATTAATATCTGAAGTGCTTTGTTATTGAAAATGTATTCACTTATGAATTTGGGCTTTATATTCTTAAAAAAATGAATTTCTTCGTTTATATCGTTGAAGCTGTAATTAATCACATAAGATTTTAATTGTAGAATTATATCATAGTAGCATTCAGTTGCTTTTTGATATTTGTTGACTGTACTATCTTCCTGGTTAATACTTGATAAATTTGATTCTAATTGTTGGTTGAGGTTTTTAATGAAAATGTCCAATTGTTGCATGCAGCTGAAATTAAAGTGAGCGTAATATATTTGTTTAGTTTAAAATGAGGAGGTTCGGTTTTAAATAAATTTTGTAGTTAAGTTTCAATATTCATAGTTTAATAGTTGTTGCATGGAACGCGCAATAGTCATGGTTTTGTTTAAATCTCATATTTTAATGCTCGTTTCATTAGTTAATTTTTTAAAGAGGTAAAGTATAAAACGGTTAAAAAACAGAATTATTATAATAATGCATTAATTAGTGCGAAATTTTATTTAATAATGACCAAAAAAGTATCATTGTGTAAAGATAAATGGACTTACTTGTGTTATAATGATGTTTTGTAATTTTCGATTGGTACCCAGTTTGAAAGGGTGACCGTGGTGGCTAAGGATAAAAGTAAGTGACTTTTTAGTTTGAGTAATGCCATTATAGTATAGTAATACTATATAACAGGCGTTCAAATTAAACTAAATTTGATATTTAGAAGTTTAAATTCAAGAATTATTTGTTGAAATAAATAATAAGATTTATCTTTGCAGTTTAAATTAAATGCTCATAGTATATTATGAATATAGATAACGGGAATAAATTAAACCAATTGCTACAATATTGGCAAACAGGAGGACTTCTTTTTTCTTCCTGGTTGAAAGAAAACGGATATTCGCCACAGTTGATGCAACAGTATCGAAAATCAGGCTGGTTTTCATTGCTTACAAAAGGAGTCATGTATAGAACAGGTGATAAACTTTCTTCCTTTGCAGTAATATCCAGCTTCAACAGCCAAATGGACAAAACATTTTATGTTGGTGCTCATTCTGCATTAGAACTATCTGGGTTTAACCACTATGTTCCGATGGGAAAGTCTGTTTTGATGATTGGATATCCAATACAGGATGATGTACCAAACTGGATGATGAATATGGAGTTTGAATATGAACTAAAATTCTTCTCAACGAAAACATTCCTTAAACCGCAATTGATAACTTTAAATAAAGGGGATGCTAAAATACTCACATCTGTACCAGAACAAGCATTTTTAGAGTGTCTGATGCTAGCCCCAAATCAATATGCTTATATAGATTTATTTTACATAATGGAACAACTCACAACATTGAGAGCTGAAGTTGTGCAACTGTTGCTGGAAAATACTGACAACATAAAAGTGAAACGATTATTTTTATATATGGCCAAGAAAGCCGGTCATGATTGGTTTGAAAGGTTAGATAGAAGTAAGATAAATTTAGGGATTGGGAAGCGACAGCTTGCAGAAAAAGGGGTATACCTTCCGGAATTCATGATAACTATACCTAAAGAATTGTACGAATATGAATGAAACATATAAAAAACAAGTGGCTCTCTTAATTCGTATTATGCCATTAGTTTATAAAATTACTGATTTTGCTGTACATGGAGGGACTGCTATAAACTTGTTTGTAAAGAATATGCCTCGTTATTCTGTTGATGTGGATCTGACTTACCTTCCCCTTAGAAATAGAGAGGAAAGCTTACAAGAAATAAACAATCATCTTATTGCTTTAAAAAAGCAGATTGAAAAGGCTATACCCGGAATTAAAGTAATTCATAAACCTGCAATATGGAAGTTATTGTGTACATATGGCGATGCAATGGTTAAAATCGAGGTTAATGGAACTAAAAGAGGTATTATTGGTGAAGTCGAAGATAGGGAACTTTGCGCGAAAGCAAAAGAGGAGTTTAAAATGAGCTGCGTTGCAAGAGTAGTTCCATTTTCATTGTTATATGGTGGCAAAATTGCTGCGGCATTGGGTCGTCAGCACCCTCGCGACCTTTTTGATTATAAGTATATGGAAATTGAATCATTTGCCGATGTAAAGAATGGTTTGATGTTCTATCTGTTGGGAAGCGATAAGCCACTTATTGAATCTTTGCAGCCGAATCCTATAGATCAGAAACAAGCTCTTGAAAATCAATTTAAGGGAATGTCTGATGTGCCATTTGATTATGCTGATTTTGAAATTGCCCGAAAAGACTTAATAGAAAAAATAAATCAAAATCTCACAAGTATTGATAGGGAATTTCTGCTCTCATTCGAAAGTGGGAGTCCTGATTGGGAAAAATGTTGTGCCGGTGATTTGAGTAGTTTTCCTGCTATACAATGGAAACTGAAAAATATCCAAACATTGAAGGAAACAAACCCTTCAAAATTTAATGAGGGTATTGAAAAATTGAGACAATTTCTTTTTTGAAAACTAAGTAAATAAAAAGCCAGACAATTGAGTATAGATCAATGTCTGGCTTATAAATTATTATACTGATTTTTTCAACATCATTTGATTTCCGTTTCCAAACTTTTCTTTCAAAATCTTCATATCATCACTTACTTTCAAATCCAAAATCTTGGCATAATGTTGTGTTGTTTTGAGATTTTTATGACCGAGCATTTTGGAAACACTTTCGATTGGTACCCCGTTTGAAAGGGTGACGGTGGTAGCGAAGGTATGCCTAGCAATGTGAAAAGTGAGCTCTTTCGTAATACCACATGCATCGGCGATTTCCTTTAAATATGAGTTCATCTTTTGATTACTGAGAATGGGTAAAAGTTTATCCTGATTTACTACCTGTGGGTGATCTTCGTATTTCTCCAATAAGAAAGCAGCAATTGGAAGAATCGGTATATTGGATCTGGTGTCTGTTTTTGTACGGTTGATGAAAATCCACTTTTCGCCATCTACTCCAAATCCAATATTCTTACGCGATAATTTCTTTACATCTGCATAGGCTAGCCCGGTAAAACAACTAAACAAGAATATGTCTTTAACCAGATTGAGTCGGTCGGAAACAAATACCTTGTTGTACATATTTTCAATTTCTTCTTGTGATAAGAAAGCCCGTTCCACTTCAACTACCTTACCTTTATAATTGATGAAAGGATTTTTCTGAATCCAACCATTGGCCAAACATATACGGATAATTTTACCAAAGTTCTTGATGTACTTCGATGTGGTATTTTGGCAACAATTACAAGCGCTCTTTAGATAGAATTCGTAGCTTGTAATAAATTCATGGTCTATCTTCCTAATATCAATATCAGAAATCTTGTATTTCCATTTTAAAAAATTGGCAGTATGTTTTAATGAAGTTTCGTAACGGACATGTGTGGCCAATGCGTAATCTTTGCCAATCAGAGCTTTGATTTCATCATTATGCTGTTGAAAAATTTCAATGAGCATGTGGCTTCGTTTATCAATGCCCAGAATTTTATTTCGCATGTTTTCGGCATTTACTATCTCATCTTCCCTGATAAGCTGCTGCTGGTATTCGTAAACTTTTGATTTAATTGAATCAAGGTAAGAATTGATTGATTTAGATTCTCCGCTATATCCTTTCATACAACTTCCTTCAACGGACCATTTTTCGGGAAGGGTGTAGCGCTTCGTGCTTAATTCGATTCGTTCTCCATCGATAGTAACTCGGATGTAAATTGGGACTAAACCATCGCTTGTGGTTTTTGCTCTCTTCGCGTAGAAGAGAATGGAAAGTTTTGCATTCATTTGTGGTAACCTTTAAAATTGTTCAAAAATACTTGTTCTTAAATTAGTACACAAGATGTTCAAAGATTGAACTACTTGATTACAAGTGCATTTGATGTAAATTCGGTTACCCGGAGCTTGTCAAATCTTTGGGTACCCGAATGGGTCACTTAAAGATTGATATTATTTGAATATTTTGGATATATCCAAAAACAAAAAAGCCCGTAAATCATTGATTTTACGGGCTTTTGCTGAATTTTAATATTATAATTGCGGAGAGAGAGGGATTCAAACCCCCGGTACCTTGCAGTACGGCGGTTTTCAAGACCGCTGCAATCGATCACTCTGCCATCTCTCCAGTGATACGTCTTTTTTCAAAGGCGGTGCAAAGATAGTGCTTTTTTCGGAACTTGCAAGGAGGTAAAAGAAATTAATTTCCAATTATTCAATTTTTAATTCTCAATTACATTAAAAAAAATGCAATTTCTTTGGAAATCAATTTGTTGAAAATTGAAAATTGTTTTATTGAAAATTAAACTGTTTTCAAATATTCCACTACATTCTTTTCAATACGGGCTGTGATGTTACTTACATCGGCTCTATCAAAACTTTCGCCCGAAATATTTTCGAATAATTCGATATATCGTTCGCTTATTCCAGCTACAATTTCGGGTGTCATTTCAGGTACTTGCTGACCTTCTTTGCCCTGAAAACCATTTTCCATCAACCATTCGCGCACAAATTCTTTTGAAAGTTGTTTTTGAGCCTCGCCTTTATCAAAAAGTTCTTGATATGTTTCGGCATAGAAATAACGCGAAGAGTCTGGCGTATGGATTTCGTCAATCAAATAGATTTTTCCATCTCGGCGACCAAATTCATATTTAGTATCTACGAGAATCAAACCACGGGATGCAGCCATTTCAGTGCCACGCATAAACAATGCCATGGTGTACTTCTCCAATGCTTCGTATTCTTCTACCGAAACTAAACCTTTGCTCAAAATCTCTTCACGTGTAATATCTTCGTCGTGCAATCCGTACTCTGCTTTGGTGGTAGGAGTGATGATAGGTTGTGGGAAACGTTGGTTTTCGCGCATGCCGTCAGGGATTTTAACGCCGCAAATTTCGCGCACGCCACTTTTGTAGGTTCTCCATGCACTTCCACAAAGATAACCGCGTACAATCATTTCTACGGGATATCCTTCGCAGCGCAGACCAACAGTTACCATTGGATCTGGACTAGCTAACTTCCAGTTTGGTACTATGTCAGCAGTTGCATCCAAAAATTTTGCTGCAATCTGGTTCAACATCTGTCCTTTGTAAGGAATTCCTTTTGGTAAAACCACGTCGAATGCCGAAATACGGTCAGTTGCAACCATTACCAGCAAGTCGTTTTTTACAGTGTACACATCACGTACCTTGCCGTGGTATACATTTTTTTGTCCATCGAAATGGAAATCGGTGTTTGTTAGAGCATTCATATTATTTGAGTTTATTTGATTTTATTAAGTTTCAATTTTTCCTTTTCATCTGTTGGTTTTTGTGTATCTTTTTCCTTTTTCTCATACGCCTCCACTATTCTTTGTACCAATTTATGACGCACAATGTCTTTTACATCAAATTCAACTTTGGCAATACCTTTTACATTTTTCAGAACCTCCAGAGCATCTTTCAGTCCTGATTTTTGAGAATAGGGCAAGTCTATCTGCGTCATATCGCCCGTAACTATCATTTTGGTATTCAGCCCCATGCGTGTCAAAAACATTTTGATTTGCATGGTGGTTGTGTTTTGCGCTTCGTCAAGAATTACAACGGCATCGCTCAGCGTACGTCCACGCATAAAAGCCAGCGGAGCAATCTGTATCGTGCCATTTTCCATATATTCCTTTAATTTTAAAGGAGTTATCATATCCTGCAATGCATCGTAAAGCGGTTGCAAGTAGGGATCTATCTTTTCCTTCATATCGCCAGGGAGGAAACCCAACTTTTCACCGGCTTCCACTGCTGGGCGACTGAGGATAATTTTTTTAATTTCTTTGTTTTTCAACGAGCGAACAGCCAACGCAATGGCCGTATAGGTTTTACCTGAACCTGCCGGGCCAATAGCAAATAGTAAATCGTTGGTTTCGAAATCTTTAACCAATTTTTGTTGGTTTGGAGTGCGTGCCATAATGGATTTACCATTTATGCCATGCAAAATTAGGTTGTCGAAACGAATTTCTGTTGGGATACTACCTTTAACTATTTCGATAATATTTTCTTCGGATAAAGAATTATTATCCAACGAATAACGTTCAATTTTTTTTATATTATCTATCAATCTCTCCACATCTTCGTCGCTTCCCGATATTTTTACAACATGACCACGTGCCATTAATCGCAGGTTTGGATGTAAATTTTTCAATAACTGAATATTGGCATTATTCACTCCGTAAAATACAGTTGAATCAGTATGTTCGGAAAGTTCAAAAATGTGTTCTGTCATAGATAAATATATGTTAGCACACGAAAAACACTGAAAATACGGATTATGTTCTGTAATATCCGTGTTTTCTGTGTGCCTGGTTTTTTAATAAGCAAATAATGGGTATTTATCCATTGTACAATTCACATGCTCGCGAACTGAAGTTATTACAGCTTCATTTTCAACATTTGAAAGCACTGTTTCAATCATTTCAGCAATTTCAGCCATTAAATCTTCTTTTGCACCACGAGTTGTGATAGCTGGAGTTCCCAAACGGATACCTGAAGTTTGGAATGCTGAGCGACTATCGAAAGGTACCATATTTTTATTTACAGTAATATCGGCTTCAACCAATGCTTTTTCGGCCACTTTTCCTGTCAGTTCAGGGAATTTTGAACGCAAATCTACCAACATAGAGTGATTGTCCGTTCCACCAGAAATAATAGTAAAACCACGAGTAATTAATGCATTTGCCAATGCAGCAGCATTTTTCTGAACCTGAACTTGATATTCTTTGTACGATGGATCTAAGCATTCGCCAAAAGCAACGGCTTTAGCTGCAATCACATGCTCTAGCGGACCACCCTGAATTCCGGGGAAAACAGCAGAGTCGAGTAGGGCAGACATCATTTTCACTTCGCCTTTAGGAGTTGTTTTGCCCCAAGGATTTGGAAAATCTTTTCCTAATAAAATGATTCCACCACGTGGTCCACGCAATGTTTTGTGGGTAGTAGAAGTTACAATATGCGCCCATTTTAAAGGATTCTCCAATAAACCAGCCGCAATAAGTCCTGCAGGGTGAGCCATGTCAATCATCAACAAAGCACCAACTTTATCCGCAATTTCGCGCATGCGTTTGTAATCCCACTCTCGTGAATAAGCCGAGCCACCACCAACAATCAGTTTTGGTTGTTCTCGCATTGCCACTTCTTCCATTTGGTCGTAATCAACACGGCCTGTATCTTCTTTAACATTATATTCGCAAGGTTTGTACAAAATTCCCGAACTATTTACCAAAGAGCCGTGCGAAAGGTGACCGCCATGTGATAAATTTAATCCTAAAAATTTATCGCCCGGATTTAAGCAAGCCAAAAACACTGCTGCATTGGCCTGAGCGCCCGAGTGTGGTTGAACGTTCGCCCATTCAGCTCCGAATACTTCTTTCAAACGGTCAATAGCAATCTGTTCGCTTTGGTCAACTACCTCGCAACCACCATAATAGCGTTTTCCAGGATAGCCTTCGGCATATTTGTTGGTCAACACCGAACCCATTGCTTCCATTACCTGTTCGCTTACGAAATTTTCCGAAGCAATTAACTCAATACCTTTCATCTGACGCTGTTTTTCACGTCCAATAATGTCAAAAATAACTTGGTCTCTTTTCATCTTTTAATTTATTTGACCCCTAACCCCAGAAGGGGAATGTGAGAGGCGTATTTTATGTTGTTTATTTATTTTCTAACTTATTTTCCTATTTTCTTAATTTCTTATTTCAGATTCAACAATTCCTGAAACCGTTCCACAAATTTCCCCACATGAAAACCATCCATAAGTGCATGATTAACATGAATATCAACCGGAAGCCACATTTTTTCACCATCATGCGTAATTTTCCCAAAAGTTATTTTCGGAATGCTACGTCCTTTACTCAATATCCGAGCATGATTTACCGAAGTAAAATCTGCCCACGGTAGGGTAGAGTAGTGGATAATATCTTCGCCTGCATAAGGAAATTTTAGTCCTCGTTCGGCTTTTACACGCTCATTTTCTGCTTTTGCTTGCATCATAAATGCCTCAATATCTTTATTGTAGGGCATATAAGCACAGCCATACGTTTCATCTTCGCGAAAAACAGTTGGACCAGCACCCACGCTATCGTAACATACCACCTTTTCGCCTTCAATACGATACCGAAACTCCTCAATTTCGTTGGCTGCTTTCATCGACAAATATAAGTAATAAAGCGAAAATGGAAAAGCTCTTTCCTTTGCTGTTTTATAAGCCTCACTACATTCCACACGCACAGTAATTCCAAAAAGCGGTTCGTCAAAGTTCCTGAAAACTTCGAAATGCTCGCGGCGTTTCCATGCTGAAATATCGATAAAGTGTCTGCCCCCAACCCCTAAAGGGGAGTTGGAGTTAGTTTTGTCTGATATGTTCTTTTTAGTATTCAATAATATCGTTTATTTCTTTTTGTAATTATTAATGCTAATACTTCTTGTTCCCCTTTAGGGGTTAGGGGCTCATAAATCAACAAAATCGTAACTGACATGTCCTTCTTTAATATTAATTTGAAAATAACCTGCATACATAAATCCATCATGCAATGCATTCATGGTTATATGTGTTATATTTCCAAATTTTATAACGTTTTTAAAATGGTCATGGCCAGTTACAACCATATCAACTTTGTATTTTGCAAACAATTCTGTTAAAACCAACAATTCTTCATTAGTAGGATTTGTACTTAATGTGTGCCGATTTCGATATAAATTATTATGAGTAAATACAATACATCTTCTGAAATCAGTTCTTTTTTGTTGGAGAAGTTCCTTAAACCATTCCAATTGTTTACTTCCCAATGTGCCACTTCCTGTATCTAAACAGATAAATAAATCATTTGCTGCGGGCGTACTCACTGTAAAATAATAGCTCGACGAACCAAAGCGTTTGTAATATTCTTTCCAACCTCCAAAGTACAATTCATGATTTCCGGCTAACATAAAATACATTAAATCAGCTTTTTCCGGCAAATGTTGCTCTAAACTGTCGTAATCATAGCCATTTCCATTACAAATATCGCCATTCAAAACCAAAGCTGTTGTATTAGAGCCTTTTACCAATTGTATCGCTTTGTCGAAATTTTCGGTACCTCCAATATGAACATCGGCCATTACGGCAATATTATAATCATCAACGTTTGAAATCAGTTCGGTATTTCCGTTCAATTTGTTAGCTGCTAGCGACTGTTCAAAACGTTCGTTAACCGATTCATTTACAACAAACATTCCGCCCATATCAGCATAATTACATGCCGAAAAAATCAATCCAATTAGCAGTGGTACAATTACTTTCATTTTAGTTCCCAGATTATACCCGGACGGAAAAACAATCCGAAATAATTAACGTGTAAATTAAATGCGCCAGCCGTTTTGTACCAAATTTCGGCAGTTAAACGAACGCTTTCGTTTAATTTATAATGTCCGAAAACTGTTGTCATCGGATTTGTAGCTTGATTTACAATATATTGGTCGAAGTTTGTTGCTCCAATGCCAATATTCCAAGGTTTTGTTGGTTTGTTTAGGGTATAACTGAAACTGTATAATGGATTAAAAATCTCTTGTACGCTTCCATTTGCATTTATTCCTGTTTCCGCAATTCCATTTTTTGTAAATCCAATATTTTTAAATCCTGTTCCTAATTTAAAATTAAAGTGCTCTTTTTCAGTAGATAATAATATCCCGTAATTAGTTTCGAGTACAAAATCGGACAATGTTGTTGAAATAAAAAATAATTTTGCACTATAATCTTTTTGTTTAAACCTAAAAAAATGCGAAACATTTAGTTTATAGCCCGAAAACAAAGTTGTATTATTGCTAATCAAATCGTTATGAAACCCTGTTTGTAATGCGAAACGTCGAAATTTATAAAAAACATTGGCCGAAGTCTTTAAATAAATGCCTTCTGAAATATTTGAATGTCCAATATCAGAATATGCTGATAATTGCACTTGAGCATTCAGGTTACTTTGAACCAAAATGAAAAAAATAAACGGAACTATTATACTGATTCTCAACGTTTTTATTTCTTCTTTTTCTGAACTGTCCAACCAAATTTACCTATCTCTTCGCCTAATTTATAATAATGTCCGTGCGAATAAGCAATTAGTTTCGCTTTTGCTAAATCGAACGTATCTGTTTCAGGATCAATGTATTTTGTATCAGCCTGAACGTTTACAACGTCGGCAATAAACATATCGTGCGAACCAAGCGAAATAATTTCTTTCACTTTACACTCGATACAAAGCGGCGATTCCTGAATAATTGGAGCAGCAACCATTTCTCCTTTTACAGGAGTTAGCTTCATTTCGGCAAATTTATTAAAATCTTTACCACTCTTTACCCCGCACCAATCGGTTGCATAAGCCATATCTTCGTTCGTCAGGTTAATAACAAACTCTCCACTTTTTTTAATTATATCGTACGAATGACGCTCCGGACGAACTGATATATAACACATAGGTGGATTACTGCATATTGTACCCATCCAGCTCAATGTGAGCATATTATATTCTTCAGGAGTACTTCCACACGAAATCAACGCAGCCGGCAACGGATAAATCATGGTGCCGGGCTTCCAATTAATATGTGACCTCTCCCCAGCCCTCTCCAGAGGAGAGGGTGAATGCGTATCTATCGACGGTTTATTATTTGAATATTTTTTCTTAAATGTCATTTTCAAAAAAATGAAAAGTTTAATAATTTTCAATTTCCCTCTCCTTTGGAGAGGGTTAGGGTGTGGTTTACTTTATCTTAACTTCTTCCATTTTCACTTCACGTTCGCAAAAATGGCATTTTAAAACTGTTTCATTATCGTGTTTTATTACATGAAATCGAGTTGTAACAGGTTGATTATTAGTTATACAATTAGGGTTTCCACATTGTACAATTTCTTTTATCTCATCGGGTAAAATCAATGGACGCTTTTCTACAACTTCATAATCGCGTATAATATTGATTTTCGCATCCGGACAAATCAAAGCCAATTTATTTGTTTCGTTATCAGCCAAAGCTCTATCAGCAATTTTTACGATACCTTTTGAACCTATCTTTTTGCTTTCCAAATTATTAGCCAGCGTAATCTGATTCAGACACGAATCCAAATGTAGAATATGAACCACCTTAAATAATTTGTCTGACGGAATGTGGTCAATCACTGTTCCGTCTTTGAGTGCTGCTACTTTTAATTTTTTTTCCATTAAATGCGAATTTTACTAATTTAAAAGAATTCTGAACGCAAATATTCGCAAATTTTAATTCTAAACACTTCTTTTCTGATTTGTGTTTTGATTTGCGTTATTTGCGTTCCATATATGTGTTATATATTAGGTGCCAATACTTTACTCAAAATTGCTTGCCTTACATACAATCCGTTTTGTGCTTGCTTAAAATAATATGCTTTTTCGTTGGTATCCACATCGGGGTCAATTTCGGTTACTCGTGGAAGTGGATGCAGTATTCGTAAATTCGGTTTCGAATGTGCAAGCATTTCATTTTTAAGTGTATATACATTTTTTACGCGTTCATATTCCATTAAATCCAGAAAACGTTCTTTTTGTACACGCGTCATGTACAAAATATCTGCATCGTTAAAATTATCGTTCAGCTCTGTTGATTCTGTATAGTTAATGCCGTGTTTTTTACAAAAAACTTTGTATTCGTCTGGCATTTTCAGCTCATCGGGTGCAATAAATTTAAAAGTGGGATTGAAATGCGACATGGCCATTAAGAGCGAATGAACGGTGCGACCGTATTTTAAATCACCCACAAGGCATATTGTCAGGTTTTCGAGTGTTCCCTGCGTTTTGAGTATCGAATACAAATCGAGCAAAGTTTGTGAAGGGTGTTGGTTGGCACCATCGCCGGCATTAATTATTGGCACAGGAGATATCTCTGCCGCATATCGGGCAGCACCTTCGAGTGGATGTCGCATCACAATAGCATCAGCATAGCAACTCACCATGTGTATGGTGTCGTTCAGCGTTTCACCTTTCGACGAACTACTCGTGGCCGCATCCGAAAAACCGATAATAGAGCCTCCTAGTCGGATAACAGCCGTTTCGAAACTCAATCGTGTACGAGTTGAAGGTTCGAAAAACAATGTGGCAATAACCTTACCGGCTAAGATTTTTTGATTGGGATTGGCCTCGAAGCCTGCCGCCGATTCGAGTATCGATAAAATTTCATCTTTACTGTAATCGGAAATGGATACTAAACTGTTTTTGCTCATGGTGTTTTTTCAAAAAAAAACCAACACAAATCATCCTGATTTATATTGGTTTACTTAAATTTAGAGGCAATTCGTCCAAGCAACTTATTTGCTGAAAGTTGCATTGCTCGAAAAAATATTTTGAATTATTTTTTTTCATATTTTTCGGCAACAAAGATAGTGAGAAATTCGGAA
>CAZEEN010000049.1:0-5006 GCA_964511115.1 uncultured Paludibacter sp. | reverse complement strand
AAAAGAGATTATGCAAACTCAAATTCAATTAATATTAAGTCCTGAACAAGCCGAAAAACAAGAGCTTTTGTTGGAGCAGGTGGCTAAACATTGTAACGTGTTGGCCGATAGAATTACGAAAATTCATACACTGAAAAAATCAATAGATGCCCGCTCAATGTACCCGAAAGTGAACGTAACACTCGATGTATATATCGACGAAAAAGCTCCTGAAAATAATTTCAAACCTATTGAATTCAATAATGTAGCAGCCAGCGAGCCAGTTTTGGTAATTGGTGCTGGTCCGGCCGGACTATTTGCTGCACTCAAACTAATCGAAAACGGTTTACGGCCAATAATTATTGAACGCGGAAAACAAGCAGATAAACGAAAAATTGATATTGCACATTTAAATCTGAATAAAAACTTTGATACCGAATCCAATTACTGTTTTGGCGAAGGAGGTGCAGGTACTTTTTCGGACGGTAAACTATATACTCGTTCCAAAAAGAAAGGAAATGCACAACGTATTTATGAAATATTTCATTTGCATGGTGCTGCCGAAGAAATTCTATACGAAGCACATCCGCACATAGGTTCCGATAAATTACCCATGGTTGTAAGTGGTATAAGCGATACCATTCGTAAGTGTGGAGGCGAAATATATTTCGAAGAAAAAGTAGTTGAATTCTTGATTGAGAATAATGCTGTAACCGGTTGTAAAACAGCTAGTGGAAAAGAATTTTCTGCTAAAGCTTTAGTCTTAGCAACAGGCCATTCTGCTCATGATATTTACGAAATTTTGTACAAACAAAACATACAACTCGAGCCAAAAGGTTTTGCTATGGGCGTTCGTGTTGAACATCCTCAGGAATTAATTGATAGTATTCAATACCATTCAAAAATACGTAATGAGTATCTTCCAGCTGCCAGTTATAGTTTGGTGGAGCAAGTATTCGACCGTGGTGTTTATTCGTTTTGCATGTGCCCTGGAGGTAGAATTGTGCCAGCTGGTAGTGGAAAAGAAGAGATTGTTGTGAATGGGATGTCGGCTTCTAAACGTAATTCTCCTTTTGCAAATTCGGGTATTGTTGTCGAAATTCGCCCAGAAGATATTCCGGAAGAATATAAGGAATTTGGTGCCATTGCTGGATTAAAATATCAGCAATATATTGAAAATCTGGCCTATAAAAACAATGGAGGCTTAGGTCAAACTGCTCCAGCACAACGATTAATCGATTTTGTAAAAGGACGTGTTTCAGCAGATTTGCCCGACTGTTCGTATATGCCTGGACTTATTTCGTCACCACTTCATTTTTGGATGCCCGAATTTATTTCGACTCGTTTGCGCGAAGCTTTCAAGAAATTCGACCGTAAAATGCATGGTTATCTGACAAACGAAGCTGTGGTAGTGGGAGTGGAGACACGCTCATCGGCAGCTGTGCGCATTCCTCGTGACCCTGAAACCGGCTGCCATCCTCAAATCGCCGGACTTTTTCCGGCTGGCGAAGGTTCTGGTTACTCGGGTGGAATAACTTCATCGGCTATCGATGGCGAAAACGCAGCATTGGCGGTTGCGAAATGGTTCGAAAATCAATAAATTTTGAAAGTATAAAATTATATGTCATTGGTGAATCCTCAATTTCTAAAACTTATTTCTTCATCGCTTCAACTTACCGAAAAGCAGGTTCGAAATACTATAAATTTATTCAACGAAGGTGCAACTATTCCTTTCATTAGTCGCTACCGCAAAGAAATGACCGACGGATTGGACGAAGTTCAAATTGCTGCTATCAAAGAACATTTTGATAAACTTTGTGAATTGGAAAAGCGCAAAGAAACGATTATTTCAACTATCGAAGAGCAAGGAAAATTAACCGACGAATTGCGTATTCGCATAGATAACTGTTGGATTTCGAATGAGTTAGAAGATATATACTTACCCTATAAACCCAAACGTCGAACACGTGCAGAAATAGCTCGTGAGAAAGGTCTCGAACCACTCGCTCGCATGATAATGAAGCAAAATTCGGGAGATGTACAGCGTATGTCAACCGCTTTTGTGAATCAAAAAGTGAAAGATACCGACGAGGCAATATCAGGTGCCCAAGATATAATTGCCGAATGGATTAACGAAAGCGAAGCAGCCCGAAATGCAGTACGTAAAAGTTTTTCGTTCGATGGAATTATATCTTCTAAACTAATAAAAGGAAAGGAAGAGGAAGCTCAAAAATACCGCGATTATTTTGATATGTCCGAAAAACTGAGTAGATGTTCTTCACACCGCTTACTTGCCATGCGCCGTGGCGAAACCGAAGGCTTCTTACGTGTGGCAATAAATCCGGACGACGATAAATGTGTTGAAAAATTAGAACGCATTTTTGTAAAAAGCGATAACGAATCGGGAGATGTTGTTTATGAGGCAGTTAAAGATTGCTACAAACGACTGTTAAAACCTGGTATCGAAACCGAATTTGCTGCCGAAAGCAAACAAAAAGCGGATATAGAAGCAATTCGTGTTTTTGCCGAAAACCTACGACAACTGCTTTTAGCACCACCTTTGGGTCAAAAAAGGGTATTAGGCATCGACCCTGGATTCCGAACTGGCTGTAAAGTTGTTTGTTTGGATGCGCAAGGTGCGTTAATTCACAACGAAACTATTTATCCGCATCCACCTCAAAATGAATATGCTCAGGCGACTCGCAAAATTCAAAAAATGGTGGAAGCATATAATATTCAAGCTATTGCCATTGGAAATGGTACTGCCGGACGTGAAACGGAACAATTTATTCAAAACGTAAGGTATGACCGCGAAGTACAGGTTTTTGTTGTGAGCGAAAATGGTGCTTCCATTTATTCAGCGTCCAAAATTGCCCGCGACGAATTTCCCGATTACGATGTAACCGTTCGTGGTGCTGTTTCAATCGGTCGTAGATTAATGGACCCATTGGCCGAATTAGTAAAAATTGACCCAAAATCTATCGGAGTTGGTCAATATCAACACGATGTGGACCAAACTTTACTCAAAAAATCATTAGACCAAACGGTCGAAAATGCTGTAAATCGGGTAGGAGTGAACCTCAATACAGCGAGCAAGCATTTACTAACTTATATCTCAGGACTTGGACCGCAATTGGCACAAAATATTGTAGACTTTCGTACCGAAAATGGTGCTTTCAAAAGCAGAAAAGAGTTGATGAAAGTTCCTAAAATGGGTGCAAAAACCTTTGAGCAATGTGCTGGTTTCCTCCGAATTCAAAATGGTGAAAATCTTCTTGATAATTCTGCTGTTCACCCCGAAAGTTATGCGGTAGTCGAACGAATGGCCAAAGATTTAAAGGTAAAATTAAATGAACTTATTCAAAATAAATTATTGATTCAATCAATTGATAAACAACAATATATTACCGAAAAAATAGGACTTCCAACACTTACCGATATTCTTATTGAGCTCGAAAAACCCGGACGTGACCCACGCGAATCAGTCAAAGTTTTTGAATTTGATGCGTCAGTAAAAACGATTAATGATTTGCGAATAGGCATGGAATTGCCTGGAATTATTACCAATATCACAAACTTTGGCGCTTTTGTTGATGTGGGAATCAAAGAAAATGGACTGATTCATATTTCAAATATGTCCGACAAATTTATTACCAATCCGGCTGAAATTGTTTCGGTTCATCAACATGTAAAAGTACAAATACTTGAAGTGGATGCTATACGTAAAAGAGTTCAGCTTAGATTGTTGAAGTAACTTTTTCGCACTGTATAATAACTTTCGATTCGTTGGCCAACGTACATCCAAATAAATAGGTATCGCCACCATCGGCTATGCCTATTTTCTTTTTTAATTCTTCTGGTTTTAATGGAAAGTTTCGAGTGGATAAATTTGCTTTCGGAACTTCTTTTTTTAATTCGGTCAACTCTTTTTTGTTAATTCCCCATACTTTTATCACCTTAAAACTTCGCCCCGGAAATTCGGAAATTCGGTTTTCGGAAGTATATAAATGCGTATTGTTATGTAACTTATTGATTAAATATGAATTAGCTGTGCTTTTAAATGCGCCGGCTTTTAATAATGAACTGTTTGGTTCGTATAAATAATTTTGAATATACGACGAATAATTACAAATAGCTGAGTTTTCCGATTCCTTGCTAAACTCAAACTCTTCAAAAGCATTATTTTTTAATATGTTAACAGCTTTATATTTGATGATTGTAGAACTAGTTGGTTTCAATAGCAACAACACTTCTTTACATTCATTCTCTACTGATATAATATGAACCTCATGCACATTCGACAAAGCATTTATAGCAGCAGTAATATCGAGCATTGGAGATAATTTTACCATTAATAATTTGGTTTTTTCTAAAATTTTCTCGTAAAGTTGACATATATTAGGTTCACAATCTTCTAAAAATACAGTCTTCCCACCTGTTTTATCTCGTCGTGCTGGGTCAACAAAAACACAATCCGAAGCTGGTATATTTTCGATAAACTCTTCAGCATCAGCATGAATTATCGAAACATTAGTTGCTCCAAGTATTCTAAAATTATTAGCTACTATCTTACACAATTCTTCATTTCGTTCTACATAAATTGCATTTTCAAAATGCTTCGAAATGAAGTATAAATCAATTCCGAACCCGCCTGTAATATCAATCAATGTATTACCTTCGCAAAGAGATTTCTTATACAAAGCTGTTGATTCAGAGGAGCTTTGCTCAATATTCAATTGTGGTGGAAACAAAATGTTTTTTGTTTGATAAAAAATAGGAATTTTATACCTGATTCGTTGTAATCCAGCTATTTGCCGGAAGGCAAATTCATAATCGATTTCGGCATCCGAACGTTTTATCAACAATAGTTTTTTTAAATCCGAATGAATATTTTCTGTTATAAATTTTTCTGTTTGAGTATTGCACATTTTTCTCTAAATAATAATTCTACAAATCAAAAGTACATCTTTTTTCGGAACTTTTAAAATGGAATAAGTACAATTAAATAATGTGTGTAAATATATTTG
>CAZEEN010000048.1:0-18172 GCA_964511115.1 uncultured Paludibacter sp. | reverse complement strand
CGTTCCCTTCTTTTAAATATTGTTTAAACTCCTAAAAAAGTCAAGACGACTTCAAAATCTAATTTTTATTGGTTGATAATTACATGCATTAAAATAAATCTATCATTTTTCTTTGATTTTATAAACTTTTCTTCTGTACTGAATGTTTTATTTAAGTAATACAAAACACAACAAGACTTTAGCACGCATGAAACAAATTCTTATTATTCTTTTAATTTCTTTATTCGGAATTGCCAATGCTCAGCAGCCCGTAATGATTAACGAAGGTTTTTATCAAAAGATGATGGATTTTAACTTAGCATGGACTGATTTCGATATGCCTACAAAAATCAACGACCGCGAGGGACGTTTCTCGGCCTATCAATGTAAATATTATTCGGATGCGAAACCGGCAAAGCCATCGGAATGTACGAAAGGAATTGTACAAATTGAAGTAAGTAAAGGCAAATATGTTCCTTATTTTGAATTTCCGGAACTACCTACCTGTAGCGTTCTAAAATTAGGCATACAGGCTGGCGATAAAGGCAAAGTTTGCAGCATAGCACTGCAACGGTTGGAAAACGATTCGTGGGTACTTATTGACGAAACTGAAATTGACGCACGGGAAAAATGCATTTTTTGGGAACCTAAAAATATTAAAAGTGATAGCCCCGTAAAATTCAGATTAGTTGCCAACAAATCTGGAAGTGTTTTCTTAACCGATGTTTATGCCGAGGGTTTCTGAAACAGTATTATTTCCTAAAATTCCATGCATCGGATTGATAATTAGCTTCGAGTTTCCGTATTTCAGCTTGGTCAAAATCAGTTGATGTTAACTTGTTCGAAATGTAGTATTTTTCTGCTACAGCAATTAATTTCGCCATAAAATCTACAGCCGAAAATTCCAATTGCATCTTTTCACGTAAATAATCCAAGATATTTCTTGTTTTACTCCGTACCGAAAGGGTTGCTTTTACCGTTGTGTCAATCGAAGACACAAACAGAGCTTGCTGCAACAACTCTAAATCAGTATCCACAAGCAAAGTACCATGATGCAACTCACGGTTTTTACGTATTTGCGAAGCTGTACCGGTGATTTTATAGCCTTCGGGCAACCACAAATCTTTGCGTTCGCCAACTGTGGCTTCCACGCCCAATTCGTTAAGCCAAGTTACTACAGGCAGTAAAAAATCACCCGAAAGTGTATTTTTATCCGTACATTTATTCCGAACAAAACTGAAATTAAGATTTCCTAAATCGTGAAACACCGCTCCCCCACCCGACTTACGACGGACTAGTTGAATATTATTCGCTCTGCAAAACTCCTGATTCACTTCGTTGCGCACCGACTGATTAGAGCCAACAATAACACTCTTATCGTTTACATAAAACAATAAAAAATCGTCCTGAAACTCCGAAAACAAATACTCTTCGAGTGCCAGATTATAGATAGGTGAATTTGAGAGCGATTGAATAATCTTCATTTCTAATTTTTTTTAGTAAATTTGTAGCGTGAAACGAACAATTACAATAATACTGATAATTATTATCCATGCCTACAGTGCTTTCTCGACAAGTACTAGTGCTAGTTCGGTTCAGTGCATTCGTTCTGTTGAAAAAACTCAACATTCGAATAATACCGAAAAGCAGAAAACCTGTAATTACAATTCAAGCACATTCATTTCTTCAGGAGCCGAAAGTGTTGTTGTTAACTTTGGCTTTAACCTGCTAAAACTACCTCAACGTACAAACTACGGCTCGGAACATGCTGACAGAATTCGAAATTTCAAACTTTTAGTACAGCAAAAATTTTCCTGTACAAACAAGTCAACAACCTTGTGGTTGGCAAATAATCAGTTCGCTGGCTATTATCTCTATCATTTGCGAAAGCTCTTAATTTGATTTAATTACACTTCCCAAAACTTCGCACGAAACTCTTCGTACAATTTCAAATGAATCAACTTATTATCAAAACAATAGGCGGACATACTGTGTTCGCCAAAAACTGTATATTCACATGGAAAATTATAATTCAATAGAACAAGTTCTCGAAAATTTAGATAAAAGTATCGTATTTAAAACAAAATCATCTATCCTTCCGGGAATAATCATATTGGCAACCGGAATAGTTCTAACAATTTTACCAAACATTGTTTCTTTATCAACAAATAGTATAATTCCCTCATTTATATTTATTTCAGGAATAATAATTACTATATTTGGTATTTTTAAAGCCTTTTTTCGCAAAAATTATTTTGTTGCAACTTCGAATAATCAAAAGCTCAAGAGCTATGATTTGAATTTTGAAGCTACCGAAAAAGAAAATTTGATTCGTATGTGTAATAATGGAAAAATCAGCAACATAAATACATTAAAAAGAGCTACAAGCAATGGACTTAGACTTCATTTTATGAGCACCGAAGATTTGAGTATATGCTTTTCGCAGGTAATAGGATATGTTCCCTTTGATGATGTTGCCTTTTCAGAACCTATCAGACATACATTAAATGATGCTGAATACTTGAAAAAGATGCTTGCTTAAGTGTAATTGATAATCATTATAGCGGCTGGTTCTTAAATGACTTCAGCCGCTATTTTTTTAGATATGTTTGTATACCTCTTCGAAAGGCAAACGAATACGATCGCCCCAAATACCTTCATTTCCATTACGAATACCACAGGGAATTACCATATTTACTTCAGCACCGCAAGGCAAATGGAGCATTTTCTTAACGCGACGACCATCAAATCCTTCGAGCGGACAAGTGTCGTAACCTTCGGCAGCCATAGCAATCATAAAGGTTTGAGCAGCAAGTCCACAACTTTTATGCGCCACAACGCGCACATCGCTCTCCGAAACAAAAGTCGTCATGGGGCGAAAAAGACTTATGCCGCTTGTAAGTAGTTTGCGAAAAATGCCCAACAGTCCAAAAAAGCGACTATACAGAAAAGGCATTACTTTTCCGTAATACAATTCCTGAATTTTAATGCGCTTTTGCTGTTTCTCGGCCGGACTGTTTCGTAGAATATTGTTACGTGTAAGTTCGATAACCTGCTTTGCACGCTTGCGATACAAATCCTGCCTTGTTACGAAAACCACCACTTGCGGGGCAGTGGTAGCAGCACTTTGCGACAAACAAGCTTCGCCCATCTTTTTCAGCATTTCAGGGTCGGTAATGTGGTAAAACTCCCACAGCTGCATATTAGAACTGTTTGGAGCCAGCGCAGCCAATTCCAAACAATGTTTTACTTTATCTACTTCAGGTAATTTTTCCTTTGAGAAATTACGCACTGAGCGACGAAAAATTAATACTTCTTCCAAATTCATAATGTTATTGCTTTATTTACGTTAAAACAAAAAAACGAAATTTCTGTTTAGAAATTTCGTTTTTTTTGCAGTAAGAATCTTACTTGTTGAATTACTCAGCAGCTTTAGCTTCTTCGGCAACTGGAGCAGCAGGTGCTTCAGCTACAGGTGCAACAACTGGTTCGGCTGCTACAGTTTCGGCTTTTTTGGCTGCACTCGAACGACGTGTGCGGGCTGCTTTTTTAGTTGCTTTTTCTTTCAACATGTTTTCGTTGTAATCTACCAACTCGATAATACACATTTCGGCATTATCACCCAAACGGAAACCTGTACGTAAAATACGGGTGTATCCTCCCGGACGGTCAGCGATTTTTACGGAAACATTTTGAAACAGTTCAGTAACTGCCTCTTTGTTTTGCAAATACGAAAATACCGTACGACGTGAGTGTGTAGTATCGTCTTTACCTTTGGTTAGCAATGGCTCCACATACACCTGCAATGCTTTTGCTTTGGCAAGGGTAGTAGCAATCCGCTTGTGTTGAATCAGAGAGATTGCCATATTCGACAACATTGCCTTTCTGTGAGCCGTTTTACGGCCTAAATGGTTGAATTTTTTATTGTGTCTCATTTCTTTACTCTTTATCTAATTTATACTTTGAAAGGTCCATTCCGAAAGACAAATTCAGGCTTTCTAATTTCTCATCCAACTCTGTAAGCGATTTTTTACCAAAATTACGGAATTTCAGCAAATCGTGTTTGTGGAAACCGGCCAATTCGCCCAATGTTTCAACATCGGCAGCTTTTAGGCAGTTCAATGCACGAACCGAAAGTTCCAAATCGGTCAATTTAGTTTTCAACAACTGACGCATGTGCAAAATTTCTTCGTCGAATTCGTCGCTTTCCTCACCTTCAACTACCTCCAACGAAATTTTTTCGTCGCTGAATAGCATAAAGTGGTGAATCAAAATTTTGGCAGCTTCTTTCAACGCATCTTTTGGATGAATTGAACCGTCGGTGCTGATATCGATTACTAATTTTTCGTAGTCGGTAACCTGCTCCACACGGAAGTTTTCGATTGCATATTTTACATTACGAATAGGTGTAAAAATAGCATCGATAGGAATAATTCCAACTTCACCATTCGAAACTTTGTTATCTTCGGCAGGTGAATAACCACGACCTTTACTAACTGCAATATCAATCTGGAAATTAGCCGTAGGGTCAAGTTCACAAATTACCAAATTTGGGTTCAACACCTCAAATCCTGTAAAATACTTACCTATATCGCCTGCTTTAAATTCAGTGATACCCGATACATTAATCGTTACTTTTTCACTGTCGATATCTTCAACAATTTGTTTGAAACGAACTTGTTTCAAGTTCAGAATAATATTCGTTACATCATCGATAACACCGGGAATAGTCGAATACTCATGATCAACACCGGCTATTTTTATCGATGTAATGGCAAAACCTTCTAATGAAGACAAAAGAATGCGGCGTAAAGCATTACCGATAGTAATACCGTAACCTGGTTCAAGAGGACGAAATTCAAATTTACCTTGAAACGCGTCAGCCTCCAACATGATAACCTTTTCAGGTTTTTGAAATGCTAATATAGCCATGGTTTTACTTATTATTTAGAGTATAACTCAACGATTAATTGTTCTTTGATATTTTCAGGAATATCTTCACGTTCTGGAATGTGTAGATATACACCCGATAAAGAGGATGCCGTAAATTCAATCCAAGGATATTTTGTGTGGTTGAATCCATTTAACGATGCAGCAATTACTTCCATCGATTTATCTTTTTCGCGAACAGCAATAACTTGTCCTGGACGAACGTGATACGAAGCAATGTTTACAACTTTACCATCAACAGTAATGTGTTTGTGGCTCACCAACTGACGAGCGCCCGAACGAGTAGGTGCAAAACCTAAACGATACACAATATTATCTAAACGAGACTCCAAAAACTGCAACAATACCTCACCGGTAACACCTTTGGTACGTTGTGCTTTTTCGTATAAATTGCGGAATTGTTTTTCCAAAACACCATAAGTGTATTTAGCTTTTTGTTTCTCGCGCAATTGAATACCATATTCCGACGTTTTTTTACGACGGTTTTGTCCGTGTTGTCCGGGTGGATAGTTCTTTTTCGCCAACACCTTGTCTGGTCCGAAAATAGCTTCACTAAACTTACGGGCAATTCTTGATTTTGGTCCAATATATCTTGCCATTTTTCTTTTCTTTTTTTATTTGTAATAAAATAATAGTTTGTCGTTTACACCATACTTTTCCGATACTGCCGCGATTGCTGAGAGGTTAAATACTGCAATTCTAAATCGGGACATACCTTGTACGTACAAACCTGTTGTTTCAAATTAAACGCGTCTGCGTTTTGGTGGACGACATCCATTGTGTGGAAGTGGCGTAACATCGATAATTTCAACTACTTCGATACCTGCACCATGTACAGTACGAATAGCCGACTCGCGACCATTACCCGGACCTTTTACATACGCTTTCACTTTGCGTAATCCTAAATCAAATGCCACTTTCGAGCAATCCTGAGCTGCCATTTGAGCTGCATAAGGAGTGTTTTTCTTTGAGCCACGGAAACCCATTTTACCTGCCGACGACCATGAAATTACTTGTCCGGTGCCATTAGTAAGGGTTACAATGATATTGTTAAACGAAGAGTGTACATGTAATTGACCTGCACCATCTACTTTTACAATTCTTTTCTTGGCTGCAACTGTTTTCTTTGCCATATTAGTTAATAATTTTTTTAGCTTTTCTAAAATTCGCTAACAGTTAAACCTTATTTAGTTGCTTTTTTCTTGTTAGCAACTGTTTTCTTTTTACCTTTACGAGTACGAGCGTTGTTTTTCGTACTTTGTCCTCTCAATGGGAGGCCGATACGGTGACGAACTCCACGGTAACAACCAATATCCATCAAGCGTTTGATGTTTAGTTGTACTTCCGAACGAAGATCACCCTCCACTTTGTATCCGGCGCCAATGATTTCGCGGATTTTAGCTGCCTGGTCGTCAGTCCAATCTTTTACTTTGATGTTGATATCAACACCAGCTTCTTCTAAAATCTTTTTTGCATTACTGCGACCTACTCCGTAGATATAAGTCAATCCAACTTCCCCACGTTTGTTCTGGGGTAAATCTACTCCTACAATTCTTATAGCCATAAACTTAATTTATTTTGCTTATAAAATTTTTATTATCCCTGACGTTGTTTGTACTTGGGATTCTTTTTGTTAATAACGTATAAGCGGCCTTTACGGCGAACGATTTTACAATCGTCGGTGCGCTTTTTTACTGATGCTCTTACTTTCATATTCTGAAGATATTTAATTTGTTTTTCTTCTAATATTCAACCAACGTTTGTCGGTTGTTGCTTTCATTAACGCGAAACGTAGAACACGAAACGCGAAACAGAATTTATTTGTATCGGAACGATATCCTGCCCTTCGATAAATCGTAGGGCGACATTTCAACTTTTACTCTATCGCCGGGTAAAATTTTAATATAATGCATACGCATTTTACCCGAAATATGAGCTGTTATAACGTGACCGTTTTCCAGTTCGACACGAAACATAGCATTTGATAATGCTTCGATAATTGTTCCGTCCTGTTCAATTGCTGCTTGCTTGGCCATAAATTACAGTGCTTTGTTGCCTAATACTTGTTCTATATATTCGAAACTTGATAATATATCCGCTTTTCCGCGCCTAATTGCTACTGAATGTTCGAAGTGAGCAGAAATTTTACGGTCGATAGATCGGGTTGTCCACCCATCCTTATCAAACGACAGTTGCCTTTTTCCCAAATTTATCATGGGTTCAATAGCAATTGTCATCCCCGATTTCAACATCACTCCATTACCTCGTCGACCATAATTTGGAACTTCAGGAGCTTCGTGTAAATTCCGCCCTACGCCATGTCCAATCATTTCGCGAACTACCGAGTAACCCCGTTGTTCGCAGTGATTTTGAATGGCAAATCCCACATCACCCAATCGACGACCTTCCTGTGCCTGTTCGATACCTTTGTAAAGCGACTCTTTCGTGGTACGAAGCAATTCAATAATTTCGGGCTTTACTTCGCCTACACAAAAAGTGTAAGCCGAATCGCCATGAAAACCATTTTTATAAACTCCGCAATCCACCGAAACCACATCGCCTTCTTTCAATACTACTTTGTTGGAAGGAATACCGTGTACAACCTCATCATTCACCGAAGTACAAATAGACTTTGGATAATTATGATAACCCAAAAAACCCGGAACACCGCCATTGTCACGAATAAACGTGTCGGCTAGCTTGTTCAAATCTTCGGTAGTTACACCCGGCGCAATAATTTTTGCAATTTCAGCTAACGTTTTAGCTACTATCTGATTACTGATACGAAGCAATTCGATTTCTTCGTCAGATTTCAAATAAATCATTTTGTTCTTTATTTAGTAAGCAGAAACTCCGCCTGTACGTCCTTTAATACGTCCCGATTTCATTAATCCATCGTAATGACGCATCAACAAGTGGCTTTCAATTTGTTGCAATGTATCCAAAACAACACCTACCAAAATAAGTAACGATGTTCCTCCAAAGAATTGAGCAAATTCCTGATTAATACCAAGTAATGATGCGAAAGCAGGCATAATTGCTACAAATGCAAGGAAAATAGATCCCGGCAGTGTAATACGCGACATTACATCATCTAGATATTCAGCAGTACGTTTACCCGGTTTAATTCCAGGAATAAAACCATTATTACGTTTCATTTCTTCGGCCATTTGAGTTGGGTTAATAGTAATTGCCGTATAGAAATACGTAAATGCAATAATCATTAAACCAAATACAAAGTTGTACCAAAATCCGTTGTTATCCATAAAAACACCAACAAAACTGCTGATAGTTTCGGAATGAGCAAAACCAGCTAAGGTTATAGGAATAAACATAATTGCCTGAGCAAAAATGATAGGCATAACACCAGCTGCATTTACTTTAAGCGGAATATACTGACGTACACCACCGTATTGTTTGTTTCCAACTACACGTTTTGCATACTGTACCGGAATTTTACGAGTTCCCTGTACGAGCATGATAGAAGCGGCAATTACCAACAACAAGAAAATAATCTCGAGGAGGAACATTACCAAGCCACCACCATTATCGGTAAGGCGCGACGCAAATTCTTTGATAACAGCACCCGGAAAGCGCGAAATAATACCAACAAGAATGATAAATGAAATACCATTTCCAATTCCTTTGTCGGTAATACGCTCTCCAAGCCACATTACGAACATACTACCACCGGCCAAAATAATTGTTGACGACATAGTAAACCAAATATTGCTAACTAAAGGTGAACCGGCCTGAGCCATTTGCACACTTAAGTTTATCAAATACGATGGTCCTTGAAGCAGCAAGATAGCTACTGTAAGGTAACGTGTGTATTGGTTCATTTTGCGACGTCCACTTTCGCCTTCGCGTTGTAACTTTTGAAAATAAGGTACAGCGATAGACAAGAGCTGGATTACAATCGATGCCGAGATATAGGGCATAATACCTAAAGCAAATACCGAAGCATTTGCAAAGGCACCACCAGAGAACATATCCAACAATGCCAATAAACCACCACTGGTTTGAGCTTTCAACGCCGATAACGCGGTTGGGTCAATACCCGGAAGTACTATGAACGAACCAAAACGATAAACCGCAACAAACAACAAGGTTGTAAGCAGACGACTACGAAGGTCCTCAATTTTCCAGATATTTTTTAGTGTCTCGATGAATTTCATGTGCTTATAATTTTACTACGGTTCCACCTGCGGCTACGATAGCTTCTTCGGCCGATTTAGAGAAAGCATTTGCTTCAACTTCGATTTTTACAGTAAGCGTACCTTTTCCAAGTATTTTTACCAAAGCTGTTCTAGAGATAAAACCAGCAGTGCGTAATTCGCTCAAACCAATTTTAGTCAATTTTTCGGCAATAGCAAGTGCTTCCAATGTATCGATATTAATAGCTTTAAATTCAACGCGATTCACGTTTTTAAAGCCAAATTTTGGCAAACGACGTTGAATAGGCATCTGACCACCTTCGAAACCAATTTTCTTGGAATATCCCGAACGTGATTTCTGACCTTTGTGCCCTTGGGTAGAAGTTCCACCTAAACCAGAACCGGTACCACGACCGATGCGTTTGCGCGTTTTAACAGAACCAACTGCGGGGGTTAAATTACTTAAGTTCATATCTTTTTGTTTAAAGAGTCTAAAGAATAAAAATTATTTAATCACTTCTACCAAGTGTTTCACTTTCTCTACCATTCCTAAAATTGAAGGTGTGGCTTCGTGCTCAACTACGGCGTTCATTTTTTTCAAACCTAATGCTTCTAAGGTCAATTTCTGAACTTTTGGCGATTTGATTTTACTGCGAACTTGTTTTATTTTAATTGTTGCCATGTTACTTTTTAAATTAACCGTTAAACACTTTATTTAGCGAAATACCACGGTTTTGAGCCACAGTTTGAGCATCACGCAATTCACCTAAAGCCACGATAGTAGCTTTTACAAGGTTATGTGGATTCGACGAACCTTTTGACTTAGCCAACACGTCGGTTACTCCAACACTTTCCAATACTGCACGCATCGCACCACCCGCTTTAACTCCGGTACCGTGTGAAGCAGGTTGAATATACACCTGTGCACCACCGAATTTAGAGAGTTGCTCGTGAGGAATAGTTCCGTTCAATACAGGAACTTTAATCAGGTTCTTTTTGGCAGCTTCGGTTCCTTTTGCAATTGCAGCAGTTACTTCACCAGCTTTACCAAGGCCCCAGCCTACAATACCATCTTCGTTACCTACCACAACAATAGCCGAAAAGCTGAACGTACGTCCCCCTTTGGTTACTTTTGTAACACGGTTTACAGCTACTAATCTGTCTTTTAATTCCAGATCGTTGGTTGATTTTACTTTATTCATATTATTTGTGCCTTACCTGATTAAAATTTAAGACCTGCTTCGCGAGCTGCGTCGGCCAATTGTTTAACTCTACCGTGATATAAATAACCGTTACGGTCAAATACCACATCTGTAATACCGGCTTCCTGAGCGGCTTTGGCTACTAATGCACCCACTTTGGCAGCCTGCTCAACTTTCGATACTTTTTCTTTCAATCCCAACGACGAAGCTGATGCTACTGTAACACCTTGTACATCGTCGATAACCTGAGCGTAAATCTGAGCATTACTGCGGAATACGGTCAAACGCGGTTTTTGAGCTGTACCCGAAATTTTGTGACGGATATGTGCTTTTATTCTTATTCTTCTATTTGTTTTTCCTGACATAATTTCAACATTTACGTTAATTATTTTTTACCGGCCGATTTTCCGGCTTTACGACGTACAACTTCGCCCTGGAAGCGTACACCTTTACCTTTATAAGGTTCAGGTTGACGGAACGAGCGGATTTTAGCACATACCTGACCAATTAATTGTTTGTCGGCACTTTCCATAATAATCAAAGGATTCTGATTACGTTCAGTTTTAGTTTCAACTTTAATTTCGGCAGGTAAACCTAAAAATATATTGTGAGTATAACCAAGTGCAAGCTCTAAAACCTGACCTTGATTTGAAACACGATAACCTACACCAATCAGTTCGAGTACTTTTTTGTAACCTTCCGAAACACCAATAACCATGTTATTGATTAACGAGCGATACAAACCATGATTGGCACGATTTTGTTTTTCGTCGTCTGGACGAACAACAGTTAAAGTGCTACCTTCTATTTCGATACTAATGTTAGGATTAACTTCTTGTGTTAATGTGCCTTTAGGGCCTTTTACGGTTACAACACTATCTTGTACCGTTACTGTTACTCCGGCAGGAATACTAATGGGCAATTTTCCAATTCTTGACATTTTTCTTTCCTCCCTCTATTAATAAACGTAACATATAACTTCACCACCAACTTTTAGGTCGTCAGCTTCTTTGTTTGTCATTACACCTTTCGAAGTCGAAAGGATAGCAATACCCAAACCATTCAAAACACGTGGCATTTCTTTATAGCCAACATATTGACGTAAACCCGGAGTAGAAACACGAATGAGTTTCTTGATTGAGTTTACTTTGTTTACCGGATCATACTTCAAGGCGATTTTGATAGTGCCTTGAGGTCCGTCTTCTACAAACTTGTAGTTAAGGATATACCCCTTTTCGTGAAGAATACGGGTAACTTCCTTTTTTAAATTCGATGCGGGAATTTCCACCACACGGTGTTTAGCTTTAATAGCATTCCGCAATCGGGTTAAATAATCTGCGATTGGATCTGTCATAAAAATTGTTTTTAAATTGATCCCGGCTTTCGGGACAATATTTAATTATTTAATAAATCTACCCCCAACCCCTAAAGGGGAGTGTTGGTAGAAAATATCCATTATTAATTGGTAATCATAAGTCCCCTTTAGGGGATTCAGGGGTTACCAGCTTGCTTTTTTCACTCCGGGGATTAAGCCTTTCGAAGCCATTTCGCGGAACTGAATACGTGAGATTCCGAACTGACGCATATATCCTTTTGGACGACCGGTGATACTGCAACGGTTGTGTGCACGGATAGGCGACGAGTTGCGTGGTAAAGCCTGAAGGGCATCGTAATTGCCATCTTTCAAGATTTGTTCACGTTTTGCAGCATATTTAGCTATCAGCTTGGCTCTTTTCACCTCGCGGGCTTTCATTGATTCTTTTGCCATTGTATCTTCTAATTAGTTTTTCTTAAATGGTAATCCGAATTCTTTCAACAAAGCATAACCTTCTTCGTCGGTTGCAGCGTTGGTAACAAATGTAATGTTCATTCCCAACAAACGACTGATGTTATCGATATTGATTTCAGGGAAAATAATTTGCTCGGTAATACCAAGTGTATAATTTCCACGACCGTCAAGTTTATTTTCGATACCTTTAAAGTCACGTACACGTGGTAATGCAACACGTACAAGTCTTTCGAGAAACTCATACATTTTGTCGCCACGTAAAGTTACACGAACACCGATAGGCATTTTCTTACGTAATTTAAAGTTCGAAATATCTTTCTTCGACATTGTAGATACTGCTTTCTGACCCGAAATAGTTGTCATTTCATTGATAGCTACTTCAATAATTTTTTTGTCAGCTACTGCAATACCAAGACCTTGATTCAATACGATTTTCTCTAATTTTGGAGCTTGCATTACAGAGCTATAGCCAAATTCTGTCATTAACGCAGGAACGATACGTTCCTTGTAATCCTGTTTTAAACTTGCTGTATTCATCTTAAATTTCCTCTCCTGATTTTTTAGAAATACGTACTAACTTGCCTTCAGCATTTAATTTACGTCCAACACGAACTGGTTTTCCTTTTTCAACCGGGTTAAGGTTCGAAATGTGAATAGCAGCTTCTTGTTTAACAATACCACCCTGAGGACTTTTTGCATTTGGTTTGGTGCTCTTCGACACCAAATTCACACCTTCTACGATAGCACGTTGTTTCTCAACAAGTACTTCTAACACGCGTCCGGTTTTGCCTTTGCTGGCTCCGGCGTTTACGTAAACGGTATCTCCTTTTTTAATATGTAATTTACTCATCTTAAATTATTTTTTTTCGAAGATTAAAGCACTTCAGGTGCAAGTGATATGATTTTCATGTTCGTTGCACGCAATTCGCGAGCTACTGGGCCGAAAATACGGCTACCACGGATTTCACCAGAGTTGTTCAATAGCACACATGCATTATCGTCGAAACGAATATAAGAACCGTCGGCACGACGAACTTCTTTTTTCGTACGAACAACTACTGCTTTTGATACGATACCTTTTTTGATATCAGCTGAAGGTATTACACTTTTCACTGTTACCACAATAATATCGCCCAATGTGGCGTAACGTTTGCTGGTTCCTCCTAATACACGGATACAAAGTGCTTCTTTAGCACCGCTGTTATCCGCAACTATGAGTCTTGATTCTTGTTGTATCATAATTACTTAACTCTTTCGATAATTTCTGTTAATCTCCATCTTTTTAGTTTACTCAGCGGGCGAGTTTCCATTATACGAACTGTATCACCAATGTTACATTCGTTTTTCTCGTCATGAGCATGGTATTTTTTTGTCTTATTTACGAATTTACCGTAAATAGGGTGTTTTTCTTTCCACTTTACAGCAATAGTAATGGTTTTTTCCATTTTGTTGCTGAAAACGACACCCGTTCTTTCTTTTCTTAAATTTCTTGTTTCCATCAGAGTCTGATTTTATTGATTTATTTCTCGCTGACGTAATTCAGTCGCAAGGCGAGCTAATGTACGACGTACCACTTTAATCTGCGATGGATTGTCAAGCGGAGAAATGGCATGATTCAGTTTCAAACGAACCAAGTGCTCTTTTTCAGCATCTACACGTTCCTGAATCTCCTTTGTGTTTAATTCTTTTATTTCTCTTGTTTTCATATTCATTACACATTTATTGCGGTGAAATCATAATCGCGTCTTACCACGAATTTAGTAGTCACGGGTAGTTTTTGAGCAGCTAAGCGCAAAGCTTCTTTGGCAATTTCGAACGAAACACCTTCTACTTCGAACAGCATGCGTCCCGGAGTTACAGGAGCCACAAATCCTTCTGGTGCACCTTTACCTTTACCCATACGAACCTCTGCAGGTTTTTTGGTAATTGGTTTATCGGGAAACACGCGAATCCAGATTTGACCCTGACGTTGCATATAACGGGTAACAGCAATACGAGCAGCTTCAATTTGGCGACCTGTAAGCCATTTAGATTCTAAAGATTTAATTCCGAAAGAACCGAACGCTAATTGATTACCTCTTTGGGCATTTCCTTTCATGCGCCCTTTTTGCTGTCTCCTGAATCTTGTTTTTTTAGGTTGTAACATAATTTACTTCTATCAAATTCATTAATAACAGTTAGTTTTTTCTCTTTTTGAAACCACCTTTTCCACCACGGTCGTTACGATCTTTGCGATCACCACGTTCGTTGTTGTTATAGCGGTCACCTCCACGGTTGGAAGTTTCTTTAGTTGCAGCAAAGTTTGGCGATAAATCTTTTTTACCATAAATTTCTCCACGGCAAATCCATACTTTGATACCAATGATACCTACTTTGGTCAACGCTTCAGCGTGAGCATAATCAATATCGGCTCTGAATGTATGAAGAGGAGTACGTCCTTCTTTGTACATTTCCGAACGTGCCATCTCGGCACCATTCAAACGACCTGAACATTGGATTTTGATACCTTCGGCTCCCAAACGCATTGTAGAGGCAATAGCCATCTTTGTTGCACGACGGTAAGCAATTTTACCTTCAACTTGGCGAGCTACATTATTAGCAACGATAACAGCATCTAATTCCGGACGTTTGATTTCGAAAATATTGATTTGAATATCCTTATCGGTTACCTTTTTCAATTCTTCTTTCAATTTGTCAACTTCCTGTCCGCCTTTACCGATAATAATACCGGGACGAGCTGTCATAACAGTGATTGTAACAAATTTCAATGTACGTTCGATAATGATACGAGAAATACTTGCTTTAGCTAGACGAGCATTCAGGTAAGTTCTGATTTTGTAGTCTTCCAATATGGTATCACCATAATTGTTGCCACCGTACCAGTTTGAATCCCATCCACGGATAATTCCTAAGCGGTTACTTATCGGATTAATTTTTTGTCCCATCGAGCAATTAATTTTCGTTATCGTTAGTAATTTTAGTATCTACAAATATGGTTACGTGGTTCGAACGTTTGCGAACACGATATCCACGTCCTTGTGGAGCAGTGCGTAAACGTTTGAGCATTGTTGCTGAATCCACGAACACTTTACTTACATATAGTTCTACATTGTCAGCTTTTTGCTCTGTTTTGGCTTCCCAATTCGTAATAGCTGATTTCAGTAATTTTTCTAATCTGCCAGAAGCTTCTTTCGACGAGAATTTCAGTACGCTCAACGCTTTATTTACTTCCATTCCACGAATCAAATCGGCCATAAGGCGCATTTTGCGTGGTGATGTTGGTACGGCGTTTAGCTTAGCGAAATAAAGCGATTTGTTTGCTTCTTTTCTGGCATCGGCTGATATTTTTTTTCTTGCACCCATTTTCTTTGAAATGTTTATTTTTTCTTGTTTAAAATTTCAATGGATTATTTTTTCTTGCCACCGTGACCGCGGAAGTTACGAGTTGGTGAAAACTCACCTAACTTGTGTCCTACCATATTTTCGGTTACGTAAACAGGTATAAATTTGTTTCCATTGTGAACTGCAATAGTGTGACCTACAAAATCAGGTGAAATCATTGTAGCACGAGACCATGTTTTAACGACGGTTTTCTTACCGGCTTCATTCATGGCTAAGACTTTCTTCTCGAGCTTCAGATTGATAAAAGGTCCTTTTTTTAATGAACGGCTCATATTATTTACTTACTTTTTCTAATTATTTTTTCTTTCTTTCAATAATATACTGGCTCGACTGTTTTTTCTTAGAGCGAGTTTTGTACCCTTTAGCTAACAAGCCTTTGCGAGAACGTGGGTGTCCACCAGAAGAACGACCTTCACCACCACCCATGGGGTGATCGACAGGGTTCATAGCTACACCACGAACACGTGGACGACGTCCAAGCCAGCGTGAGCGACCTGCTTTACCTGATCTCTCAAGTGCATGATCTGAGTTTCCTACCGTTCCGATTGTTGCTTTACATGTAGCAAGAATCTTACGAACTTCACCTGATGGCAATTTGATAATTGCATACTTATCTTCGCGCGAAGTCAACTGAGCAAATGTACCAGCCGAGCGAACCATTGCGGCTCCTTGACCAGGACGTAATTCAATGTTATGAATTATTGTACCCAGTGGAATGTTTTGCAAAGGCAATGTATTGCCAACTTCAGGAGCAGCGCTTTCTCCCGAAAGAACCACCTGACCTACCTGCAATCCGTTTGGTGCAAGAATGTATGTTTTCTCACCATCAGCATAAAAAAGTAATGCAATACGTGCCGAACGATTCGGATCGTACTCAATGCTTTTTACTGTGGCTGGAACACCATCTTTGTTGCGTTTAAAGTCAATTACTCTATATTTCTTCTTGTGTCCGCCACCTAAGTAGCGCATGGTCATTTTACCATCATGGTTACGACCACCGGATTTTGAGCCTCCTACAACAAGAGATTTCTCTGGTACACTCGCAGTAATTGATTCGAATGTGCCAATAATCTTGTGTCTTTGCCCCGGTGTTGTGGGGTTTAATTTACGTACAGCCATTTTATTTATTAAATATTGCTATAAAAGTCAATTTGTTCTCCGTTTTTTACTGTTACAATCGCTTTTTTATAAGCTGATGTTTTTCCGCTGATTGCGCCGCTTTTTGTAAAACGACTTTTCTTCTTTGGAGCTACAATTAAGGTATTAACCTCTGTAACAGTAACATTATACATGGCTTCTACAGCCTGTTTGATCTCAATCTTGTTAGCGCCTTTCTGAACTTTAAAGCCATAGCGGTTTAGTTTCTCGCCCAGCTGAGTCATCTTTTCTGTAACGATTGGTTTTACTATTATTGCCATTTCTATACCTCCTTATGCTTTAAAAATTTGTTCAATTGCCGACACTGTTTCTACAGTTAACACTAAAGTCTTCGCATTAAGCACTGCATAAGTATTTAATTCTGAGACAGTTAGAACGTTAACACCCGTTAAATTACGAGCCGACAAATATACGTTTTTATTTGCAATTGGTAAAACTATTAACGGTTTTTTATCAGCTACCTGTAAATTATTCACAAACATTACGAATTCTTTGGTTTTCGGAGTTGCAAATTCAAGCGCATCAACTACCGTAATTAAGCCGTTTGCCGCTTTGTACGACAAGGCTGATTTACGAGCCAACTGTTTTACTTTCTTGTTTAATTTGAAGTGATAATCACGTGGATGAGGTCCGAACATACGTCCACCACCTACACGAACACCCGATTTAATGTCACCCGGACGGGCACCACCACCACCTTTTTGTTTTCCTAACTTGCGTGTACTACCCGATAATTGGCTACGGCCTTTTGACGAGTGAGTTCCTTGACGTTGGTTAGCCAAATATTGTTTCACATCTAAATAAATAGCATGGTCGTTTGGCTCAATACCGAAGACTGCATCGCTTAGCGATACAACTTTTCCTGTGTCTTCTCCTTTAATATTTACTACTTTCAGTTCCATGGTTATTTATTAATGATTACGATTGAACCTTTAGCTCCCGGCACCGAACCTTTGATAAGAATCAAGTTGTGTTCTGGGATAACTTTTAATACCTGAAGGTTTTGCATAGTAATTTGATCACCACCCATGCGACCACCCATACGCATACCTTTAAATACACGTGAAGGATATGAAGAAGCGCCTAACGAACCCGGAGCACGTAAACGATTGTGCTGACCGTGTGTAGCCTGACCTACCCCACCAAATCCGTGACGTTTTACAACGCCTTGGAATCCTTTACCTTTCGAAGTTCCAACTACATCGACAAATGTATCTGCTTCGAACATTTCTACGGTGATTGCATCACCTAATTTGAATTCAGTTTCAAATCCTTTGAACTCAACCAAGTGTCTCTGAGCAGTTACTCCTGCTGCTTTAAAATGACCGGCTTCAGCTTTGTTGGTGTGCTTTTCAGTTTTAACCTGAAAACCTACCTGTACAGCTTCGTAACCGTCACTATCCACAGTTTTAATTTGAGTAACAACACAAGGACCAGCTTCGATAACAGTGCATGGTACATTTTTACCATCGGCACTGAAAACGGATGTCATTCCGATTTTTTTTCCTAATAATCCTGGCATTTCAATTGTTGTT
>CAZEEN010000047.1:11903-18261 GCA_964511115.1 uncultured Paludibacter sp. | reverse complement strand
CGCATATTTGGGCGATGGAAATATCAAAGTGGGCAGGCGTGGAAATATCAATACAAGCGGTTGACTTTGTATGCCAAAAATACAGTATTCGCACGGTTGAAATATCAAAAGGCGTAAATGTTTACGGACTACAAACGATTAAATAATTTTTGCAAACAACAAAAAAATACAAAAATGGGACTGCATAAAGGACAAACGAACAACCCGAACGGGCGCAAAATAGGCGTTTCGAATAAATTAACGGGCGATTTGCGAACAAAAGTAAATCAGATAATTGAAAACAATATCGGAACTATTCAACAAGATATTGAAAGTTTAGAGCCAAAAGATAGGCTTTTGATATTAGAAAAGTTGCTTAAATACACTTTGCCTACATTACAAGCGCAAAGCATCGAGATTGATTTAAACAACTTATCTGAAAATCAGATAGATAATATAATTAACGCTATAAATATAAATGACAATGAAACTGAATAAAGAAACTAAAGTACTATTGTTGCAAGTCCTGAAACATGGTGAAATGACCAGAGAGCAGGCAAAACAGATAATTCGACCGTTCGAAACTCACATGACCATCGAAGAGGCAAAAGAATTTAGAAAAAAATTAGATAGTGAGTATTAAAAAACACTATATTTGCATAATATAAACAATTTAAAATTTAGTGTTATGAAAAATGAAAGAATTTCCGAAAGTAGTATTGCGAATTTTGGGGCTATAACCTCGCTGATTGTTGGTTGGATTTATTTGTTAATCATTTTGTTTAATGAAATTATTGAAAAATCTAATTGGATTGAACTAATAAGATGTGGTGTAATTTTTTGTTTGACACTATTAGTCTATTCAATTTTTAAAGTGATTGCAAAAATATCAGATTATTTGCAAGACAAATAACAGTCAGTTTGAATCTTATTAAACCGCTGCAAAATAAAAATTGTAGCGGTTTTTTTTTCGGTTTTGTAGGTATTTGAAAAAATAGCTATCTTTGCAACTACTTAACAGCCGAGCAAAAAGACTGACATTAAAGGTATTTTAACTGACATTTAAGTTATGTTAGTAGTCGAAGTAATGACACGTTTTAAATATATTCCTAAAAAACACCTAACTAACTGATTTACAACAATATAAATAGTTAAAATATCTTTAGTAATATAATCTACATTATGTCAAATTGGATTTATTTTGCCGTATATTATTGATTAATAGATAGTTGCAATAAAACAGGGGTAAAAGTAGTACTTTTTGAAGTGTGAATATAATATAAATTTCTCACTTTGTATTTTGACTGAAAAAAGCACATTTCATTCAGCAGGATTGGTCGAATAGATTTCAATTCAACTAAAATATAAAAAACCGTTTCAATTAAATTTGATTCGGTTTTTTTGTTGAAATAATTTCAAAATGTATGTGTAGAATATAAGTTGAAAATCGAACAAAACAGATAGTTGTATGTGTATTGTATGTGTAAGCATAAAAAAAGCACCTACAAAATTAATTGTAAGTGCTTGATTTTCAACTGTGGGCGTTGACGGATTCGAACCGCCGACCCTCTGCTTGTAAGGCAGATGCTCTGAACCAGCTGAGCTAAACGCCCGAGATTTGCTAACTAATTAGCGTGTGCTTCATTTCTAAAGCGGTGCAAAGATACGGTTTTTTTTTGAACTGCAAAATAGTTTTTGAAAAAAAAGCCGAATATTTCAAAATTATTTCACGATACCTGCAAAGCCCATAAATGCCATAGCCAGTAAACCTGCTGTAATCAGCGAAATAGGTGTCCCCTCAATCATTTTTGGTAAACGGGTCATGCCAAGTTGTTCGCGAATGCCCGCAAAAAGAACCAATGCTAAGCCAAAACCAACTGCAGTTGAAATGGCAAAAACGACACTTTCAATCAGGTTCATGTCTTTTTGGATTACCAAAATTGCAACACCCAAAATAGCACAGTTGGTCGTTATAAGTGGTAAAAACACTCCCAATGCTTGATAGAGTGCAGGAGATACTTTTTTAAGTATAATTTCGACCATCTGAACCAACGCTGCAATAATCAGGATATAAGTTAGTGTTTGTAAAAAACCAATATTAAATGGTTCAAGAATAAATTTCTGAATTAAATATGTAACAACTGTGGCTATTGTCATTACAAATGCTACTGCACCACTCATGCCCAAAGCCGTTTCGATTCTTTTCGAAACGCCCAAAAAAGGACAAATACCCAAAAACTGCGACAATACGATGTTGTTCACAAATACTGCACTAATAAAAATTAAAATATAAGTCATATCTTCAAAAAGTTAGAAGTTAGAAATCAGAAGTTAAAAATTAGAAAATGGTTTATCTGTTAATTTGTTCTACAGACAATTGGCACATTAGCATATTAGCACATTGGCATATTATTACGCTTTCTTCAACTTACTCATTACAGCAATCAGAAATCCCAGTGCAATAAAGGCTCCGGGTGCAAGTACAAATATAAGCATCCCATATTTATCAGGAAACAGAGTAAAACCAAATGCCTTGCCTGTACCGAGCACCTCGCGTATCGTTCCAAGCATGGTAAGTGCCATCGAAAAACCAAGTCCCATCCCCAAACCGTCGAGCGATGATTTCAGAACACTGTTTTTGGCTGCAAAAGCTTCGGCGCGTCCAAGCACAATACAGTTCACCACAATGAGTGGAATGAAAATTCCTAAACTATCGTACAATGCAGGTAAATAGGCTTGCATGCTCATTTCGACAACCGACACGAAGGTGGCAATAACCACCACATAAGCAGGAATACGAACATTATCGGGGATAATATTTTTAAGTAAAGAAATAACCATATTGGACCCAAAAAGCACAAAGGTAGTAGCAAGTCCCATACTCAGACCATTTACGGCAGATGATGTTGTTGCCAACGTTGGACACATTCCTAATACCAATACGAAAATTGGATTTTCCTTGATAAATCCATTCAGGAATACTTTCAGATTTGAATTTTTACTCATGATGTTTTCCTTATTTAATTAATTGAATTGTTTTGTATCGTGTCATTAGTTGTTGCAATTGCTTCATCTTTGTTTGTGCTAAATGCGTGATAGGCACTACGAACTGAAAAAAGAAATGCGCGCGACGATATGGTTGATGCCGTAATTGCATCTACCTCGCCGCCATCCTTATTCACAGTTAAATTAGCTATCGCAGGATTTTTACCAATAATAGATTGATTTCCTTTGTCGGTTTTAAACCAATCCACCATTTTTGTGCCCAATCCAGGTGTTTCTTTTTGTTCCAATACCGAATAATTTACAATGTTTCCCTCTTTATCGAAACCAACCATAATTACTATTTTGCCCGAAAAACCATTGTTCGATGATGATTCTACAGCAGCTCCGACAAACTCATTTTTTGCATCGTAAGCTTTGTATACAACTAAATTTTCTACTCCATCAGCAATTTTTATAGGCTCTGCCAAATGGTCGAACGATGCGGGAAGCACCTCTTTAATAGCATTTTGTTGTTTGGCTATTTTCGATGCAGCAATAGGACCTTTGGTAAACTCGTATACCGAGGCTAAGGTGCCGGCTGCAAAAAGTGCAATGCCCGAGAGTACCAATACCATATTTTTAAAACTTGATTCTAATTGTGCCATTTCTTTTCGTGTTTCACGTTATTTGCTTCGCGTTATTTTGGCTTTGCCGTTATTAGGTGCTATGCACGTTATTTGCACTTCGTGCGTTATTAGGGCTTCGCCGTTATTTGCTTTGCGTTATTTATTGTTATTTTTAAGACCTTTGACTTATTCCTAATTAATCACATCACCACTCCCGATAGCTATCGGGACACATCACCACATCATTTCACTTTCTCGCCAAAGCGTTTCGGTTTAATGTAAGTATTTATTAATGGCGTAAATGCATTCATAATCAGAATGGCGAACGATACGCCTTCGGGATAAGCTCCAAAAACACGAATTACAACTGTAATTATTCCTATTCCTACTCCGTAAACCAACATTCCGCGTGGATTCATAGGGGAAGTTACATAATCGGTGGCCATAAAAATAGCGCCCAGCATTAAACCTCCTGAAAGTAAGTGCAATACTGGCGATGCGTATAATTCAGGATTTGCAAAATTGAGAATACCAGTAAATACAAAAACTGTAACCAAAATACTTACAGGAATATGCCAACTGATAATTTTTTTAGCTAATAAATAGATAAGTCCGGCTAATAATGCCAAAGCAGAAATTTCGCCAATGGAACCTCCCATTTTACCCAGAAATAAATCGAGCGTAGTTGGCATATCGCCAAAATGACTTTTCATCATAGCCAATGCTGTAGCTCCTGTTTCAGCATCCAAATAACTTCCGCTTAAAGGCGAAGGCACTGGCCACGAAGTCATTTGTACCGGAAACGAAATAAGCAAAAATACACGCCCCACCAATGCAGGATTAAACGGATTATTGCCCAAACCGCCATAAGTCAACTTGCCAATTCCAATGGCTACCAACGACCCAATTATTATTATCCAAATTGGTAAATTTGAAGGTAAGTTCATAGCAAGCAGCAAGCCGGTTAATGCAGCCGAACCATCCATAACCGATGTTTCAGTTTTTAAAATGTAGCGTTGAATAAGATATTCGAAAGCCACACACGACACTACAGCGGTGAGCGTAACTATCAATGCACCTAAACCAAAGAAATATAGTCCGACCAACAAGGCGGGTACGAGTGCAATGATGACGCCCATCATGTTTTTCTCGATTGAATCGCCACCATGTATGTGTGGTGCCGGTGATATAATAAGTTTTTCCATAAATTAGTTGTTTTATTTTACTGCTACTCTGCTACGAATGATACCACCAACTGTTGTTTTGCCAAAACGAATATAATCAAGCAACGGTCGATTCGAAGGGCAAGTATAGCTGCAACTTCCACATTCAATGCAATCCATTACACGGTCTGTTTCCATTTCCGGCCACATATTGCGTTCGCTTTCGTTCATTAACAGAAATGGTTCTAATCCCATTGGGCAAACGCTGACACATTTGGTACAACGAATACAATTTTTTATGGGTTTGCGTAGCGATTCTTCTCGTTGCATGTATAATATTCCCGCACTTCCTTTGGCAGTTGGCACTTCGAGGGTCATAAATGAGCGTCCCATCATGGGACCTCCACCTACAATTTTTCCAGTATCGGCAGGTACGCCTCCCGATTTTTCGGCAATTTCCGAAAGCATTGTTCCAATACGAACCCAATAATTTCCAGGATTTGGAGCTGACTTTCCGGTAACGGTAATTACACGTTCCACCATAGGTTTGTTTTTCTGTACAGCTTCGTAAATGGCGAAAATTGTTCCTACATTTTGAACCACCGCACCCACTTCAATCGGAATACGACCACTTGGTACTTGGCGTCTAATAATGGCATCAATTAATTGTTTTTCACCACCTTGTGGATATTGAACTTTAAGTGGAACAATCTCTACGCCCTGATAATTTTTTGCTAATTTGCTTAAATATTCAATGGCATCGGGTTTGTTGTTTTCAATTCCTATATAAGCTTTTGATACGCCAAGAACTTTCATTGTAATGTTAATACCTACCATAATTTCTTCGCCTTTTTCGAGCATTAGAGCATGGTCGTTGGTGAGATACGACTCACATTCAACAGCGTTGATAATCAAACATTCCGCTTTTTTGCCTGGAGGAGGACTCAATTTGACATGTGCAGGAAAGGTTGCACCTCCAAGTCCAACAATGCCGGCATCCTGAATACGTTTCTTTATATCTTCAATCTGAAGATTGCATTCACGCTTTAATTCTGTCGAACAATCAATTCCTTCGAGCCATTCATCGCCATCTACATCAATAAACACAGCAGGACGTTTGTATCCTGTTGCATCGAGTTGTACATCAACTTTACTTACTTTACCCGAAACTGACGCATGTACGTTAGCCGAAATAAAACCATTGGCTTTGCCAATAAGCTGTCCGGCTTTTACCAAATCGCCCTTTTTTACAACAGCCTCACTCGGAGTACCAATGTAGTGCGACAATGGAATAACTACCTGCTTTGGTAATTCAGCCACAATAATTGGTTTGCCTGCCGAAAATTTATTTTCTTTTGGGTGAATGCCACCCATTCTGAATGTTTTCATATCTGCCCCTAACCCCTAAAAGGGGAATATTAATTTGAAAATTTGAAAATTTGAAAATGAAAAATTTAGTTCTACTTTAATTAAGAAACCAATTCCCCTTTAGGGGTTAGGGGTTCTTCTTTCACTTTTCGCGGTGGAAAGTTAAGTTCCACAATGGCATTTGTAGGGCAAACTTCCACACATTTACGGCAGAGTTTACATTTATCATCGTGTATA
>CAZEEN010000047.1:0-11803 GCA_964511115.1 uncultured Paludibacter sp. | reverse complement strand
TGTAGGGCAAACTTCCACACATTTACGGCAGAGTTTACATTTATCATCGTGTATAAATGCCAGATTATTGCTAATGGTAATCGCTTCGTGCGGACAAACTTTTTCGCACTTGGTACATGCAATACAACTCACATCGCACGATTTTTTGGCTATTGGTCCACGCTCTTCGTTGCGACAAGCCACGTAAATACGGCGAGATTTCGGTCCTTTTTTGCGCAATTCTATCAATAATTTTGGACAAGCTTTCACACAAGCACCACACGAAGTACATTTATCTTCGTCAACTTCAGGTAGTTTTGTAACTGGATTTACATGGATGGCATCAAATTCGCACGACACTTCGCAGTCGCCTAAGCCTAGGCAACCATACGAGCAACCCGATTCGCCACTGTAAAGGTTATGTGCTATAAAACAATGTTTTACGCCATCGTAGTCGCTGGTACGTGGACGATGGTCGCAAGTACCACCACAACGAACAACGGCCAGAGTTGGTGCTGTTTCTACGGCTGTTTTGCCCAATATATCGGCCACTTTTTTCATGGTTTCGTTACCACCCACCGGACAGTTTAAACTATCCAACGTTTCGGCGCTTACGCAGGCATTGGCAAAGCCCCTACAGCCCGGAAAACCACAACCACCGCAATTCGCCGCCGGAAGTGCCGCTTCTACCTCGTCGATACGCGGATCTTCGAAAACATGAAATTTTTTGGCAACAAAGAAGAGAATAACTGCCGATACGGCACCTACAACTCCTAATGTAATCAATGCAATAACAATAATATTCATTTTGATATTAATTAAAAACGGATAGAAAATTATGTGTTTTTACTTTATAAACTTTAAAAACCTTACAAACTTTATAACACTATACTTTTTCCACTGTAAATTTCAATTTGTTTTTTAGCTTTTTATTAAATAATGATAGTATTATAAAGTACGGAACGAGTACTCCCAAAGCAATAGTGCCCGAAAGCGCTTCGTTTGTAGTGTACGAACGTAAAATAAATAAGCTAATTAGGATAAGAAGAAAAGGGATGATAAAAGCAATGAGGACTGCAAATAAGCCCATAGAACTTTCGCCGATAAGTTGAACTTGGTCGCCAATTTTTAAAGTTGTGTCGGTTGTTTCGGCATCAATCAGCTTTTCGTCCATATCCGAAGCCGAACAAGCACCTTTGGCATGACACGAACTGCAAGCCGATAGTTGTACTATCTGAACTTGAATTTTTGTACCATCGATGTGTGTGATAATTCCCGCGTGTTCGATTTTTTGACTCATTTTGTAATGTCGACATTGCAATTTGCATGCAAAAATACAACTAATTTGTATTTATCTCAAACATTGATTGTAAACAAAATGTGTGTGATTATTGTTAGGAAAGGTTACCCAGCTGATTATAAGCGTTATAAATATTCATTTTTCTTTCAAAAAATCAATTATTTAATGTTTTTTTGCAATAAGACTGCACAATTCCTTAGTAAATGAGCAGAATAATGGAACAAAAATAAAAAAAAGGTGTTACCGAAATTAATCGACAACACCTTTTTATAGTATACTTATTTCTTAAATACTATTCACAGCATTTAAATCGTCAAATGCCACTTGTAAGCGAGCGATAAGTGACTCCTCACCTTTGCGTAACCATACGCGTGGATCGTAGAATTTTTTGTTAGGTTTTTCAGCTCCTTCAGGATTACCGATTTGACCTTGTAAGTATTCGCGATTTTTAGCTTCGAAACCACGAATTCCATCCCAAAATGCCCATTGAGTATCCGTATCGATATTCATTTTGATAACACCATAGCTAATTGCTTCGCGAATTTCTTCGTGTGAAGAACCTGAGCCACCATGGAATACAAAGTTTACAGGGTGAGCTTCTGACAAACCATCTTTAGCAATAATATATTCTTGTGAGTTTTTTAGAATTTTTGGAGTCAATTTCACATTACCTGGTTTGTAAACACCGTGTACATTGCCAAAAGAAGCAGCAATAGTGAAGTTAGGAGAAATTTTGCTCAATGCAGCATATACTTTATAAACATCCTCAGGTTGTGTATAAAGTAAGCTATTATCAACATCACTGTTGTCAACACCATCTTCTTCGCCACCAGTGATACCTAATTCCATCTCTAAAGTCATACCCATCTTACTCATACGAGCTAAATATTTTTCACAAATTTCGATATTTTCGTCAAGTGGCTCTTCAGAAAGATCAAGCATGTGTGAACTGAATAAAGGTTTACCTGTTTCAGCAAAGTTTTTTTCGCTAGCATCAAGCAATCCATCAATCCAAGGAAGTAATTTTTTTGCTGCATGGTCAGTATGTAGTATAACGTGTACACCATACGCCTCAGCCAATGTGTGAATGTGTTTAGCGCCTGCAATAGCTCCCAAAATGGCTGCTTGTTGGCCTTCCATTTTTAAACCTTTACCTGCATTGAAAGCAGCTCCGCCGTTTGAGAACTGAATCATTACAGGTGCGTTGGCTACTTTTGCTGCTTCCATAACAGCATTTACTGTCGACGAACCTACCACATTTACTGCCGGAATAGCAAAGCCGGCTTCTTTAGCTACCTTAAAAATAAATTGTAAATCGGAACCGGTTACAACGCCCGGTTTCACAACTTCTGAAATTTTTCCCATAACTTTAATTATTTATATTTTATGAGGTGCAAAGATAACAAAAATATAGTAATTAAAAAGATAAACAAACAGTATTTTTAATCACTTTAGCATTAAAAATTTGAATGTCTGAAATAAATTTGAATTATTTCAGCGTTAATAAATGTTATATATTGTGTTAATGATAACTGCTTACAGAATTGTAATGATTACAAATAAATTTAACAACTATTTGAAATTAAAGAATTAACAATATTATTATGTTTCTAATTGGTAATGAATTGTGAAAAACTGAATTTTTATAAAGTTTTTGACTTAATTTATTCTTTTTTATTGTAGCAATTATTACTACATTCGCAACCGAAATGCTTTTGTAGAGGGCATTTCACAAACTTACCTACAAGAAAATATTTCTTTGTTTTTGTATATTTTCAATCATTGTTTCTAAAGTTGTTTTCGGAATCATTAGAAAAAAACGTCAAAAGTGACGGATTCAATAAATCAATATCATTAATTATTTAATTAAAAAAGTTTTTATGAAAAAAATTAGTTTAGCAGCTGTAATGCTGATTTGTGGTTTTAGTGCTTTTGGACAAGCAGTAAAAGACAGAAATGTAATTCCTGTGGCAGTAAGTCTGAATCAGGTATTGCGTATGACCGTAACCAACGGTGGTAATATCGAGTTTGTTTTTAACACCATCGAGGATTACAAAAATGGTATTTCTTCGCAAACTCTGACATCGAGCTCTACGAATCCTGCCACATCGGGCTCAATGTACAAAACCGATTTTACAGTTTCTTCATCAACTCGTTGGAACTTAACTTATGGTGCCGAAGAACCAACATTTCTTGGCACCGACAATGCAAACACAGCATTTGCATTAAACAACGTAGGTTTTACAATCAGCAACACAGGAATTAACACATTTGAGGACCCTGCAGAGTTAAAAGCAAAAAACGATGACAGATCTTTGTTTAGCGTACCCACCAAAAATGCAAGTGAGGTAGCAGCATTAGAAGTTTACCCTGTAAAACTTATTGAAGATAACAACACTGAAAATGCCAATGCAGGTGACGCTGCCGACAATTCGTTTACAATTAACTGGCGTTGTGGCACTGCCGAACAAGGTGCTGTAGTACCAATGAACGCAGTAAAAATAATCGATCAAAATCCAAGCCCAGCTCCCGATCGTTACGTTGCAAACGTATTGTTCGAATTAGCTGTTGAATAATTCGAAAAAAAACACTATTTTTGAAGATTGATCAACCTGAAAAAAGGTTGGTCAATCTTTTTGTTGTTACTTACCTTACTTGTAGCCATCATTATGTTCATTACCAAACTTCTATCTTCTAAAATGCTTTTATTAACTGTACTTTTATGTTATAGTACAATAAATATAGCTTCGCAAGAATGGAACGCTGCACGCTTGAATGTTTTATATGGCAGCAGTTTACCTTTGAATTTCAGCAACTTAGGAAAGATAAAAAAAGGCATCGAGATTAAAACAGGTACCCGATTTGGAATCACACTTGCCGATTCGAGCCGCGTAGGCCATGTACTTCAGGGCTTTGTGCTTTACTTCAGAGCATTCAACAATCAGGCAAACATAAAAGGCGACGTACACACCTTAGCACTCAACAAAATACGGGTAAAAGCTGAGAATGTAACCGGGCTCGAAAGTGGTTATTCGTATGGCTATCAGGATTTATCGTCTGACTGGACACCACTATTTACCTACACGAATGTGAGTTGGGTTGACCTAAACTGGGCTAATAGCCAATTAAATATTAGCTACGAATGTGGCAAGCCTGTAGCCGATGGCGGTAACGGCTCGCTGATGGGAGAAGACCCCGATTACTACAATATCGAAATTGAATTTGAACTGGTTCCAACAGGACCTGGTTTTTAATACAATACACCATTGGAATGTTAGCAAGCAAAACGATAAGCACTCATCTATCATACGCATTTCGAATAATATTCGTTGTGGCCTGCTTTGTATATGTTTCGATTGCAAATAGCGTAGCCCAGCGAAATCCCACAGGTATTGAACTATTATTTAGTAAATCGAACGACAGTATTGTATCGGGCAATATTGCATTTAATGTATTAAAAATAAGTAATTCAAGTTCAAAAGCAGTAAGTGGCAATCTTACTTTTTCGGCACCCGAAAACTGGAACATTATATCGATGGGCAATGAAAAATTAACCGTGAATAGTGGCGACACAGCCTACATACCTATACATATTTCGCCCTACAACAATGCGGCAGGAGGTGTTTCATATATAATATCAGCTATGTTTCGCACCGACCAGCAAGCGCTTTTGGCATCGACAAACATATCGATTGCAGCTTCTGCACGATGGGATTTTTCAGTATACAAAACAAACCTGTATTTTACCGACACCAACCCCAACACCACTATTCAACTTCGCCTAACAAACAAGGGCAACACAAACGAACTAATAAAATTAGAGTATAAAGTAGGAAAACTTATCACATTAAGGGGCAATAGCGATACTTATAACGAATTTATAAACTTGCCTGCTTTTCGTGACACTACAATTTATCAGACGGCAGCTTATCAAACAAAAATGAATCCCACCGAACGTATTCGCTATCTGAACAACTGGAAAGAATCGTCGGTCATAATAGCTGCCTCATCGGACAAAACCATAAAATCGACGGCATTACAATTACAAAAACTGAATAGTACATTTGTAAATCAACGCAACCAAAGCGCTGCACCACTCAACATCGACTATCAGCTTTATAATTTAATGTCGAATCAACCCATTCGCCATAGTTTTAGAGCCTATGGTAGTATTTTATTCCCTAAAAAGCGTGAGCTGCAATACACAGCAGGCGTACAAAGTCTTTATTTGGGCGAAACTAATCAAAAATTTGATTTTAAACGACAGTTTTTATACAACTTAAACTACAACACATCTATAAGCAATATTCAGGCGGGCTACAACGTAAGCAACGGAAGTATGCACTCAATAAACGGACGAGGCATAAAAGGCACATTAAGGCTACAGGGAAATACGACGATAAATTACTCCCTAATACAAAATCCGTATTCGAACATCGTAGGACAAAGCGTTGGAATCAATAAAAACATATTTCACCTTGCGCTTAGTACAGAATTAATCAACGAGAATTCACATTCGAGCAACTACAAAGCTACTTCCGTTTCAGCTGGATTAGGATTTACACTTTTCAAGTACCATTCAGCTAACTTTCAGTTCTTGGGATCGAAAGTTACTAATAATGTGGGACTAAAAGACACCTCGTTATTAGGCTACAGCTATCGGTTTTCGTACAACATTCGGTATAAAAATTTCAACCTGCGCTTCAACACCATGAATTCAGAACATAATTACATAGTAAATTCGGGGCTTAAGCAATCGTATTTAGATAGCAGGTTCAGACTGAACGATAAGATATATTTCACTCTTTACGGCAATCGTCAGGCATATGCAACATCACGATTTCCATTAAATTTAAACAACCAATCAAACTACAACCTAACTGACTATGCACGACTCACCGTATCGTTTTATGCTTCGAATATAATTTATCAAATTGGACCAAACTATAGCGGCTCAACACGCGAACAATTTAGCGGCGTTGGAAATTACAAAAACGATTTTACCACCTTCCAACCTGGCATTTGGACGTCGGCTACCATTAAATTAGGGGACTATCGATCCATAACTCCAAATTTTACGATAAGCAATATTCGCTTCAACTACAAAACAACCGACCCCGATTTAACAAACTTTACGCTCAACAACAATTTATCCTATTCGGTAGGAATAAACTACTACGATAATGTATGGCGATTAAATGCCTACTATACAAGCGGTTCAACAAGTGATTTGTATCGAAGTGTGCAGGTTGATGAAAAACCAAAAACATCGAGCAGCATACAATTTCGCCCATCGTACGAGAACTATTTTTTTAACCGAAAAGTAAAATTGAGCGCCAATATGAATTATGCCTACTACATTCCTTCCGGCCGCGAAAATATTTCGTATAATATAAAATACGACCAATTTCTGAAAAATGGGTGGAATCTATCGATAAGTGGATTTATGTATACCAACGTACGTGTACTGGATGATGAAAACGGACGTGTTTCGACAAAAGATTTAAATATGGTGCTGGGTGTTACCAAAGCTTTCAATATGCAACAACCTCGACAAAAATACCATAATTTGAAAACTGTATTTTTTAACGATTTAGATGGTAATCGAACAAAATCGGACAACGAGCCGCCGGTGTCGGACATTTTGGTAACTATCGAAAAAGATCAATTGAAACATAACGAAGTAAGTACTATTCCCGAAATAAAACTAATTTCGGACGTTAAGGGTGAAATCCAAATCGAAAATTTGCCACACGACTACTATCGCATGAATTTTTCGCCACTTTCGAATCTTGAATATCTCTATTTTTTAAATGGTTCGGAACAAAGCTATTACAACGAACGCAATAATACATTTTACGTGCCTTTAGCTGAAAGCTATAAGATTAAAGGTCGCATTATTTTAGTGCGCGACGAAAATAGCTCCGAAGGTAAGATTGACTTGAGTGGAGTTCGTGTAAGTGCAAAAAGCAGCACTGGTGAAAACTTTGCAGTATTAACGGACAAAACCGGAAGTTTTATTCTTAGCGTACCAAATGCCGATAAATTTACTGTAAAAGTCAATAACGTTTTTGGTGAATATTTCCGAATCGACAACGATGAAATTCAAGTTCAGTTTACGCAGAACAAAACCCTGAACGTAGATTTTGTTTTTGTTGAGAAAAAACGCGAAATACAATTCGATAACGGCAACCAGCTTTACAAGTTCAATAGCATAGGCAATCCGTGAAAACACTCCAACTAAACAGCAAACACCAGCTAAAAAAAATACACTTAAAAAATCTTATTGCAATTTGAATGACTTGAATGGGTGAATTAAATTTCCTATCTTTGCCATTCGGTAAAAAATGTAATTCCTTTTTCGATTTAGTTGTTTTATAGCTAAATAGTGAATGAGTCATGGCCGTGTTATGATTTTTAATACAATTGCAGATTAAAAAAACTTTAATAGAATGGGTAGAATAATTTCGTTAGCAAACCAAAAAGGCGGGGTGGGTAAAACCACCACAGCCATTAATTTGGCTGCCTCATTGGCAACTTTGGGCAAAAAAGTACTTTTGGTTGATGCTGACCCACAGGCAAATGCCTCGTCGGGTTTAGGAATTGACATACGAACACTCGAATTTACAATTTACGAATGTTTGATTGATGGCGTACCTTCGTCACAGGCGATTCATCCTACGGCAGTGGAAAATCTTTTTGTACTTCCATCGCATATCGACCTTGTAGGAGCCGAAATTGAAATGTTGAATATGGAGTCGCGCGAACATGTAATGAATAAATTGCTCAGTCCTCTAAAACCTTTGTACGACTATATTTTAATTGATTGTTCGCCATCGTTGGGCTTGATTACGGTAAATGCGCTAACTGCTTCCGATTCGGTAATTATACCAGTACAGTGCGAATACTTTGCACTCGAAGGAATAAGTAAATTGCTAAATACTATAAAAATTATTAAAAGCAAACTTAATCCGCTGTTGGAAATTGAAGGCTTTTTATTGACCATGTACGACAATCGTTTACGTTTAGCCAATCAGGTTTATAATGAAGTTAAAAAACACTTCGAGGGTATGGTGTTCGAAACGGCCATTACACGCAATGTGCGTTTGAGCGAAGCTCCAAGTCATGGCAAACCAGTATTGCTTTACGATGCCGAATCCAAAGGTTCAATAAATTATATGGATTTAGCTAAAGAGCTGATAGTGAGAAATAAGAAGTAGAGACGGAATGCATTCCGTCTGTACAAAGAGTAGATTTTTAAAGTTTATAGTAATATGGCAAAAAACATAACAGGACTTGGTCGCGGACTTGGTGCGCTGATTGATACTGAAACAATCAGTACAGGTGGTTCGTCGTCGATAAGTGAGGTGGATATTGCCCTTATTGTGGCAAACCCAAATCAGCCACGTGTGCATTTCGACGAAGAAGCTTTAACAGAATTAGCAACTTCGATACGCGAATTGGGAGTTATTTCACCCATTACACTTCGTAAAAACGACAATGGAACATACCTAATTATTGCTGGTGAACGTCGTTATCGTGCCTCAAAATCGATAGGGTTACGTACCATTCCAGCCTATGTAAAAACGGCTGCGGATGAGCAGGTCATGGAAATGGCGCTGATAGAAAATATTCAACGCGAAGACCTGAATGCAATCGAAATTGCGCTTACTTTTTATCGATTGATGGAGGAGTATAAACTGACTCAGGAACGACTTAGTGAGCGCGTAGGGAAAAAACGTACCACAATTGCCAATTATCTGCGATTATTACGTTTGCCTGCCGAAATACAAATGAGCATTAAAGATAAAAAGATAGACATGGGTCATGCTCGAGCCATTTTAGGTGTGAACGACCCTGCTACTCAACTTAAATTGTACGAACAAATTGTAAATGAGGGTCTTTCGGTTCGGAAAGTCGAAGAGTTAGTTCGTCAGATTGCAGAGACAGGAACTGTTGAAACAAAAACGAAATCGGAAAATCCTGTTGTTAAATTGCCCGAATTCGATGAAATTAAATTGCGTTTGAGTGACCTTTTTGGCACAAAAGTTCAGTTTAGCTGTACAGCCGATGGCAAAGGAAAGATAAGTATTCCTTTTTCGAACGACGAAGAGTTGGCTAAAGTGCTTGAAATGTTTGACAGAATTTAATTCGTTCGTTTGAAACCGTTCTTATACATACTAATTTTGCTCGTATTGTTTACAAATTTGGTGCAAGCCAATGTAAACAGTGTCGATAGTTTGTTCATAAAAGCCGATTCGTTGATAAAACCAATTAACGAAACTAAAAAACAAAAAAAAGCGGCTTTAAAAAATGAAACAACATCAGTTGAAAGTTTTAAGCCTGACCCAGTAAAGGTTGTTTGGATGGGAGCAATAATACCAGGATTTGGACAAATAATGAACCGTAGGTATTGGAAAGTTCCCATTGTATATGCTGGATTTGCAGGTTGCGCCTATGCAATAAGTTTGAATGCCACACGTTATGAAAAATACAAATTGGCTTACAGAGATATTTCGGATGTAAATGACGATACAAATAGCTTTCTTAGACTTTTGCCAACGGGCTATACAATCGAAAATTATCCGGGAGGAAAATCGGGATTAGAAGGAAATTTAAAATCATTTTACGAACAATATCGCCGAAACAGAGATTTGAGCATTATACTCTCGATAGGATATTATGCATTAACCTTGGTAGAAGCGTATGTTGATGCGCAGCTTTTTGATTTCGACATTAGTCCCGATTTATCGATGCACATACGACCGGCACTTTTGCAAAATGCGTACGGAAAAACAAACTCGGCCGGTTTTCAGTTGAGTTTAAATTTAAAATGATGATTTATTTTTGATGATGAATTTAAAGTTATAATTGGAGAAATAGATTTTTAATGAATTACGTACTAAAAAACATACTGATTTTACTGATAGCCTTGCCGGCAGCATTGTTAGCGCAATTAAATGCACCAAACAGCAATATTCCGGGTCAAGATGGAAAAGATACAACTATTTCGGTGCCAAACGAATTTTACAATACACTCGATAATTTGTTGCATTCGTGGGTAGTAAAACGCGCCGAGAAATCGAATTGCCGTTCGTCCGATGTTCCTTTAAACATCTCCGATTCTATTTACAAACTACGACTTTCCAAAATGCCGTGCATTATGGAAATGCCTTACAACAATAATGTTCGCTCTTTTATCGAAATGTATACTGTTCGCAAACGCCAACAAATGGAATACATGTTGGGTATGAGCGACTATTATTTCCCTATTTTCGAGCACGTTTTAGGTCAGTATAATTTGCCAAACGAATTAAAATACTTGCCCATAATTGAGTCAGCATTAAATGCCACAGCTTTGTCGCGCGTGGGAGCTGCAGGTTTGTGGCAGTTTATGATTCCTACCGGGCGAATGTATGGATTGGAAGTTAACAGCCTTGTCGATGAACGTCTCGATCCGATTAAATCAAGTTATGCTGCTGCTCGTTTTCTAAAAGACCTTTTTTCGATGTATGGCGATTGGCATTTGGTAATTGCGGCATACAACTGTGGTCCGGGCAATGTAAACAAAGCAATTCGTCGCTCGGGTGGCAAACGTGATTATTGGGATATTTACCCGTATTTGCCTGCGGAAACACGTGGTTATGTGCCGATTTTTATTGCAGCAAACTATTCGATGCATTACGCTACACAACACAACATCTGCAAAGCTAAAGTAAAAATGCCGATAATAACGGATACAATTATTGTAAATGAAAAAGTACATTTTGACCAAATTAGTGCTGTGTTAGATATTCCAATTGAACAAATTCGGCTTTTAAATCCACAATACCGGAAAGATATTATTCCAGGTAATATTAAACCTTATGCGCTTTGTTTGCCACTCAACTATGCTAATGGCTTTATTGATAAACAACAAGAGATTTTGAGCTATAAAGCCGATTCGTTAATCAATAATCGCCGTGAAGAAACAGAGATTCTGCTTGCGCAAAAGCAACCATTAGCTTCAACTTCAGTAGGTACGAAAACGAAATATCACACCGTAAAGAAAGGTCAAACACTGAGTTATGTAGCTAATAAATACGGTGTGTCGGTTCCAAAATTAAAAAAATGGAATAACATTCGGGGAAGCAATTTGCAAATTGGTCAACGATTAAAAATTCTAAAGTAACTTTATTTTTGAATGGAAAAACTGTATTATTCTATCTCCGAAGTAGCTGAAATGTTCAACATTAACCAGTCGAACCTGCGTTTTTGGGAAAAAGAATTCAAACAGTTAAAGCCAAAACGCAACAAAGGAAATACACGTTTTTATACAAAGGACGATATTCAGGTTATTAAAAATATTATTCATCTGGTTGAAGATAAAAAACTGACTTTGGATGGAGCTAAACAGCAATTAAGCCAAAAAAAGGAAACTGTTGAAAAACATCAGGAACTTGTAGAGCGTTTAAAATCGATGAGATTGGAATTATCAGCTATTTTAAAAGAAATTGATTCATGAGAAAACTAAAATTTATTGCA
>CAZEEN010000046.1:12809-18567 GCA_964511115.1 uncultured Paludibacter sp. | reverse complement strand
AAATTACTCGCCAGCTCCGATAAGTAACTCCGTTCGCCTTTGAGCAGGTTGATATGTGCAAATATGTTTTGTCCATGCATACGGTCAATCATATAAACCAATCCGTTGGAGAACATATCTAGATACGGCGAATCAATTTGCTGAATGTCACCCGTAAATACAATTTTTGTTCCTTCGCCGGCACGCGTTATAATGGTTTTTATTTCGTGAGGAGTAAGGTTTTGCGCTTCGTCCACAATAAAAAATGTTTCGGACAAACTGCGCCCACGAATATAAGCCAATGCTTCAATTACCAGTTGCTCGTTGCGTTGCAGCTCTTCAATTTGACGAATCTCTTTACCTTGGTACGAAAAATTATGTTTTATCACATTCAAATTGTCGAAAAGTGGCTGCATGTAGGGAGCAATTTTCTGTTTCTCGTCGCCAGGCAAAAATCCCAAATCCTTGTTTGCCAATGCTACAATGGGGCGAGCAAGCAAAATTTGCTTGTAATTTTCGTTTTTGTGTAAGGCTGCAGCCAATGCAAGTAAGGTTTTACCCGTTCCCGATTTCCCGGTCAGTGCCACGAGTTTAATATCGTCGTCGAGCAATACATTCATGGCAAAAGCCTGTTCGGCATTTCGTGGTTCAATACCAAAACAACGTTCTTTTTCCACCCGTTTCACCATGCCTGTAAACGGATTGTAGCGTGCCAGTATGCTCGACCGAATACTTTTTAGCACAAAGCAATCCTGCGGCTCTATATCGGCAGCAAAATCAAGTTCATCCACGGGTACAGAACCATCGCCCGAATACATTTTGTCGATAATTTCGGTGGAAATATTCGAGTATGTTTCGTGGTTTTTTTCGAAAATATTAATGTTGGTTACTTTGTCGTTGATATAATCTTCGGCTTCGAGACCAAGCGACAAGGCTTTCATGCGTAGGTTGATATCTTTGGTAACGAGAATGGTTCGTTGTGATTTTTTGTCATCGCGTAGTGTATAGGTAGCTGCCAAAATTCGGTGGTCGGGCGTATGTTCCACAAACGATTTAGAAATAATATCAGGGTAATCACTTCCGGTAAGAATAAAAAGTCTTCCTTTGCCCGCACCCAATTCAACTCCTTTTTTAAAAAGTGATTCGGTGGCAGCGAGATCTAGTTCGCGAGCAAATTCGCGCGCATTAAAGTTTATTTGTTCGTTTCCTTTTTTAAAATGATCGAGTTCTTCGAGCACAACAATGGGTATATAAATATCATTTTCTTCGAAATTCCAGATACATTTGAAATCGTGTAAAATAACATTGGTATCGAGCACAAAATTTTTCTTTTTACTCATAGTGTTAATTATTTATAAGTCAGTTGTTTAAAAAATACTTATTACCACTCAGTTTCCGATTGTAAATATATTCATTAAATCGAATGCTGCAATAGCTTTCAGCCATAAAAAAACAGGAATCTACACTTTGTAAGTGCCGATTCCTGTTTTTTAAATACGAATTTGGTTATAAATTTTAGCCGAATTATTTTATTGCTTTATTCAAAATAATATGAGCAAAAAAACCAACTACTAATAAAACACCCGCCGAAATTAAATAAGCATTCGAATGCGAATTTGTGAAAAAATAAACGGCCAGAATTACTACGCCAATAAGCATTAAAATCGGACCAAGATTTGTTAATAAGCTTTTCATTGATATTGTATTATTTACTATTTAACTGATTGCTAGTTACACTCAAAACTTCAGAATTTATTACGAACTACAAATTAAACGCTTTTTTACCAACTAATCAAATTATTTGCCTAAAAATTTATTTTTTTAACCAGCAATTTTTTATACTTGATTAGTATTTCACAATTTTATGTGTTTCGTTCTCGGAAGCCGACCTAATATTTAGAAGATAAATGCCATTAGCTAAGTCTGAAATGTCGATAATGGATGAACTCAGATTCAAATCGGAATTTCTGTATACTGTTCCGTTTAAGCCTGTCAAAGTCCATGAAGAGTTTGTTGCCGCGAAATTTGAAATATAAAATACTCCATGCGAAGGGTTTGGGTATACCTTAACTACCGAAGATTTTGAAATGTTATTTACCGAGGACTCTACAAAAGGTATATATGTGAGCTGAATGGTTTCGGCTTTACGAATAATTGTTTCGTCGTTGAAAGGAAATGATATATGCGTATTGAGTTTGTCGCCCGCTTTGCCTCCCCAAAAACCATACACCGATTCGATAGTCATGTTGCTCGAATTCGATTCGCGGAGGTAATTTACCGAATTTGTGTTGCGCCAATCGCGGTAAATTGGCGTAGATACTAGTTTTTTAAACAGCTGATTTTCAGTGCTGTATTGATAGGAATAGCAAAATATTTGTTTCCAAAACATGGAATTCCATTGCCAAGAAATTTCTTCCAACACTTGCCCTGCTTCGTCGTATAGATATTCTAGCTTCGTATCGTTTTCCCAATTCAAAGTTTTGTTGTTCCAACTATAATTTCGTAAGGACAAAATGGCATTTGCTTTGTAGCTATAAACCGATTTTGAAACATTGCGAAACATTAATTCAGAATCATTTTTTGCCAGAACAATAATAGACTTTAAACTAGCATTGGGATTGTAGCTGTAGTTTGTTTTGTACGAAACCTTTAGTACGTTATTGTCGAAATGATAAACGATAGATGAGTCGGTTAGATTGCTAGAGGAATAAAAAAATTGGGTTTCGAGTGCCTTTGCCCAGCTTCCGTTTAGCTTAACAAACTCAATTTGTTTTGTTTTCAGGTTATTTGTAAAATAAGACTCAATCATTCGAATAGCTGTTTCGATAGTATTTGAAACTGTCGAATGCGTTTCAACAATTTTTGAATCAATATTTTGGTAACGAATACTATAGTTGTCGTTCCATTTATTGTTTGCCCAACTACGTTTCACTTGACCAGCGGGCAAATCGGGTTGCCGATACCACTCTGTTTGCGAAATATTTTCCCAATTAGTGCCGTTTTTTAGTGTTTCTGTTTCAACAACGGGTAATGCCTGATTGTTATATAAATAGTTGTATTTTAAAATGGAATCGTTGTTGCTAATCTGCATTTCGGTAACTACCTGTTTGTTTTCGGCGCTGAGTTGCAGCACAAAACAAAAGCAGAGTAATAACAGCATTTTAGAAAGTAGAATTCGAAACATCTTTTTTTTATAAAACTTAAACTTTGTGAGAATAATGCCGTCTAACGTAATTCGTTAGCACCAAAAAGGTTTCAAAAATACACAATTTTATTTGTTTTGGCAAACTACAAAACAATGCATTGGCAAAACTGTTATAAATTATATAAACGGTATTCGAATAATTTTTAGTATAATTGTAGCGAAAATAGCTTAGTAAAAAAATAAAGGAAAGATGAAAAAACTACATGTACCGTTTTATCCGCAAATTTCGGGGAAGGACTTAAGCGAATTGACAACTTTACTAGTTGAAAATGGCGTGAGCGACATGGTAGAAATAGTAAATTGGCCGAAACGATTTCCGTATAAACCAATCACCGAATTTAATATATTGCGAAGCGACACAAGCTTATTTATACGTTTTTATGTTCGGGGAAATTTACTCAAGGCATCTTACTCCGACGACCAAAGTCCTGTACATGAAGATAGTTGCGTGGAGTTCTTTTGTCAGGTTCCGGGTAACGAGTATTATACAAACTTTGAATTTAACTGTATAGGAACTTGTTCGGCTTCTCGCCGCAAAGGCCGCAAGGACGATGTGCAACTATTAAGCAATGCCGAAATGCAAACTATCAAACGCCTTCCATCCATTGGTCGCCGAGCATTCAACGAAATGCAGGGCAACTTTGAGTGGGAGCTAACTGTCGAAATTCCTTTCGCATTAATGGGCATCGACTCCACTAATTTGCCAGATAAAATTTATGCTAACTTTTACAAATGCGCCGACGACACCGACAGCCCACATTTTGTAAGTTGGAACGCCATAACCACCGAGCAACCCGACTTTCACCGACCTGAATTTTTTGGTGAATTAGTATTTGGGCAAAAAATGTAAGATACAACAAATTATTTACTTAACTGAATTTGACAAGAATCAAAGTTGGTGGTTTTATACAGCATAAAAGAAGGGAAACACAACTAAGTATTTCCCTTCTTTTATGCTGTAATTTCAATTAAGCATTTTCTTCGTCAAGTATTTCCTGAATGTCGTCGTTACAACTTCCACAAACAGCACCTGCTTCAATAGCATCGCCTACTTCTTCTAATGTTTTACATTTATGAGTGCGAATACCTTCTAAAATTTCACTTTTGCACATGTCTAAACAAGTACATATTACCGGATCATCTGCCATAATTTTAAGCCTTTTTTGTTGTTAATATTTTTTTTGAATTTGATTTAATTTTATATTATACCAATCATAACAATCGGAATTTGAAAAGGTTTATCGCACAGGCGAATATTTTTATTAAATTCCAAAACCTGCGTATGTCCAAAGGGGCTTATGCCGTGATGGATGGTGGATGTTATACGCAAGAGAGTATTAGGAAACAGTAAGTTCGCTTCAATTGTAAAATTTAAACCTCCATTTTGCAGTTTGAGGGATTTAGAACCGTTTAAACCCAATTATCTCACGCACTTCGCGAATGGTTTTGGCAGCACTTTCCTGCGCTTTTTCTTTGCCCATACGTGCAGCACGCGACACGTATGCTTCGTCGGCCGAAATTGCTTTAATGCGTTCGCGCATAGGCTCGGTAAATGCAATCATATCCACTGCTAATTGCTTTTTCATATCGCCATAGCGAATTTGGCAAGTGTTGTACTGTTCTTCGAAAAATGCCAATGTGTCGGGCGCCGAAACGACTTTCATCAACTGAAAAATATTCTGAATGGCATCCGGCTTTGCCTGATTTGGTTCAGTCGGACCACTATCTGTTACGGCTTTCATCACTTTTTTGCGAATAGCTTCGGGCTCGTCGGCAAAATAAATAGCATTGCCTTCGCCTTCCGATTTTCCCATTTTTCCACTGCCGTTTAACCCGGGAATTTTTACCAACTCATTCCCAAAATTAAAAGCCTGTGGTTCAGGAAAATATTCGATGTTATACATGCGGTTAAAACGATTTCCAAAGGTTCGTGTCATTTCCAAATGCTGCTCCTGGTCTTTACCTACAGGCACTTTCGATGCTTTGTGTATCAAAATATCAGCCGCCATAAGCGTTGGATAAGTCAATAAACCGGAGTTTACATTTTGCGGTTGCTGACGAATTTTATCTTTGAACGAGGTGCAGCGCTCCAACTCGCCAATATAAGCATTCATATTCAAAAACAAATACAATTCGGCTACTTCGGGCACATCGCTCTGAATATAAAGTGTTGCTTTTTCGGGGTCAAGTCCGGCAGCAAGGTATTCCACCAAGATTTGTTTTACGTTGCCATGCAAATCCTGCGGCGTAGGATGCGTTGTTAGCGAGTGATAATCGGCTATAAAAAAATAGCAATTATGCTCGTTTTGCATGGTTAAAAAATTGCGCAACGCGCCAAAATAATTTCCGAGATGTAAATTCCCGGTTGGGCGTATGCCGCTTACTACTGTTTCCATTAAAAGTTAGAAGTCAGAAATTAGAAATTAGAAAATAAGAAATTAAATAACGGCGTAGCCCTAATAACGCGAAGCTAATAACGTGCGAAGCACAAATAACGCACGAAGTGCCAATAACGTGCAAAGCACAAATAACGCACGAAGTGCCAATAACGTGCAAAGCACAAATAACGCACGA
>CAZEEN010000046.1:0-12709 GCA_964511115.1 uncultured Paludibacter sp. | reverse complement strand
AAGCACAAATAACGCACGAAGTGCCAATAACGTGCAAAGCACAAATAACGCACGAAGTGCCAATAACGGCGAAGCCAAATAACGTGCGAAGTGCCAAATAACGTGCGAAGCACCTATTCAATCGGTACAGTTCGTTTTATGCGTTGGTCGAGCGATGTGAGTGTTTCGGTAGACGCTACGCCCTGAATTTCCTGAATGCGGCCATTAAGCAATTCCATTAGGTGTTCGTCGTTTTTGGCATATAATTTTACAAGAATGGTGTAATGACCCAATGTGTATTGCGATTCTACAATTTCGGGAATCTGCTCCAATTGATTTACCACTTCTTTGTACATAGAGCCACGTTCGAGCGTAATGCCCACATACACACACATTTGAAATCCCAACATTTTAGGATTTACATTGTAACCTGAACCGGTAATTACATCCATGTCGATAAGTCGTTGCACACGTTGATGAATGGCAGCACGCGAAACGCCACACTCCTCAGCCACATCCTTAAAAGGCATACGGGCGTTTTGAGTAATAATTCGTAAAATTTTACGATCGAGTTGATCAATTTTTTCCATAATGTTTATTTTTATCCCCTATGTTGTCATATAGGCAGCAAAAGTACAGAAAATTAATCAAAAGTGAAAGAATACTTGATAGATTCACTCGAAAATAATTCAAAATGATAGTAAAATGCATTATCCTTGAGTCCTTTTAAATAAAACGTCAGCTAAATATAATCAATCATAAATAAAGATAGTAACTCATCCCTATTTATAGGCTCTGTGTAGTTAGGGAAAGGAAATTACTTGTTTTAAGGTCTGAAGCTTATTTTCAGTCTCAATCCATTCGTTTTCGGCAACCGACGATGCTGTGATGCCAGCTCCGCTGTATAATACAATTTTTTGTTGAAACAATTGCATACAGCGCAAGTTTACAAATAGTTGACAACCGTTTTCGGGGTGAACTGTGCCTAAAAACCCAGTATAGTAACTGCGGTTGTGTTTTTCGGTATCAAGAATAAATACACATGCATTCGTTTTTGGTAGTCCACCCGTGGATGGTGTTGGATGTAAGGCGTTTATCAGCTTTGACAGTTCGTTTTTCAGTTCCGTTTTATTAAATTCAAATCCCGATTTTAGGTGTATTAGGTTTCCCGCTCTGTAGTTTTCGACCTTCGATTTGCTAAAGTCAATAATTCCCGTATCCGTTAAAGTTTGTGCTATAAAATTAGTTACAATTGCTTGTTCATCCAATTCCTTCTCCGACCACGCATATTGTTCCAATGGCAAACCTGTATATGCTTGTGTGCCAGCCAACGAAACCGTGTACATCAATTCGTTTTCTGTCGTTAATAATGGTTCGGGTGTTGCACCTATCCAGCAACCTACGCCGGGCATACTTAAAAAATAAATGTATGCATTGGGGTAAATGGAGCAGAGCTTTTGATAAAAATGCGGTGCCGAAAAGTCGGCAGGCATTTCCATTGCATGTGTTTTCGATATCACCACTTTTCGTAATTTTCCGTTTTTTATCGACGCAATTGCCTTGTTTACATTGCTCTCAAATTCATCTTTTGTTGTCGTTTTTATGTTGTTGTTTTCTTCTCTCGGATTTGTTTTGAATATTTCATTTCTGCTAAGCTCGGCAATTATTTCGGTTGAAATATTGTTATCCTTAAACTCCAAGTCGGCTTTTAGTAAATACGAATTTAAACCATTATTCGCAGTAAAAGGTGCAATTACATAACCTTCGCCAACGTTTAATTCCTCAAAATCAGCAATTGTTTTTGGGAACGATTTATATTGTACCATCGTAGTTATGGCAGAGTGTTGCGGCAAACGATAGGACACAAAGGGAATGTACTGATGCTGACAAACATAGTGCAAAGCCGCTAACGATGGAAAAAAATCATCCGTGTTATTCATTATCTCACAGGTATTATCCGGCAGGTCAGTCGGCAAAGTGAAATTAGTTTGTCGTTTTTGTCCTGCACTTTTATTTCCCAAACGTGCGACGATTTTCCCTCGTGAATGATGGTACCAATTGCTATCACTTCGTTTTCGGTAGTTGTACCAATATGGCTGCCACTAATTTCGACCCCAAGTACGTGAAATTTATCAGTGTCCACTAAAAATGAAGAACCAATACTGCCAATCGATTCTGCCAAAGCCATAGTAGCACCACCATGCAATCGTCCCAAGGGCTGTACCGTACGATGGTCTACTGGCATAGTTGCAACAACTCTTCCTGTCGACACTTCTACGAACTGCATTCCCAAATGCTCCATTAGGGTGTTTTTACAAAGATTGTTTACAAATTCGGTCCTATTTTCTTGTTTCATCTTTCTTGTTTTTGGATTAAACAATATGGATTGAAAAAATGTTTCAGCATTGATATTTCTATTTATTCAACTTGCGCAAACATAATTTATTAAAATATCTATTTGAAATACTGATATTTAAAGACAACTCTTTGTGTTTTTTGTGGATTCTTTGTGATTTTCGTGTAATAGTATAAAAGCTATAACACTAAGTTTCACAAAGTTTTTTCACAAAGTAACACTAAAACTTAATAAAGTTTTTACAAATGCTCGACCCGTACAAAATTATCGAAAAATATTACCCGAAAGATACGGATATTTATTTTATTTTGAAAATACATAGCGAACAGGTGCGCGATAAAGCACTTGAAATAGCCGAAAAACACCCTGACCTAAAGCTCGATAAACAATTTTTGAGTGAGGCATCGCTTTTACACGATATTGGAATATTTATGTGCGATGCACCGCGTATTCATTGTAAAGGCACGCACCAATACATTGAGCACGGTTACCTAGGTGCTGAACTGCTACGTGCCGAAGGCTTGCCCCGTCATGCAATGGTGTGCGAACGACACACGGGAACTGGGTTAACCAAGGAAATGATTATCAAGAATAATCTTCCTCTTCCACATAAAGATTTTTTTCCTCAAACGCTCGAAGAACAAGTTATTTGCTATGCCGATAAGTTTTTTTCGAAAACCAAATTGGCCGAGCCACACACTATAGAGCAAATTCGGAAAGAACTTGCCCGCTATGGCGAATATCAGGTAGCTACCTTTGATACGTGGCGCAATAAGTTTGATTAGTTAAGTAGACGGTACGACAGTCCGAATGTAAGCAATTCCTTAAATTGAATTTTGGCTTTTTCGCCAGCAGCCATAATAACAGTATTGTCGTAGCGAGGATTTAGAATAATACGTGTTGACAAGAATCTATTAAGCTGAAAGTTACCAATTATTTCCCAGTCTATTTCCACCTTGGTGTAGTTGGTGTAAAATGTGAGTTTCGAGTCGAAAGTCATTTCGCGGGTTGGTGCATAATTTGCCTGAATGCGCATAGAACTACCTATTTCGCTCAATATATTTTCCCCTGTTTTTATACCAAAAAGTTTTGGGTCAACTTTTGGGTTATTCAAATATATATATTTGTACGAAAGTGGCGAAACCATTACCGAAAAAAGTTTTTTGTATTTATAATCGAGACCGGCACTAATATTTAAACGTACTGGAGTCATAAAGCCGGCTTTTAACACAGTAGAGTTTACTCCTTTGTATGTTAAGAAAATTGGAGTTGAAAAATCGAATAAACCCGAATAGAAAAATGAACCACCGGCCTTAATCCCTAATTTGCTATTTACTCTAAAAATGTCATCGTTTGTATTCAGAGCACGAATAGTGTCACCTTCAATGGAGTTAAATCCGGCACGCCATTCGGCTGAGTTTTCCCATTGTATGCTTTTTTTATTGTCATAGTTTAATTTTCCACTCAATGTGCCCAAAATAGCAATATTATCGCTACCTCCTTGATGCCAATTTTTCGAAACATAGTTTTGCGAAAATTGCAGATAAGCATTGGCTTTGTGTGTCCACGGTCCCAATTTTGCTTTTTCCACCACCAAATTTCGACGTGTTCTTGTTATCATATTGGCATCGTCCATAAATTTAACCTTTTTGCTGTAGTCAACATCAATTAGTTGACTTCTTACATCAGCCGTGTTTGGCAGCTCATCTTCGCTGTACAAAATAAGTTCCGGTCGAGTAACAACAATATGCTGAAGTGTTTTTTGTCGCATTTTTTGGATATAATCCATGTCCTTTTCAATTTCGGGCACGCGCATTTTGTAAGCATAAAGCGTTGTCGGGGTTTTACCTATATATAAGGTATATTTTAGCAAGTTTTTTCTAAAATCGAAGGGAAAAGGATGTTTACGCAAAACCAATGGTAAAAACAGAAAATTATTTTCCGATAAGAGAGTGTCGATTTTTACAAGTGGCACATTGCGAATAATCATATCAATTTCTTCGCGCAATGTTTTAGCATCAACTATGCGGAGAGGAGGTTCAATATTAATAATAGTGTCCTGAATGGAGGCAGCTGTTGAATCCTGCATCGATGCCATAACCGCCTGTACCGAAGCAGGCTTCGATATTAAACCTTCGAGAGCCGCATCAATATCAATCAATTGCTTTGGAAGCGAATCAGATAATTCGGTTGGTATCGAATCGGCATTTGCAGTTGAAAAATTTGCAAAAACTCCTATCGATTTTAGACACAAAAACAATATTAAAATATATCTCATACTTTTTATTCACGTAATAGCCCAAATATCAACCAAATTTCGTGCCATTCTTAACTCCCCTTTAGGGGTTGGGGGCTGTTTTTGCTAATCAAACAATCTTGGATGGTCTTCTTCTAATTTTCGAATAATAGCTAACATTAATGTTTCACGAATAAACTTAGCTTTATTCTGTACCTTATATTTTGCAATGTAGCGGTTAAGTACCTTATTTTCGTCGTCGTTGAGCGCAAAAACCTGACGGTGCGTACGTACCGAGTTCCGTTTAATGGTGGGAGTAAGTGTTTTTTTTGCCATATTGACGCTTTTGCGGTACAAAAATAATACAATCTGAGTGATTCTGACCTAACTATTTGTTGAAATTTACTATCAGTACCACACAAAAGAGCCAAAAATGTTACATTATTGTAACTTATGCTATAAATAATCCGCTTTTTCATGAACAAACATACTCTTAAATTCATTAGATATTTGGTGATTAACGTAAATTATAAAAAGAGTTGCTATTATAATACTATTTATTTTGAAGTAATGATGAAATTTTTGAATTAAAAAATATATTTCAATTTGATAGCGTGAAAAAACGACTATTTCTTAGATGAAGATATGATTCTAAAAATTTATATATTTGATAAACAGCAGTATATGTTTAAAATTTAGTTTACATTTCCGTGAATTACAAAGCTTATTTTTGTTACTATTAGGTATATATATTCATTTAATTGTGTCATTTCAATGTCAATAAAATGAATATTTTTACTATTTATCATCAAAAACGCTTGTTTTTTAAAAAGGAATACTCTATATTTGCACCCACGTTTTATAAAATTCGGTTAAAAAGCGCAATTAAATGATTTATAAACAAAAATGTTAAATTTATGAGAAAACTAACGTTCTTATGGGCCTGTCTATTTTTGATAGGTGTGGGTTTGGTTAATGCTCAGTCGAAATCCGTAAGTGGAAAGGTCACTTCGGCAGAAGATGGGCAACCTGTTATTGGAGCATCGGTTATGGTGAAAGGCACCACTACTGGTACAATTACCGGAGTAAACGGTGAATTTACAATCACTTTATCGGGTTCACAGAAAAGTTTAATTATTTCGTACGTAGGTATGAAGACTTTGGATGTTGAAGCGAAAGTAGGTATGACTATTAAAATGGAGTCAGATGCTATGTTGATTGACGAAGTGGTAGTAACTGCGATGGGTATTAAACGCTCAGAAAAATCTTTAGGATATGCTGCTACTAAAGTTTCAAGTGATGAAATTTTAAAGTCTAGAAGTACAGACGTAACAAATGCACTTTCAGGTAAGGTTGCTGGTTTGCAAGTTCAGGCTACATCTTCTGATCCAGGTGCTGCTTCATCGGTTATTATTAGAGGTTTTGGATCTATTAATGGTAGTAATCAGCCATTATATGTTGTAGATGGTGTGCCTTTGCAAAATACTACTTTAAATACATCTGGACATTCAATTAGTGCTGGGGGTATTGGTAATGTTGCATCAGATGACATTGAATCGATGACTGTATTAAAAGGTGCTGCTGCAACTGCTTTGTATGGTAGTCGCGCTGCTAATGGTGTTATTGTTGTAACTACAAAGCAAGGTAAAAAAGGTAAAGATAAAAACTTTACATTACAATATAGTGGAGGTTTACAATTGCGTGAAGTGTCAGTATTTCCTGAAATGCAGAATGAATTTGGACAAGGCTGGAATGGAACTCAAACTTATATTGAAAATGGTTCTTGGGGGCCTCGTTTAGATGGTTCTACACAAGTTTATGGCCCGATTTGGAACAATCAACAGTTAATACATAAGTATTCAGCTTTGCAAAATAATGTACGTGATTTTTTTGACATTGGTGTCTCAAATAATCACAATGTATCACTTAGTGGAGTTTCTGAAGATGAAAAAGTAAACTATTATTTGTCATATTCAAACTCAAATGATGATGGTATAATGCCGACAGACGCTGATTCTTATGACAGAAATACAATTGCATATCGTTCAAGTTTTCAAGCCAATAATTGGTTTAAAGTTACCTCATCTGTAAACTTTGCAAAATCTCAAACAGATATTGTTGGATCTTTTCAGGGAACTTCGGTAGTAGATGGTTTGTATGAAATGTCTAGAGATATTTCTATTTTAGATATGAAAGATATTACAAACCCGTTTAATACTCCAGAGGCATATTTTACACCTTATGGTATAACCAATCCTTATTGGTCATTAGCCAATAATTACAATCATTTAGATTCGAAGCAATTATATGGAAAAATAGAAGCTGAATTCAAAATTTTCAAACAATTAGCGTTGGCTTATCGTTTCGGGTTTGATTATGCAGACTTTGATTCAAAAGTGGGTTCTCCTCAAATTAAATTAACAGATGATTTGATTAATGAAGATTATGGATATGCTCCAAAAAACATGAATCAAGATGGTTACGTGTTTTCAAGATATAGACGCTCTCATGAATTAAATCATGACTTTCTTGCAAGTTATGACGATAAGATAGGTTTAATAAGTGTTGCTGCTAAAGCTGGGGTTACTATGAATGAAAGATATAGTACTTCAATGACAGGTCAAACAGATGTATTAACTTTTAATACCGGTTTTTGGGATTTAAGCAATGGAGCAACTAAAACTGAACTTTCTGAAAGTCAAGTTAAACGTCGTTTAGTTGGATTATTCGGAGATGTGTCTTTGGGTTATAATGATATGTTATATCTTAATTTAACAGCTCGAAATGATTGGTCATCGACTTTACCAATTGGAAATAATAGTTTCTTTTATCCAGGAACAACTTTAAGTTTTATTTTTACGGAATTATTACCTAAAAATAATATTTTATCATTTGGAAAACTCCGACTTGCTTATGGTAAAACAGGTAATGATGCTTCACCGTATTATACTAGTACAAATTTTGTTCAAGGTTTTGCGAATGGTTATTATGGCTCAGATATTGCAGCATTTCCAATGAATGGAGCAAATGCGTTTATTAGCAGTTCAATAGCAGGCAGTACTAATCTTCGACCAGAAATTACTGCTGAGTCAGAATTAGGTTTGAACCTTCAATTTTTCAAAGGACGTGTAGGTATAGATGCAGCATATTATAGCAGAGTAACATCTGATCAAATCTTCACATTACCAATTGACCCATCAACAGGTTTTAGTTCTTTAGTTACCAACTTTGGTGACGTACAAAATCGAGGTTTTGAATTATTATTAAATACAACGCCAATAAAAACAAAAAATTTCCGTTGGGATTTAGATGTTAACTTTGCGATTAACAAAAACATGATTCTATCAATGCCCGAAAATGTTGAGGGTGGTAAAGTAACTATTGATAGATTTGCAGCTGGTAATGATGCCGTTTATATGTATGCTGAAGAAGGAAAGGCTATGGGTGTGTATTATACTTACCTACCTCAGTATGTAAAGGATGCAAGTAGTGTATATAATGGTTATCAAATAGTAGATGCTGATGGTCAACCTGTTTTAGGTGCTGATGTTGAGAATACAGGTTTAGATATGAATCATAAATGGACAGGAGGTCTTACTTCAACACTTTCTGCTTATGGAGTATCTCTAAGTGCTACATTAGATGTGCGTTATGGTGGTTCAATGTTTTCAAGAACTAAAAACTTAATGCAATTTACTGGTAATGGTATTGTAACTTTATACAATGATCGTAAACCTTTTGTAGTACCTAATTCAGTACAAGTAATTGATGATGGTAATGGTGGTGTGACTTACGAAGAAAATTCAACTGCTTTAAAATTAACTGATGGTAGTTATCAGGATTATTTTGATAAAAAAGGTTGGGGTAATGGAGGTATGGCTTATATGGTTGATCGCTCATTTGCTAAGCTTCGTAACATCACAATTTCATATAACTTACCTAAGAAATGGCTAAAACCAACTTATTTAAGCAGTGTTTCTTTATCAGCATTTGTTAATAATGCTTTTGTATGGACAGCGGCTGACAACTATTATATCGATCCTGAGTCTAGCACAGAAGGTACAGATTTAGGCGGTATGTTTGGCGAGTTATATACAAACCCTGCTAGTCGTATTTATGGTTTTAACCTAAGTATCACATATTAAAATTTTAAATGTATGAAAAAAATAATATTATTATTAGCAATTGTTTTGGGTATTACTTCGTGTGACAGTTATCTTGACATCAACACAGATCCGAATTCGCCCAATGGAGACTTTGTAACATCAGAAATGATATTGCCTGCAGCTGAAATGAATCTTGCTGCTAGTTATGGCGACTTTCTTCGTATTGTTGGCGGTTATTATGCACAACACTACGCCCATAATTTTGGCACGAGTAATTATGTAGATTATTCACAATTCAAAATGTCTGCAACTCGTTCCAGCGGAACATATACTCAATTGTATAATCGTACTCTTAAGAATCTTGAGATTATTCGCGAGAAATCTGCTGCTTCAGAAGAGTGGGGAACATATTTGGCAGCAACTTCTCTTCGGGTTTTTACTTTTCAAGTTTTAGTTGATGCTTATGGTGAAATTCCATACACTGAAAGTTTAAATGTTGCAAATCTTGCACCAAAATATGACGATGGATTAACAGTGTATAATGGTATTCTTGCTGAATTAGATAATGCACTTTCTAAAGCTTCACCTGCAGATCTTGTAGCTAAGAATTTCTTATTTGGCACAGCTAATGCTGTCGAATGGGTTAAATTTGCGAATGCATTGAAACTTAAATTATTAATGAGAATTAGTAAAGTACAGAATGTGCAGACTCAATTAGCGGCTCTTATAGCTGAAAATAATTTTCCTGCAGAAGATGTGTCTTGGGATGATTGCTGGGCAGATGAAGCTGGTAAGGCAAGTCCTTATTATCAAGAAGAGTATGCAACTTATTTTGGCTCAACTCAAATAAATGTCGTTGCAAATATTGCTTTAATGCAAACAATGCTTGAAAGTAACGATGCTCGCATTGATACTTATTTTGTAAAAAATGAAAGTGGTGAATTTAAAGGTGGTGTATCTGGAACAAACTTTAGTACTTCTCAGTTATATAAATCACCTTATTTTTGTAGACCGGTTTTCAAATACGACATGCCTGTTTATTTGATTACGGTTTCAGAAGTAGAATTTTTCCTTGCGGAGTATCAAGCAAGATATGGTACTGCTGCTGCTGCTGAAAATCATTACAAGGCTGCTATTGATGCATCATTTAATACTATGGGAGTTACAGGAGCTGCTCCTATATACGATACATATTATAAATGGAATAATGCTGAATATGAGAAGTTAATTGGTATTCAAAAATGGATTGCATTAGGTGGAGTTAATAATTTTGAGGCTTGGGCAGAAATGCGTCGTTTGAAATATCCTGCTTTTGGTACAGTTAAGGGTTCTGAAATATATAGTATATCAACTGATATTTTTACTCCTTCATTATATGTACCAGGAACACTATATACTCCAATTCAGGTTAATTCAGAGTTAGGTGAAACAAAATTGTTGCAACGTATGAAGTATGCAGAAAGTTCAACAAGTAGAAATAGTAATGCGCCTGCTAGTAAAAGCGATGCAATTCCGGTATTTTGGGCTGAATAATTGTATTAATAATTAAAATATTTAAAAGATGAAAAATAAATTATTTATATCATTCGTATTAATACTAACATCCTTTGCGTTTGTTAGTTGCGATAATGACAGCACTGCTGGTTTTACGGATATTACGTATTATCCAGTTCTCAAAGTGCTTGGTGAACCAGTTGTAATAATTAATAAAGGTACTGCTTATGTTGATGCTGGTTGCGTTGCAGAGCTTAATGGAGAAGATATAACTTCTCAGGTAGAAATTAAATCAGATGTAGATTCAAATACCCCCGGTATTTATTCTATATCTTACAAAGCAACGAATGCAGATGGTTTCTCAGTTTCTGGTAAAAGAACAGTATATGTTGCGGATCCCACACCATCTTTAATTTCAACAGGTATGCACACAGTGCAGAATGGAACTTTTAGACTTAGACAAGGTGCTACCATTGCATACGAGGGCTACGATATTTTGATACTTCAAATTGAACCAAGTGTTTATTATGTGTCAGATTATCTTGGAGGTTATTATGATCAGCGTGTAGGTTATGGTTCAAAATATGCTTGTGTTGGTAAGTTTAGACTTAACACAGATAATTCAATAACTCTTATTGAAAGTAGTGTAGCAGGCTGGGGTGATTCATTGTCTGAATTGGCTGGGGGAACTTTTGATCCTGTAACTGGATTAATAAGTTGGAATGCTAAATATGCAGGTATGGATTTTAATGTAATAATGAAATAAAAAATATTATATATGAAAAGAATATATTTATATGCAATAGTGCTACTGTCTAGCATGTTTTTTATCACTTCATGTGAAAAAGATCCTATTGGTGGTACAGCAGCTCAAAAAATGGCTGGAGAATGGTATGTTACAGGAGATGCCATTGATGCTAATGGAAACATTGTGTTCAAAGATGAAGATCTTTTTGGAGTTGGGCACTTTCATTTAGATACTTATAATACATCAACTAATAGTTCTACAGAATTATGGGTAAACGATAATGGCCACTTTTGGGATTTTAAAACTAAAATTAATATGGATGTTAATTCCATGTCGTTTTCAGGGGCTGATATTCAGAATGTTAGTTATGATAGTAAAGTGACTATTACTAATGGTAAAATTCTATTAGGTGCGGCTCATACTCCTAGTGGTTCTGTTGCAGATAGTATTGTATTTACAGTATCATTTAATGATGATACATATCCAACTCAATATGGATATGCAGCGTATCGAATTTCTGGGTACAGATATACTGGATTGACAAATGATAATTGATAAATTGATAAAAAAAGAACCGTTCTAAAAACGGTTCTTTTTTTTATCTGTAAAACGATATCATCACAATTTATTTTGGAATATAGATAGAAATGAAAAGGCTTTCTTTTAGAAAATCACAAATCACTTAATTCTATATCGCATTTTCCGACAGATTACAAGTAGATGTCCTGTTTTAATGTAAAGGCAAAACTTTTGTATAATCAATTGATTATTGACCAGCAGATACTTCCGATGTATCCGTCCCACCGGATATAAGGAATTGCGCACCGTCGTTGGGAACCATCGGTCTTGAGCTTGCGAAAAATTGTAATCCCAACTTATATTGTTATCAGGATTTTTAATCCGAAATACTTACAATTAAACCACTTCCACTTTTAAAAGTCCTGTACCACCAGCGTAATCTATTTATAGTTTCAATTATTTTTTACTTGTAAACTTTTTGAAATCACGCCAAATATCCGAAACTCGTTCTTGACTATTGCTGCCAACAATAGCATGTAAATGATTACTCATCAGAACCCATGCATAAATTATAAGTCCTTTGTTTTTCTGACAATACTCCAACGATTCGAGTATAATATGTTTATAAACCGGACGAGTAAACACATCTACCCAATCAACCACTGTATCTGTCACAAAATATATTTCACCTGTAATTCTATGCTGTATATTCATTGTTTTCGACATTTCTTTCTACTTCTACTTTGGCAGATTAAGTTTTATGCGAAAATAATCAATAAATCAGAGGTGACTTTAAGCCCCTTTAGGGGTTTGGGGCGGAAATATATAATTTTTTAACTGCCCCAAGCCCCTAAAGGGGATGTGAATTAGTATTGTCTCTGATATTTTATTTTGAAATTTATAATCTGTCAAAGTAGAACTACAAAGATAAATATTATTTTTGAATGTTTAGCGGATTATAAATCCTTGTAGTAACTGAAGGTAGGATTATAATTACTCCCGTTGGTCGTGACCGTTGGTTCCTACCTAACCACCGCGAACTTTTACTCATTTAAATAAGACATATCCGATTGGACGGGATGCTGAGCGTTATCTCCTCCACGATAGCTATCGGGACTACGCTCAGTTATAAGGAAATCTCACCGCAGAGCGGCATGTGCCACTCGTTTTCCAAATAACAATATATCATTACCGTATTGACCGCATTATTGGTGTTTTTTTTGTAATCAAAAAAACATTACTTATCTTTGTGTTGTTATTGTGATTAAATG
>CAZEEN010000045.1:0-18606 GCA_964511115.1 uncultured Paludibacter sp. | reverse complement strand
TGATAAATATTCAATCCCGCATTGGTGGGCGACAGGAAAATCAGGATTTTTACGGAACAGCTAAAACTTCATTTGGAGAGCTGATTGTGGTATGCGATGGAATGGGCGGACACAATGGTGGGCGATATGCTGCCGAATTGGCTGTTAACACTATTCTGAAATATATTGAAACCTCACCAGAAACAGAACCACAGAGTGCTTTACAAAATGCCATAAACGAAGCCAATACTAAAATCTGGAACGAAGCCCACGCCAACCCTGAATATAAAAAAATGGGAACTACAGTTACTGCATTACTGATAACACCCGAAAAAGCCATTGCCTGCCATGTGGGCGACAGCCGTATTTACCAAATACGCAAAGGCGAAATTATTTTCCGTACATTCGACCACTCACATGTATTTGAACTGGTAAAAGCCAATTTACTTACCGAAGAAGAAGCGCGTACTTCCACCAAATCCAACATTATTACCCGCGCATTGGGTATTAAACAAAGCGTTGAAATTGATACTGCCGATAATTTAGTTTACCAAACTGGCGACCGCTTTCTACTTTGTACCGATGGCATTTGGGGCATGTTACCCGAAGGGCAATTAATTGAGTTTATTAGCCAACCAATCGATACGGAGACATTAATTGCTAATCTCGTGCTAAAAATTGATGCGCTCGGAATTGAAAACGGTGGAAAGCATGATAATTTGACTGCTGCTATGGTTGAAATTGACACAAATTCTATAAAAACTGAAACTTTAAAAACGCCGAAAGTCAAACAAAAGAAATCATTTTTATCATTCTTATCTAAACTATTCAACAGAATACAATCAAAAAACACAAAAGCATGAAAACCTACAAAATTGGACGAAATCCGGATAATGATATTGTTACCCAAGACGATACAAGATTAGTAAGTAGGTATCATGCTGTTTTAAAAGTGCACGAGAACGGCACAATGACAATTTGCGATACTAGTACTAACGGAACTTATATTAATCGTGAGAAAATCAATTCGAATATCGAAGTTTCAGTAACAAAGAATGACAGTGTTTATTTTGCAAAACAAGTTCAATTAGATTGGAACAAATTTCAAATTCCACAAAATATCAATTCAGCAGAAACTAAGTACAATCCAATTTATGTAGAACCGGAAAAACCTAAATCCAATGATATTAAAAAACCAAAAAACAACACTACTACCAAAACAATAGGTTGGTTACTAATATTGGTTGGTGTTATCACAATTTTCAATACAGGAATCAGTTGGACTTTCGAAGGAATTTGTGCTGTTTCCGTTCCGTTTATTGGTGGGGTAATTTTATTGGTAAAGGCTGCAAATAACGAATAGTAATTTACTCAGATATACTGTATTAAGATGATACAACAAGAATTTCAAACACGCTATAAATACAACCCCTCAGCCGACTGTATTGGCGAGGGTGGTTTTGGGAAAGTATATAAGGCTTACGATACACACTTGGATAAATGGGTGGCTATAAAAGTTGCCGAAGTAAAACCCGGACAGGAACAAGTGCGGCTCAAAAAAGAGGTGGAAATGGTAAGCAAACTGCCAACTCACCCCAATATTGCTAATTATGAAGCCTGTTATACTTTTACTTCGTTTACGGGCGATTACGATTTTGCTGTGTTGCAGTACTACGAAGAAGGCAATTTACAACAATTGATTGATTCCGTAAAATTAAATCAAACCCAAAAAGAAGCTTTACTACGCCAAATTTTAGAAGGCGTAGGATTTCTTCATAATCAGGATATAATTCACCGTGACTTAAAACCGCAAAATATACTCATAGCCAAACGTAACGACGAATACATTCCGAAAATTACCGACTTTGGAATAAGTAAAAAACTCGATTTCAATAATAGTTCCGTTTTTACAAACTCATTAGCCGGTGCGGGCACTATGGCTTATGCTTCGCCCGAGCAGTTGTTGGGCAAAACTATAAAAAAGAATACCGATTTGTGGAGTTTTGGGGTGATAGTTTGTCAGGTATTTACTGGCAAATTGCCTTTTAGTGTAGGGCGTGACGGAATAAATAGCGAAGCTGGAAGAATAGAACTTTTCAAACAAATAGTAAATGGAACTATTTCGTTTTCAAACAATTCAATCCCTGCAAATTGGCAGCAATTAATAAAAAAATGTATTGTAGTTGATAATAATGTTCGGGCAACAAAAGCAGAAATTTGTTTTGGATTTGTCAAAAAGAAAAGTATAAATAATTTTGAAAAACACTCTGAAAGTGATTTTATTAATGAAAAATATTTTGAAATTGTTTGGAATGGAGGATATTGTGGTTTCCAAAATTTAAATGGAGAGATGATTACAGATTACAAATATGATTTTGCGCTTAAATTTTCGAATGGTTTGGCTGTAGTAGAGTTAAATGGGCAATGGGGTTATGTTGACACTAAAGGGAAAGAAGTTATTCCTTTGCAATATCAAAACTGTCATTGTTTTGTTGATGGAATCGCAATAGTAAAAAAGGATAATAAATATGGATATATTGATATATTGGGAAAACTACTGACACCAATAAAATATGATTATTGTCATGATTTCAATGATAAGTTTGCTATAGTAAGATTAAATAACAATTATGGTTTAATTGACAGAAATGGCAATGAAATTTGTTACTATAAATATGATTCGATTGGTCCTTTTTCTTTTGATTTAGCAAAAGTAAGATTAAATTCGAAATATGGATTTATTGATATTAACGGAAATGAAGTAATCCCATTAAAATACAGAGAGGCAGAAAATTTTGCCGATTGTGGATTAGCAAAAGTTTTGAGTTCAAATTTTAAACATTTGTTTATTGACAAAAAAGGAAAAGAAGCATTCTTGAATATCTATAAAACTGTTGGAAGTTTTTCTGAAGGTCTCTTGCCAGTGATACTTAATGGTAGATTTGGTTATATTGATAAAAATGGTTTAGTAAAAATTCCTATTAAATATGATTATGCGTATGATTTCTGTGAAGGTTTTGCAATGGTTCAATTAAATGGGAAATTTGGATTTGTCAACAAATCAGGCAATGAGATTATCCAATTAAAATATGACGATGCAGGTCAATTTAACTATGGATTGGCTAAAGTGAAGAAAAATAATAAATGGGGATTCATTGATTTTGTTGGCGATGAAATAATTCCCTTGAAATACGATGATGTTTGGGGTTTCGATTATGGTTTGGCACCTGTTTATTTGAGTGGCAAATATGGTTTTATTGACAAAAAGGGTAATGAAGTTTCACAAATAATATATACAAATATTGATGGTTTTTGTAATGGCCTTGTTCCTGTAGAATTGAATGGTAAGTGGGGAGTAATTAATATGAATGGTGAAGTAATTATTCAAATAGAATATGGCAAAATTGATATTTCTATATCACAGTATGAAACTTTAATTTATGCGAAAATTATTGGCAGCATCTTTGACAAATGGATAGTCTTTGACAGATATGGAAAAAGAGTTACACAAAAGAAATACGATGAAATTAAAAAATTTGATTTAGGCTTAGCAATAGTTCGTTTAGGTTTGAAATATGGATTTATAGATTTAAATGGTAATGAGATAATTCCGTTGAAATATGATAATGTTAATTCATTTAGTGATGGTTTAGCAAAGGTTAAATTAAATGGTAAATGGGGATATATTGACAAAGCAAATAATGAAATAATTCCTATAATTTATGACAAAATAGAATTTGAGGGCAATTACAGCTTCCCACTGTTTGCAACTCTTGATAGTATAAGTATTAGAATAGACAGAAATGGCAATCGAATATAATTTATCAAAACACTTAACAATTCGAAAGCATGCTTCAGGCACTCTCCAACTCAATAATTAAAATGATATTTGCTATAATTAAACGCATACTAAATTATGAACGAAGTACAAAAATTTTTAAGTGAATGGATTTATAAAATTCCATACGATGCTTCCGAAATGGAATCGTTTCGAGATAAAGTTGATGATTTTTTCAAACAGTTTAACAAAAGTATAAAGCGAATTCCTGTTCAGAAATGGAATGTTATTTTTAATACTAATGATACTGAAGGTTTTACACCTGAAGAATATCGAAATCGTATAAAACTATTACACAGAAAGCTTTTAGATGTTTTGGATAATTACTTAAATGGGTTACCAGTAGAAGCATATAAGAATTTTGAGAAGTTAATACTATCGATAAAAACACCTAATACTATCGATAATTATTTTGAGTGCTTTGATTTTGATATTAATTCAATATCAAATCTACTTTATCGGGTACGAAAAATCGGAATTGAAGAACAAAAAGGAATGTCGTCCGCAAGCATGTTTCATATTCCATATTCTAAAAGGGGGTTAGTAAGCAATCAACGATATAGCATTAATGGTCATCCAATTTTATACTTAGGCAAATCTATTGATGTTTGTATAAAAGAACTCAACTTACAATCAGATGAAAATGTTTTTGTTAGTAAATTCGAGTTTCAGAATAAGAATGAGAATAAGCATAAGTTAATATTGCTTGATTTAAGAATTCCAAATATCAATAATCGCTTAGGAAATGAAGAGTTATTAAAATTGCTTTTTGCATTTCCGTTGATTGCAATTTGTTCTTTTCGAGTAAAAAGCTCAAATGCGTCATTCAAAGAAGAATATATTTTCCCACAATTAATGCTTCAATTTGTAAGAAGTTTTAAAGTCGAAAAAATAGTGAAATATGATGGAATAATCTATACGTCAACAAAAATATCCGCTGCTGAAAGAGATAAGTTTACTGATGGTGAATTTGATAATATTGCAATACCTAGTAATGGATTTAAATCTCTTGATAAATTAGATTATTGTAGAAAACTATGTCAACAATTTAAAGTTTCGGAACCTATACCATTGAAATTCAATACAGAAATTGATAAATCAGTACTTGAAAAATTGGTTCGCTTCAAAACTGAAATTATCAAACCATGTGAAAATATAGATTTAAAGAAAATCCCAATTGAAATGAAAATTAAAAAATAACCATTATTCAATAGAATATTACAGTATAATTGGACAGGTGATAAGGCTACATTAATGTTAAAAACCCTCGCTTCTTTAATTGAAATTGAAGCGAATTCATTTGCTCTATTGTTGATTTTTGAATTCAACAAACAGTTTACTCTTACAACAAATCAAAGAAATAAGAAATGACTCCTGATATTTTCAATATTAATATAGAACATTTATGTGTTCTAAAAATTGATAACGATAATCGATTTTATATTGATTATGAGAAGATTGACAATTCATTATTGTTAGAAGTTAATTATAATGAAGTTCAAATGAGAATCAAGAATTATGATAAATATAATCAAAAACTGTTAATTGAGGAGCTAATATTTGTAAGAAAATTCTTTAATGAACTTTATATAACACATCGAGAGTTGTTTAGAGGTTATAGTTATTGTGACAGAACAGCACTGTCATCTTCGTATATTAATTTTCAAGGTTTAGTAGATATAAACCCATTACTTATTATGTTTAATTATGGTAGTGCCCCAACTATCCAGGTTAATAATGAAACAAGAAATTTATCTCAATATCTTAATGAATTTTTCAGTGCGTATTTCATTGAAAAAGCATATGTTAAGTGCTTGAAAAATCCTATTATTAAAGTTTTCTCTCACAGAAAAGTTGGATGGCATAATTATAATTTTATATTGAATGAAGAACTCGATGTAGATATAAAAACGAATTTTTCTTATGGATATTCAAGCTATTTTTTGTTGACCTTAAAGTATCGCAATATTAAAATCATTCCTTTTTCAAGATTAGTTATTTATAGATATGCAAAAACTTCAGAATTAATCAGAAATACAATTGAATTCGAAGTTACAGATGAATCTTGGTTTTATGCAATTAATTTCATAAAGGAATCTTGTAATACCTTAATTGATAAAAAGTCAAACAATTTTATTAAAAAATATTTTGTTGATGAATGTGATAAATTATGTAGAATCTTACCTCAATATCTTGATAAAGAAGTTTTTCAACTCTCGGATAATCTCTATGGTTCATTCTCTACTCAGAATGAAGTACTAAGTAAAGTTGAGCTACATGATGAAGATTTAATTATTTTTAGGGCTGAAAAGGTTTTGGGAGCAATGAATTTTGTAAAAAGCATTAAAGAACTCAACACTTTATTTACAGTTGAAGAATATATTAGAATAATTGAAACATGTCGTGTAAAAACTTTACCTATGGTAGAAAAATGTTTGAAGTCATGTAAAAGGAAGATAAATATAGAGCAAATAAGATTCATTTCGCTGAATGACAAGCTATTGCCAATCAATGAATTGTTTAATGAGTTTGTATTAAAACTTGAAAATTATAATAAACTTATTTGTGAGTATAAGGAAAGTTTGTTTTCAGATAATTTGAATGAATCTGAGTTCTCCAAGGCAACAATAGACGATTTGGTTAAAGTATTTATTGAGCAAAACATTCAAGATTATCACAATGTGCTTGATACATACAGTTCTTTGGAAACTCAAATTAAGCAATTAGAGTCTATGAGAAATGAAACCACAAATAAAATTCAAAGACTTGAAACATATTTATCAAAATTAAATGAGTTTTTATTGGAATTGGATGTTGATGTATTATCTCAGGTTTAATATCTAAACAGACGAATATATAGTTGATGATGTTTTAGTTAAACTGTTTAATAATAAGAATTATAAAATCGGTAAAATTAATAAGGTATCATGAAAAAATGGCATTAGAAAATGAACGATTAGAAAAAACCATTACGAAGCTTAAAAGAGAAATTGAATCGTTTAAGGAAGCATTAAATAAAGCACAAGAATAAAAGCACAGTTGATTTTGTTACATTATAACAAATTTTTTAGGGGCTCAACAATCTTTTTGCACAAACATACGAAAGATGTAGACATTCTTCGTATATTTGTGCAATTAATTAAAAAATATGAATAACACACTAAACGAACTATTTGAGCAAAACAAGGGATACTTGTATTCGGCCTCGATACGTGGTAAACGAAGGCTTTATTATGAGCTAAACAATTGGATAAAAGCTGGTAAAGTGGTACAAGTAAAGCGTGGATTGTATCGACATGTGGATTATGCGGAGGAAGTTAGTTGGGGTGAAATTTGTCGTTCGGCAACACAAGGAGTACTTTGCATGTTTTCGGCATGGCAGTTTTATCAACTTACAACCACTGTTTCACCGGAAGTGCATTTGGCTATTCCTGTACGCAAAAAACCTGTTTTGCCCGATTTTCCACCTGTACAGATGTATTTTTGGAGTGCTGGGTATTATGACATTGGAATAACCGAAACAGAGTTTAACGGTGAGAAAATCAGACTGTACAATTTGGAAAAATCGGTCTGTGATGCAGTGCGTTATCGGAATAAAATAGGAGTTGAGATACTGAACGAAGTCTTGAAAAATTATTTGAAACGGAAAGATAGAAATTTGGATAAGCTAATGAAATATGCCGTACAACTGCGTATTTCTAAAACCATGCAAAACTATATACAACTATTGCTATGAAGAATCGCGCAGCATCATTGAAAGCCAGATTATTAAATCTTTCGAAAAAAGAAAACATTGAATTTCAGGTTCTTATTTCACGTTTTCTACACGAACGATTGTTGTACCGAATTTCTGTTTCGGATTTTTCAAATCATTTTGTACTAAAAGGTGGTGCATTTATGTATGCCATACAAGGATTAAAAACGAGACCAACAACCGATGTGGATTTACTTGGTCAGCAATTAGCTAACGATGTTGATGCGCTCTGCGATACTTTCAGAAAAATTTGCAGTAGGGAATCGTCGGACGAAGTTCATTTTTTACCCGAAAGTATTCAGGGTGAGCCTATTGCAGAACAGGAAAAATACAATGGTGTGCGTGTATTTGTGGATACACAATTTGACTCTATTCGCCAACGATTGCAGATTGATATTGGTTTTGGAGATGTAGTAACACCCGAAAATCTTCAGTTAGATTATCCTGTTTTATTGGACGATATGGAAACACCGGTAGTTCGGGCATATTCGGTAGAAACAGTCATAGCAGAGAAATTTCAGGCAATGATAGAGCTATCATTATTCAACAGCAGGATGAAAGATTTTTACGACATTTACAAACTGCTTGCAAGTGAAAATTATAACAGAGATTTGCTACAAGAAGCAATAGTTAGCACTTTCAAGAACAGGGCAACATCCTATATTCATGAACATTCACTGTTTTCTCCGGCTTTTGCCACCGACAGTTTACGAAAACAAAATTGGGCAGCATTTTTACGAAAAATTAAACGCGATAAAGAACTGACTTTTGAAGAAGTGATGCAGACCATCACCACGAACTTAAAACCGTATTGGGAAAATTTAAAAGAGAAATAGAAGCCTTGAATAAATTATTAAAAAACAACAAAACCCCAATTCCCCATGAAAACCCAATTTATCGCCCTCCTCTTTCTGTGCTTTACAACAGCAATTTTCGCTCAATCCACCAACTTCACCGATGGCAAAAAAGCCTTCGATGAAGGTGAGTTTGATGTGGCTGTTGATTATTTCAGCAAAGATATTACGGATAATCCCCGAAGTGCAAATACCTTTTATTCTCGTGGATTTATTTATTACAACCAATCTGCTTATGCCAAGGCTTTTAGCGATGCCAATATGGGTTTAAAATGCGTTAAGAGTAAGGAACGAAAGCTCAAAGCTGTTTTATACGAATTACGCGCACTTATTTACACCCAGCTCGAAGAACGCGAAAAAGCCATAGCCGACTACACTAAAGCCATCAAAACGGATGGTACTGACCCCGATTTCTATGTTGGTCGCGCCAAATTGTACTATGACCTGAAAATGTACGATAAAGCGGATTCCGATTTGACAAGTGTGCTGAAATTCGACGAAACAAACGCAGCGGCTATTGTCGGTTTAGCTCGAAATTGCATGGTTCGTAAACAATATACCGAAGCCGATAAACTGTTTGCAAAACTCCATAAACTGCACCCAAACAACGAAGCCGCCTATTATTATAGCGCCATAAGTGCGTACGAACAGCAGAAATACGATGCGGCAATTAAGCGCAGTTTTATGGCTTTTGCAATAAACAACGAAGACAATACGAACCGAGAAATGTTTTTAGCTTACGCAAAAAAAGATTACGACTATGCCATCGCTCAAATTACGCACAAGATAAACGAGGATTCGGATAATTACTTCTGGTTATTCTACAAAGGCGTTTTGCAGGAAAACAAGGAAGATTATGCCAATGCAGTTGTTTCGTACACCGCTTCGATTAAGTTAATGAGCGAACCGCATGAAGCTGCATACTCTCTACGAGCCAATTGTTACCGAAATTTGGGCATGCAGGAGTTGGCTATTGCCGATTACAATGTGGTGCTGGCAAAAGATTCGAGCCGTGCTTACGACTTTGGTTATCGGGGTGAGTCGAAGCGATTAAAAGGTGATTATGCCGCTGCGGTGGTTGATTTTTCACGTGCCATTGAACTCGAACCTCGCGAATCGTGGTTCTATTACCGCAGGGGCTGGGTAAACGAAGAGTTTCTGAAAAATAACAATGCCGGTTTGCGCGACTATAACAAAGCTATAGAAGTAGATAAAAATACGGCCTATACCTATCTTCATCGCGGGAGGTTCTACAAAAATAGACTGAGCGACATGCCGAAAGCCAATGCCGATTTCGAAACAATACTCAAACTCGACACCGCTGTGAGCGATGGCAGTAATTGCCGTCAATATGCATTGTTGGAACTTGGTAAGGAAGCCGAAGCAATAGAGTGGTTGAATAAAATTCTGTACAAATACCCAAACGAAGGCAATTACTACGATGCCACTTGTTTATATTCGCAGATGAATAAAACAGCAGAAGCTGTAAAATATATGACTTTAGCTTTCGAAAATGGCTACAAAGACATAACGCATCTATCAAACGACGACGACTTGAATGCGGTTCGCAACATGCCCGAATTTAAGGCATTAGTTACCAAATGGAAACTGCTAGTCGATGCCGAAAACGAACGGGCAATGTCAGACAAAGACACAATTCAGATGCCTATGGAGCATTCATTGCAAAATAAATCGGTGATAATACCTATGATAAGCGACAAAAGTGGCACGTACGAAGTGGATTGTAAAATAAACAACTTGCCGCTGCGTTTTTGCTTCGATACGGGAGCTTTCGATATTTCCATTTCGCAAACCGAAGTGGAGTTTATGCTCAAAAACAAGTATTTAAGCAAATCGGACATTCGAGGCAGTCAATCGTTTACTGATGCCACAGGTAAAGTGTCAGTTGGCACAAAAATTATACTTCGTAAAGTTCAAATTGGCGATTTTGAGTTGAAAAATGTCGAAGCGTCGGTTGTACACAATAAAAATGCCCCACTACTAATAGGACAAAGTGCCCTAGGCAAATATGCTCAAATACTTATTGATAATCAGAACAAAACAATTACGTTAAGCGAGAAAATTAAACAAAATACACAACCAAAATGAAACGCAACAAACTCCCAATCTTACTTCTCATAATCCTATTCGCAGCTTGTAATTCACCAAAAGTAAAAACAGCTACAATTTCGGAACCCAATGAAATAAAAAATGCTCCAAAAGACAGCATGGATTACTTCTTTGTATGGGATGTGGAAGATTTGCCAAAAGGTAGAATGATGTACTTAGATGTGCCTTATACGGTTGATGGTAAAAAGGAATACCTTAGTTTAACAGTGGCAAAAGAAACTTCAAACGAACGTCCGAGCTTTATTTCGGTTATCGTGCCCAACGATTTGAGCGACAGCAAAATAATGGAAATTGTATTTACATACAAAAACGATTCGCTAACGCAAACCGTTTATCCCAAGTTCGAAAATTGCCAAGAGGATTATTGTACTTTTCGTATGCTAAATGCTTATGCCGTAGATAAAGCAAATAATCAAGTAGATGTAATCCGGAATTTCCGAAGGTATGATGTGGTATATTTCAATTTTGAACGTAAAAATGGGTTAAAATCATCGGTTTCAGTACCTTTGTTTTCATTTAGAGAGCAGTATAAATAGGTTCTACACATGCTTTTCGGCATGATACGATGACCTAACAAATGGCCCGCTCTCAACATGTGTAAAACCTTTTTCCAACGCTATTTTTTTATATTCGGCAAACTTATCGGGGTGAATATAAGCACTAACCTGTGCGTGTTTGCGCGACGGTTGCATGTATTGACCAATAGTTAAAACCTTGCAATTGTGACTGATAGCATCGTCCATTAATTGCAACACTTCTTCCTCCGTTTCGCCCAAACCAAGCATAATTCCCGTTTTTGCAACAACGCCTTTTGAAGCAATATAAGCTAATACTTTTAGGCTGGTATCGTATTTTGCTTTGGTACGGATAAGTGGCGTGATGCGGCGAACGGTTTCTAAATTGTGCGAAATTATGTTGGGTTTTTCGTTTATTACCAAATCAATTAATTCCGTTTTTCCATCAAAATCGGGAATCAACACTTCAATTGTCGTATCGGGATTCAAGCGTTTTATTTCCGAAATGGTAGCTGCCCAATGATTAGCTCCACCATCAGGCAAATCGTCGCGATCCACGGAAGTTACCACTGCATGTTTCAATTTCATTAACTGTATCGATTTTGCCACATTGGTAGGTTCATTTTTATCCAAAGGCATTGGTCGTCCTGTTTTTGTATTGCAAAATTTGCAAGCTCGTGTACAAATATCTCCACCAATCATAAGGGTTGCAGTGCCCCTACTCCAACATTCACTCTGATTAGGGCAACGGCCACTGCTGCAAATGGTGTGTAATCCGTGTTCTTTAAGAACTGTACTAACTTCTGAATAAGACGATTCGCTGTATATTTTTGTGCGTAACCATTCCGGTTTTCGTATAAATTCCATATATTATTTTTTTTTGAAATGCAAAGATACACATTCTGTAGTATTACAAAAAATGCTTGAACTCTACTTTAATTCTACAAATTACTCATTTTCAATGCTTTTGTGCAAGTGAAAAATATTTTAAACTTATAATTTATAACTTTTTACAGATTATTTATTTTAAATAATTACAATTAGAGCAATAATATTTCATTGATTTAAAATTAACTGATTTTTACTTACAATTTATTTTTAGACAAGCTAATTTATCTAAAAAATATTACGGAAAAATTTCTTTAATTAAAAATAATGCGGTATATTTGCAGTCGATTAAAGAAATATTTCTTTAATTAAACTCATTATTTTAGTATATTAAAAATGGAAGCAAAAAGAGAAATTAAATTCAGTCTTGTTTACAGAGACATGTGGCAAGCATCGGGTAAATATGTTCCTCGTAAAGACCAATTGGAAAAAATAGCGCCGGTGTTAATAGAAATGGGTTGTTTTGCTCGCATCGAAACAAATGGTGGCGCATCGGAGCAAGTTAATTTATTGTTTGGTGAAAACCCGAATGATGCAGTTCGAACATTTACTAAGCCATTTAACGAAGTCGGAATTCAGACTCACATGCTCGATAGAGGATTAAATGGACTTCGTATGAATCCTGTACCTGCTGATGTGCGCGAATTGATGTACAAAGTAAAAAAAGCGCAAGGCGTTGACATAACACGTATTTTTTGTGGATTAAATGATGTTCGAAACATTATTCCATCTATTCAGTATGCAAAAGCTGCTGGAATGATAGCTCAAGCCACTATGTGTATTACATTTTCGGAAATTCATACAGCCGAGTATTATATCAATATGTCCGAAGAACTAATTCAGGCTGGTGCTGATGAAATTTGCTTGAAAGATATGGCTGGTATTGGTCGTCCCGATATGTTGGGTAAGATTGTGAAAGCCATAAAAACAGCTCATCCCGAAATTATTGTTCAGTATCACGGTCACTCAGGCCCAGGTTTTTCGATGGCTTCTATGCTCGAAGTGGCAAAAGCAGGTGTCGACTATCTCGATGTGGCAATGGAACCTCTCTCGTGGGGTATGGTTCATCCGGATGTTATTTCGGTTCAAGCCATGTTGAAAGATGCTGGATTTATTGTTCCCGAAATTAACATGGCAGCCTACATGGAAGCACGCCGATTGACCCAAAGTTTTATCGACGATTTTTTGGGCTATTTTATCGACGAGCGCAATAAATTAATGACTTCACTATTAGTAGGTTGTGGATTACCTGGAGGTATGATGGGCTCTCTGATGGCAGACTTAAAAGGCGTTCATTCAAACATCAATAGCTATTTGAAAGAAAAAGGAAAAAAAGAATTATCGACCGACGAATTGCTAGTGATGCTTTTCGACGAGGTAAAATATATATGGCCAAAACTCGGCTATCCTCCTTTGGTAACTCCATTTAGTCAGTACGTAAAAAACATAGCATTGCTTAATGTCATGTTTATAGTTAAAGATCAGGCTCGCTGGACAATGATTGATAAGAACTCATGGGATATGATTTTGGGTAAAGCCGGAAAACTGCCCGGAAAGCTCGACGATGAAATAGTTGCGTTGGCAAAAAAGAATAAATACGAATTTTACGAAGGTAATCCGCAGGATAATTATCCAAATGAATTGGATAAGTTTATAGCCGAAATGGAAGAAAAAGGTTGGAGTCGTGGAAAAGATGATGAAGAACTTTTTGAATTTGCCATGCACGAAAAACAATACCGCGATTTTAAATCTGGCGAAGCAAAAAAACGATTTGAGGCTGAACTTGAAGCTGCTATCAAAGAAAAATACACCAAGCACAGTATTGAAATACCAAATATTAGGCTTCTTAAATACCCAAATGCAGAACCGATTGTATCACCTGCAACTGGTCGAATAATTTGGGAGCTTGACTACAACGAAGGTTCAAAAGAGCCCGTTTACGGAAAACTCTTCCGAGAATCGGATCCACTCTGTACGCTTCAAACACGATACGGAATGGAACACATAAGTAGTTTTTGTACAGGCCGATTAGTTGGTGTTGAGAAAAAACAAGGCGATATGGTACGTAAAGGTGAGATTATTGCATTTATTGAACAAAAATAACATCGAAATTTAAATGATTAAGCGGCTGAGTCAAGAGTAAGACTACTTTTGAAACAGCCGCTTTTTTGTTGTACCTTTGCAATGCTTTTGTATAAATAAATGTAGCATTTAATGGAAATCGACAAATCAGTTTCAACGGAATTACTCTCTCCTGCAAAAAATATAGAATGTGGATTAGCTGCCATTAATCACGGTGCAGATGCGGTATATATCGGTGCTTCGCAATTCGGAGCACGTGCCGCAGCGGGAAATTCGATTGAGGATATTGAAACACTTACCAATTATGCGCATCGCTATAGGGCCAAAGTATTTGTGGCACTCAATACCGTACTCACCGACAATCAGTTAGCCGATGCCGAAAAGCTTATTCATTCGGTTTACAATGCCGGGGCCGATGCGCTTATAGTACAGGATATGGGCATTTTGAAAATGAACCTCCCTCCTATCCCACTACATGCTAGTACGCAAACCGACAACCGCACCATCGAAAAAGTAAATTTTCTCCAAAACGCTGGCTTTTCGCGTGTGGTGTTGGCACGTGAACTTAGCTTACAGCAAATTGCGGAAATTAAATCGCAAACCAAGGTTGAGCTCGAAGCATTCGTACATGGTGCTTTGTGTGTAAGTTATAGCGGCCAGTGTTATATGAGTCAGGCCATGTGTGGGCGAAGTGCCAACCGTGGTCAATGTGCGCAATACTGCCGATTGCCTTATCAATTACAGGATGCCGATGGCAATATTTTGGTCAAAAATAAACATTTACTTTCGCTTAAAGATTTGGATTTGTCGGAACATCTCGAAGAAATGATGCGGGCTGGAATTATGTCGTTTAAAATTGAAGGAAGACTGAAAGATGCTGATTATGTGAAGAATATCACAGCATTTTACCGAAAGAAACTCGATATTATTTTGGAAGGAAATACTAATAACAAAAAAGCATCGGCTGGCAAAACAACATTCTTTTTCGAACCAAATCCCGAAAAAAGTTTCCGTCGCAGTTCAACCGATTATTTTCTGAATGGTCGTCATGCAAAGATTTTTCAACCCGAAACTCCCAAATCGTTGGGCGAACCCATTGGTAAAGTAACCTATATCGGTCGCAGTTTTTTTGAAATGCATAATGGACATAAGCTAAATAATGGCGATGGGCTTTGTTTTATTAATAAACAAGGTGATTTAACTGGATTTAGAGTGAATAGAGTTGAGAAATCACAGATTTTTCCGGCAGATATGCCCCGCATGGAAGTTGGTGCATTTTTGTACCGAAATCAGGATCAGGCATTTGACAAACTAATTACTGGAAAGACAGCAGAGCGCAAGATTCCAATTGATATTATTTTTAAGGAAAAAGAAAAAGGCTTCGAATTAGTAATTACGGATGATGAAGGTATTCGGATAAAATACGAAGTTGAAGCCGAAAAACAACCTGCTCAGAAACCCGAAGCCGTAATTGAGAATGTAAAAAATCAACTTTCGAAACTTGGGAACACCATTTATGAAGCACGAGATATTGACGTTCAATTAAAGTCACCTTGGTTTTTTCCGGCTTCGCAGTTAAGTGAGTGGCGACGAGTAGCTATCGAACAATTTGATTCGAAGCGAAATGAGTCATATACTCGCGAATTGCCGGCTATTGCTAAAAATTCAAATTTTCCAACTCAAAAACTGACCTATTTGGGCAATGTTACCAATAAATTGGCCGAAACATTTTACAAAGAACATGGTGTTTCCGACATTCAATCGGGTTTCGAAATAAAAGCCGAAGAAGGTGTAGCCCTTATGTTTACAAAACATTGCATAAAATACGAAATGGGCTGGTGTCCGCGCGAAGGAAAAAGTTCGGAACTAAAAGAGCCACTTTATTTGAAAAACAACGACCAACGTTACGAACTACGATTCGACTGTAAAAAATGCGAAATGCATATTTTTGCTTCAAAATAACGTACTAACCGAAAATTGTCATATTTTTGTAACAGTTATTACATACAATCGAAATAACATTGTAGTTACTTTGTCGCATAAATTAAACAAATTCAACTCATTATGAAGCAATACCGAATTTTAGTGGTAGACGACGAAGAAGATTTATGCGAAATTCTTCAATTTAACCTCGAAACAGAAGGATTTACAGTTGATGTAGCCTATTCGGCCGAAGAAGCATTAAAAAAAGATTTAACAGTTTACAACTTGTTGTTGCTCGATGTAATGATGGGTGAAACCTCCGGCTTCAAAATGGCACGTATTGTACGCGAAAATCCATTGACGGCAACTATTCCAATCATTTTCTTGACAGCAAAAGACACAGAAAACGACAAGCTTACAGGTTTTACAATAGGTGCTGACGATTATATATCGAAACCATTTTCGATACGCGAAGTAGTAGCACGTGTAAAAGCTTTACTTCGGAGAATCAATATAAACAAACAACCTGAAATTGCCTCAGAAGACCTTAGCTATCTTGGACTAACCATGCAATTAAAGAACAAAAAAGTGTTGCTTAATGGAAAAGAGATTGCATTTACAAAAAAGGAATTTGAGATATTGAGACTTTTTTTAGAAAACCGCAACCGTGTTTTTACACGCGATGAAATGCTTACACGAGTTTGGTCCGACGAAGTAATAGTGCTCGACCGCACCATTGATGTAAATATTACCCGCTTACGCAAAAAAATTGGTGATTATGGAAAAAATATCGTAACTCGCTTGGGTTATGGCTATTGCTTCGAAGAATAAAATTAAATTCAGGGCGAATGACTTTAAATAAAAGACTATTTCTATACTTTTTCGGTACGTTTTTTTTGCTAACGGCTGCCATAACTTTTTTTCAATATCAACGGGAAAAGAAGTTCAGAACGGAGCAGCTCGACCAGCTATTGAGCACATATAACAATACCATTTATAAATATATTCAGGATAATAAAAATTCGATATCTACTTTAGATAGAATAATCAAATATTTTCCCGATACTACATTAAGGGTAACGCTCATCGATTTAAGTGGAAATGTCATTTATGAAAATTCGGTAAAACCCGGAACTACGCTCGAAAACCATGCGCAAAGACCCGAAATTATTGAGGCTTCGAAAAATGAAACGGGTAAAGCTATTCGTTTATCGACAACAACAAATATAAATTATTACTATTTAGCACACAAACACGAACAGTTTCATGTGCGAACTGCGTTGCCTTACAACCTCAGTTTAAGCAATATGCTCGAAGCAAATACCATGTTTCTGTATTTTATGGCTTTTGTTCTGTTGATTGCAGTGGTAATTTTGTTTTTTATTACCAAGAGCTTTACCAATTCAATCGACCGACTTTGGAAATTTACTGACAGGGCCGAAAAAGGAGAAAAAATTGATACAAACATTCGCTTCCCGAAAGATGAGTTGGGCGATTTGAGTCGAAATATAGTGCAGCTTTATCGTAAAATGGAAGATGCAAAAGATGAAGTAAACCACGAACGCGAAAAACTGAGTAAACATATTCTTATTTCGCAGGAAGGTTTAGGATTTTTCTCAGCCGACAAAAAAGAGATACTTTCCAACCGCTATTTCATTCAGTATGCAAGTGTACTCGCCGATTCGCAATTCGACAGTTCGGAAAAAATATTTGAATTATTAGAATTTATCGAAATTAATGAATTTATTACCGAAAGTTTACAACAAGAAAACCTGACCCGCAAACGCATTGTTATCGAGAAAAATGGACGTGTATTCAACGTTCGATGCATTGTTTTTCAGGACAATACATTCGAAATTTCGATAAACGATATTACTGCTCAGGAGCATGAAAATGAATTAAAACGACAGCTAACTCAGAACATTTCGCACGAACTAAAAACTCCTGTAAGTAGTATTATGGGGTATATGGAGTCTATTTTGGATAACCCGGATATTGCTCCCGAACGACAACGTTTTTACATAGAGCGCTCGTTTGTACAGGCTCAACGCCTTTCGGCGCTATTGCAAGACATTTCAATTTTAAATAAAGTAGACGAATCGAAGCAATTATTCGAAAGAGAAGAGTGCGATGTGGCACAAACCATAGAAGATGTTTTGAATGATGTGCAATTGGAAATTGAAGAAAAAGCTTGTAAAGTTAATAAAAATTTCACGAAACCATTGTTGCTTAAAGGAAACCGTTCACTTTTGTATTCAATATTCAGAAACTTGACTGACAATGCATTGAGTTATGCGGGTACAAATTTAACTTTGGATATAAATTGCTATCGCGAAGACGAATATTTTTATTATTTTTCGTTCACCGACAATGGAATTGGCATTCCTGAAGAGCACTTGAGCAAAATCTTTGAACGTTTTTATAGAATTGACAAAGGTCGTAGTCGAAAACTTGGTGGCACTGGACTCGGACTTTCCATCGTAAAAAATGCCGTACACTTCCACAAAGGAAATATATCGGCAAAAAACATCCCTTCCGGAGGGTTAAGTTTTGTCTTTTCGTTGCGGAAATTCTAAATCACCTCTCCCTAACCCTCTCCATGAGGAGAGGGAAAGAGCGTTCCGAAACTAGGTTATAAAAAAA
>CAZEEN010000044.1:0-19406 GCA_964511115.1 uncultured Paludibacter sp. | reverse complement strand
CACGAATACGGCATTGAGTTTCCATGTGGTGGAAAAGGTACTTGTGGAAAATGCAAGGTGAAATTAGTGGCTGGCGAAATTGAAACAACCGACATTCACAGTCAAAAATTAGCATTGCTCGGACTTGGTGCCGAATGGCGATTGGCTTGTTACAGCACTTGTACAAGCGACATTACCCTCGAAATTGACCAATACAATCATTTGATTCTGGCTGACGAAAGCGAATTTGAATATACTGCGCAAACGGGCTTTGGCGTGGCAGTGGATTTAGGAACTACAACACTAGTGGCACAGTTAATCGACCTCGCAACTGCAAAAGTATTAGCTGTAGAAACAATGCTTAATCCACAGGTGAAGTTTGGTGCTGACCTTATTTCGCGTATTCAGGCTTGTATCGATGGCAATGACCACGAATTGAAGCGACTGATTCGGTTCAATATCGGCACAATGATTGAACTTTTATTAGTTAAACAAAATGTGCCGATTCAAAAAATTGTCCTAGTTGGCAATACCGCTATGCATCACATTTTCAGTGGCTTCGATGTATCGACTTTGGCTCAATATCCGTTCGACACACCGCATTTGCACGCAACCACATTTACTACCTACGAACTTGAATGGAATTTTGAAGTAGTGGGTGATATAACTTTTTTCCCTTCCATTGGCAGTTTTGTGGGTAGCGATATTTTGGCTGGAATTGCCGCAACAGGCATGCACAATAACGATACTTATTGCGCCTTGATTGACTTAGGTACGAATGGCGAAATTGTGGTTGGCAACAAAAATCAGCTTATCTGCGCTTCTACAGCTGCAGGGCCAGCATTCGAAGGAACGAATATTTCGATGGGCATGCGGGCAACAACTGGCGCTATTTCGTCGTTCAAACTTATTGATAACAACCTAATTGCAAATGTAATTGGTAATGTTTCGGCCAAAGGAATTTGCGGCAGTGCTTTGGTGGATGCCATTGCGCTATTGCGAAAACAAGATTTGTTAGGCATTTTTGGCGAAATAAACTCAGACGAATCAAGCATCGAATTAATAAAAGGTATTTCGCTTACGCAAAAAGATATCAACGAATTTCAACTAGCAAAAGCTGCCATTGCCGCCGGGTTGGAAATTCTTTGTCAAAGTTTTCAAATACAACTCATTGATATTCAGCATATTTATATTGCCGGAGGATTTGGGAATTATATAAACACCACGCATTTGGTGGAAACTGGAATTGTGGAATTGCCCGAAACTATAATTCATAAAATGGGAAATACGGCATTGATTGGAGCAAAAATGTTTTTGTTTCAGGATACAAATACAATTGACGAAATTCGCTCAAAAACCAAACACATTAACCTCGAAAGTCACCCCAATTTTCAGGATATTTATGTGGATAAAATGTTGTTTTGAATCGTAGAGACGAGGCGTGCCTCGTCTAACAAACAACAAAAAATAACGGCGAAGCCCTAATGACCAAAAGAAGATGAACTGGAACACATACATTATTGAGTTATCAAATCTGGATTTAGATACAAACGAAATATATCTAAATTTAGGTTATGGCGGTGCTGAGCCCGATGCGCATTTTGTGGAAATGGTGCAGCAAATGCTGTTGGATATTTCAAAATTTTGCAAACCAACGGTAGGATACTGCATAAACGAAGGTACGATTCCTGATACTAAGTTTCTGGTAATCAGAAATCAACATATAAAAGTAGGACAAACAATTACCAAATATCTAAACAATTGCAGCCATTTTGCAGTGTTTGTAGTTACTGTCGGCTTGGAATTCGACGACTACTGCAACCAGCTGAAAGCCGATGGTGATATTGTTTCGGAGTTTATCGCTTATTCCATTGGTACCGAAATTGCCGAAGCTGCCGTTCGTTTTGTATCTACAATAATTGCCAATGATGCCGCCGCAATGAATATGGGCTACACTCATTCCTACAGTCCGGGTTATTGCAGCTGGCACGTACGTGAACAGGAAAATCTGTTTAAAATAATGCCCGAAAAGCCTTGTGGCATAACACTTAACGAATCAAATCTTATGTTTCCCGAAAAATCGGTAAGTGGCATTGTTGGGCTGGGCGAAAATGTACAACTTACGGCACATTCATGCGACATTTGTGGCATGGTAACTTGTTATAAGCGAAAAACTTCACACTAATGTAAAAATATACCACCTTAGAATATCACCGAATATTTGTGATAATGAAACTTAAATTTTTCGGATTAAAGAATACTACGAAAACCTTTACACCTAATATAGAAGGAGTGTTGGTTGTATATAAATTGCATAAGGTGTTTTGCAGTCTAAATTGAAAAAAATCATAACTACGAGCACCATTTCAAAACTTTTACAATCTATGTGCTGTTTTAAACTCATAATTTAAAATAGCGCATGCATCCAACCATTATCGAACTTAAATATTTTCTCGACCATAAGGTTCAACTTTATAATACAGAGCAATATATTGAATCTGACCCTATTCAGATTCCGCATCGGTACAGTGAGAAGGAAGATATCGAAATAGCTGCTTTTCTGACAGCAAGTATCGCTTGGGGGCAACGTAAGAGTATTATCAAAAATGCTTCCTTCCTGATGGATTTACTCGAAAATACGCCTTACGATTTTGTGTTGAATGCATCCGAAAGCGAAATTAGAAATGTGCGGCAATTTGTGCATCGTACCTTTAACGGGCTCGATTGCGAGTTTTTTATTTATTCGCTTCGCAATATTTATAAAAATCATAATGGACTCGAAAATGTTTTTGCTGCTGGTTATGTATTCGAAAATTCAGTTTTTTCGGCATTAAAGCATTTCCGAAAAGTTTTTTTGGAAGTGGAACATCCCAAGCGAGTTGCAAAACATGTGTCAGATGTAAATTCAAATTCGGCTGCCAAACGTCTAAATATGCTGCTGCGTTGGTTAGTACGCTCAGATGAAAATGGTGTTGACTTTGGATTGTGGAAGAGTATTCCTATGTCGGCGCTAATGCTTCCGCTCGATGTGCATGCAGGCGATGTTGGGCGTGCATTGGGATTACTCAGCCGCAAACAAAACGATTGGAAAGCACTGGAAGAAATAATGACCGTGCTGCGAACTTTCGATGCAACCGACCCTGTGAAATACGATTATGCGCTTTTTGGAATAGGAGTTTTTGAAAATAAAAAACAAATTGATTTTTCAAGAGAATAATTGCAAAAAATATTTGGCATTATATCTTATAATTTCAAATAAAAACACTATCTTTGCAGCCGCTTTTCGAGAAAAAGCATCAGGTATAACAAATTAAAAATTAAGAAAATGCCCGCAAAAATTAGATTGCAACGTCATGGTCGTAAAGGATATGCTTATTATCATATCGTTATCGCCGACAGTCGCGCGCCACGTGATGGCAAATTTATCGAACGTATCGGTTCGTACAATCCTAACACCAACCCTGCTACAATCGACCTTAAGTTCGAACGTGCATTGTATTGGTTAACTACAGGTGCTCAACCCACCGACACCACTCGTAACATTCTTTCGGCTGAAGGCGTGTTAATGAAAAAACACTTGTTGGAAGGTGTTCAAAAAGGAGCTTTTGATGCTACTGAAGCTGAAACTCGTTTTGAAGCATGGAAACTTTCAAAAGATTCGAAAGTAAGCAAAACAAAAGAACAATTAGCTGCCGAAAAAGCTGCTAACTTAAAAGCCCGTTTGGCTGCCGAAACTGATGTAAACAAAGCAAAAGCTGCTGAACTTGCAAAGAAAAAATCGGATGCTATCGCTGCTGCTGCCGAAGCTGAAGCTGCTGCTAATGCACCAGCCGAAGTTGCTTCAGAAGCGCCAGTTGAAGTTGCTGAGTAAGTTCTTTTTCAACCAAAATACTGAAAGCCCGATATGTATCGGGCTTTTTTTATACCCGAATGTTATTTTCAAAAACGGACTTTTATATATTTCGAAGCGTTTCGGCTTTCAGTAGTTTATTTGTTGCGGAATAGCAAAATTGTAGAATGTAGATGATTTCTTTGGGGCGTTCGTATTTTTCGAGCGTACTATCGATGGCTTTAATTAGTTGAACTTCCAATTTGGGAGTAAACGGGCTGGATTGAATCACGAGTATTACTTTATTTCCGAACACATTATCGGGCTTCGAACTTATAAAATACGGAACGGAAATCAGGGTTTCGAGTTTTTGTTCAATTTGTTCGGGGTTTAGCTTTACACCTCCCGAATTTATAATATTATCGAATCGCCCTTTAATCAGAAACCGTTCGTTATCAATCAATTCCACTATGTCGTTGGTTACAATTTCGTCCGACAGCAAATGTGGAGCATTTATGCATAAACAATCGTTTTCGTTTTTACGAATGGAAACGCCATTTAAAACTTTAAAATAATCCGATTTGTTTTGTCCGTTTACGGCTCGCAAGGCAATGTGCGAACAAGTTTCAGTCATACCATAAGTCTCGTAAATTGCGGTAGTAAACTGCTGAACGGTAGTCTCAGTCTCGCTATTTATTTTGGCACCACCAACAATTATTTTCTTAATATACAATTTCTTAATTTCTTCAAATGAATGTTGCAACTGATAAGGTGTAATAGCTGTAAAATCAATAGCTTGTTGCAGGTTTTCGAACGGATTTGCTTTTGGTTCGACTGTTAAAAGATTGAATTTTCCCTCAATTGCCCGAACCAACATCATTCTGCCTGCAATATAATTAGCTGGTAAACAAAGTAATGCGGTGGAAGTTTCGTTAAGTTTGAAAAAAGCATTTGTCATACGAGCCGAATTGCGCATAGCATATTTTGTAAGCTGAATAGCTTTGGGTTGACCTGTAGAACCAGAAGTATGCACAGTAATTGTTTCGGAATCGTCGAACCAGATTTTCAGAAAATCGTAAATGGCATGCTGCCACGATTCTCCTGAATTATTAGTATGATAATAATTTTCAATACTATATTTATCAAAGACCAAACCATTAAGTATAACTGCATCCAAATTCATATTTTTTCTCTTTAACTCCCCTTTAGGGGGTTTGGGGGCATATATCATTCATCTCCCACTTTTTATCCGTATTATAAAAAAGTTTCGCCTCCCGAATTTCCAAAGGCGACGGTATATTATTGTGGTACAATTGTCCGGTGCCTAAGCCTTGCGGAAGTGGGGATTTCAACGTGTATGTCCATTGTGCAATGGCATTCAAGCCAATATTCGATTCCAATGCCGACGTTATCCACCATTTTACATTGTGTTTTTCGGCTAAAGTAATCCATTCTTCCGATTGCCCAAAACCACCCAGCAGGCTTGGTTTTAAAATAATATAAGCCGGCTTAATTTGTTCAATTAATTGCTCTTTATCAATATTTTGCACGCCTATTAATTCCTCGTCGAGTACAATGGGAATGGGCGATTGCTTACACAATTGCGCCATAGCTTCCAACTGACCTTGTCGGATAGGTTGCTCGATGGAATGAATCTGAAATGCCGCCAATTGTTTTAACTTTTGTAATGCTTCTTCTGGCAAAAAGCCACCGTTGGCATCCAAGCGTATTTCAATTTCGGCAGCCGAAAACTCACGACGAATATTTTGTATAATTTCTAATTCGGTTTCAAAATCCAAAGCACCCACTTTCAGCTTTATGCAGTGGTATCCGGCCTTTATCTTCTCTCCAATCTGTTGTTGCATAAAGGTTTTATCGCCCATCCAAACCAAGCCGTTAATCGGAATACCTATTTTACCAGTAGTAAATTCAGATGGAAAAAGCAATTTTGAACCATTGGCTTTTAAGTCTAACAAAGCCGTTTCGAGACCAAATGCAATCGAAGGATAAGTTTGCAAATTGATAGTATCGGCTGATACACCTTCGTTCAGTAAGCGACAAACTTCGTCTAGTTTTGAATAATATGAATCCTCGGGGTCGATACTCAGTCCGGGAATGGTAGAACATTCTCCTATACCAACACTGCCGTTTTGCTCCAAAATAAGGTACGAAGTTGACTTCTCGTGAAGCACACCACGCGAAGTACCTGCCGGAAAACGAAATTGAAGAATATGTTGAAAATGTCGTGCTTTCATTTCTAAAAATCAGGTCGCAAATATAAACAAAAATAGCCAATCTTTCGAAAGGCTATTCTTGTTAATTATTTCAATTAGCTGAATGCATCATTGGCATATTGGCAAATTGACATATTGGCAAATTAGTTTTGTTTTACAGTTTCAAGCACTTTCTTCTCAATCTCCACCGGATATTTCTGACGAAGTGATGCTATCCATTGTTTTTCGAGAAATTCCTGATAATCGGCTGTTACCAATCCACGAACATCGGTATAATCTTCTGGAAGTGATTTTAGCAATTTGCCACTCACAAATACAAATGGATATTCTTTATCGGCTTCAATAGCAGCCTTCGATTTAAATACCAGCTTGTCCACTTGTTTGTTATCGCCTTGTACAAAAAGATTTTTCTCAATTTTTACATATTGAATGCTGTCGTTCAAACGGGTACGCAAGTATTTATCGATCGAATCGTTGTGCGATTTTTTTACAATTGCTTTCGCCATTTTCAGGGTGTTTTTATCTTTACAATAAATCACACGACCTTTGTAATGTGGTTTTTCCCATTTGTAGTCGGCTTTGTGTTCGTTGAAGTATTTAGCCAATCCTTCGGTATCTTTCGATGCTTTTTCCCAAACTTCGTTGTTGCTTACTTCGAAAAGCAAAATTCCATCGTGGTATTCCTGCATCAAGAAACGGAAATCGTCGTATTTGTTTTCCAACTGACTATCTTCGTAAGCCAATAATTCTTTTTCGACAAAAGCAGTTAGTTTTTCTTCAATAATATCCGAAGCATTTGTTTTATCGGTATAGCTATTCGCTTTCAGAAAATTAGCAAAATCTGCCTGTGTGAGTGTTTTACCGGCAAAACTTATAATTGGTTTGGCCAATTTTGCTGACTCTAACTGAAAAATAGAATCGGTAAGTGTTTTATTTGCAAGCAAATCAGCAAATTCTTTCACCGAAGCAGTGGTTGCACTGTAATTATAATCGGCTTTTAGCTTGGCAATAAACGATTTTTGACCCAAATTAGCGCGCTCATCGCGTTTCACTTTGTTTTGCAGGTCTTCTTTCATACTTTCGAAACTTGCCACACCACGACGGTCGATTAATTTAATAATATGCCAACCGAACGAAGATTTAATTGGTTCGCTAACATCACCTGAATTTTTGAGAGCAAAAGCGGCACTTTCGAACTCAGGAATCATACGACCCGAACCAAACCAAGGAAGTTCACCGTTTTTAGTTGCCGAACCTCTATCGTCCGATTTGTCGTTGGCTAATTTACCAAAATCATCACCTGCTTTTACGCGTTCGTAAATGGAGTCGATAGATATTTTTGCTGCTTTGTTTTTGTCCTCATTACCTTGCTCGGTAAAACGCATAATGTGCGCTACAAGTATTTCACCCAATGTTTCGCGGCGATTATGCACTTTCACAATATGGTAACCAAATGCAGTGCGTACGGGTTTCGATATAGTTCCCGGTTTTGTATTGTAGGCCATTGTTTCGAACGGATAAACAGTACGAAAAGCCGAAATCCATCCGATATTACCGCTGTTTTCTTTTGCCGATTCATCTTCCGAAACTTCCTTGGCTACTTTTGCAAAGTCTTCTTTTTCAATTCGTTTTGCAATAGCAGTGATTTTTTTCCAAGCTGCCAATGTATCAGCCGGACTTGCATTTTGCTGAACACGAATAAGTATGTGACTTACTTCCACATCCTCCTTCATTCGGTTGTAAGCTTCCTGCAATACCGATTCGTCCACTTTAGCATCAGTTAAATAAGGCTTTGTAAGCTGTGAGCGATAGCCGGAAAGTTCATTGACAAACGATTTTGTGGTGTCAATGCCTTGTGCTTTAGCTTCTTCCACTTTGAGTTTGAAATTTACAAACAAATCAACATACTCGTTGAGTGTTTTTTTGTCGAGCGAATTGTTCGAATTGTTTTTGTTATAAATATATTCAAACTCTGATTTTAAAACGGGCTTACCGTTGATTTTCATCAGCACTGGGTCATTAGCATAAATGCTTGTAACTCCTGAAAATAAAATTGCAATAGAAATAAAGATTTGTCTCATACGTATTTTAAATTTGTAAATCGATAAAATCACATCGAAAGTTAGTAACGCTCAAAAATACAATTATGTTATATTACACCGAACTTTAAGCGCAATTTTTAAGTTTTTTTTATTCTCCTCTACTGTAATTAGGGGCTTCGCTGGTAATCGACACATCGTGTGGGTGACTTTCGGCTACACCGGCATTCGTAATTCGGGTAAAGCGAGCTTTGTGTAAATCGAAAACAGTTGCTGCGCCACAATAGCCCATTCCGGCACGTAAACCACCAATCATCTGGAAAACAACTTCGTATAATGTACCTTTAAAAGGTACACGAGCTGCAATTCCTTCGGGAACGAGTTTTTTCATATCCGCTTCACCATCTTGGAAATAACGGTCTTTCGAGCCTTTTTCCATTGCTTCGAGCGAACCCATGCCACGATACGATTTGAATTTACGACCATTAAAAATAATTGTTTCGCCCGGCGATTCTTCTACTCCTGCCAACAACGAACCAGCCATAATGGTGTAAGCTCCTGCTGCAAGGGCTTTTACGATGTCGCCCGAATAACGAATTCCACCGTCGGCAATAACCGGAACACCAGTGCCTTCGAGTGCTTTTGCAACTTCGTAAATAGCCGAAAGCTGTGGAACTCCCACACCGGCAATTACGCGAGTTGTACAAATTGAACCAGGACCAATTCCCACTTTTACTGCATCAGCACCTGCATCAACAAGCATTTTGGCCGCTTCGCCAGTAGCAATATTACCAACAATAATATCAATATTTGGATACCGTTTTTTGGCTTCGCGCAACGTGTCAACTACACCTTTTGAATGTCCGTGGGCAGTGTCAATTACTATTGCATCCACTCCGGCTTCAACTAAAGCTTCCACTCGGTCAAACACATCGGCTGTAACGCCGACACCTGCAGCAACTCGCAGTCGACCTTGTTCGTCTTTCGACGCCATTGGTTTATCTTTTGCTTTGGTTATGTCTTTGTAAGTCAGTAATCCAACTAATTTATTGTCGGAATCAACAACGGGTAATTTTTCAATTTTATATTGTTGCAAAATGTCGGCAGCGGCTTCTAAATCGGTTGAGCGACTAGTAGTTATGAGATTTTCTTTTGTCATAATACTATCAATTCTCGTTGCCATATTCCGCTGAAAACGTAAATCGCGGTTCGTAACAATACCTACCAAATAAAAATTTTCATCCACCACTGGTATTCCACCAATTTTATATTCGGCCATCATTGCCAATGCATCGCCTACTGTTGCTGTTGGACGAATAGTAACTGGATTGGAAATCATTCCGTTTTCGGCACGTTTTACAATGCTTACTTGTTTGGCTTGTTCGGCAATGCTCATGTTTTTGTGAATAACGCCAATACCACCTTCGCGAGCAATGGCAATAGCCAATTTGGCTTCGGTTACTGTATCCATTGCAGCCGAAACTACCGGAATTTTCAGTTCGATGCGACGCGAAAAACGGGTTGTAAGTTGAACATTGTTTGGAAGTACTTCCGAATAGGCTGGAATTAACAGTACATCATCGAAGGTTAAGCCTTCAAGTTGAACTCTTTCTGCAATAAATGACATAGGATTTCTATTTTAAATGATTGAATTTCAATGAGAAATGACTTTTTAGTCTATCAAAATTATTGCGTGCAAATATACAAACTTTCTGCGAAGTGCAAAATAGCTGTTGCATTTAAAAATTTATAAAATAAAATTTATAACTTTGCAACCTTTAGTTTATACAAATTAAAAAAAGAGCAAAATGATTTCAGCATTCAAAAAATTCAGTTTAATCTATTTGGTGATAGCATTTGTTACATTTACTCAAGTTTCGTGCGATTTATCAGGAGAAAGTAATTACACGCCACAATTAGCGCTGGTAGCACACCCACGTCTTCAAAAGGGCGATACGCTTAAAATTAAAAACATAGTTGATTCAGAAGAATTATTGTTGGATACCATTACGGTTGGCGATACTGTTTCATTTTATTTACTGTTAAATGCTTATTCCAATAACCTCAAATCATTTTATATTAATCAATCTGCCGATAGTGTTTCGAGAATATTACTTCCGGAAAAAGCAACTTTGGATTCGTTTTTTGTGGCAACATCCGACTATAAAAATGGAAAGTTTTTATTTCAACAAAATATTAAAGCACTTTATTTCCCGTTTCGTTATGTAGCTAGGGCAGTTACAAAAACGAGTAAATTCTCCATTCATGTGGTTTCGGATGCCAATTTCGAAATGGGCGTTGGTGGCTCAAACACCGCTTCGTTTAGTATTCGTACCCCTATCAAAGCAGCTTCAATTAGTCAAATTAATTAAACGTTCGTACAGCATTTCACCAATTACTTCAAAAAAAAATACAATTCGTAAATCCAAACGACACATTAATTGCGTCTAATCAATAAACAAACAAATTTTTATTCATTTAAAAACACAAATTAATATGAAACGTATTGTATTATTGGTAGTTGCAACTATTGTTGCAGCATTTGCAGTAGTAAACGCTGCGCCTGCAAAAATTGATTCGGTAGTTAATAAAGAGATTAAAATTATTAAAACCGACGGTGACAAATCTCAAAAAGATTCCATTTTGTATTCAAAACTTTCGGCCGAACAATTATTGGAACTTAAACGTGAAGAAGCTATGGTCGAAAGAAGACGCATTGAAGTGAATAGCAATCAGGATATGCCACTGAATGGTTTTGGCATAGTTGTAATTGTTCTTTTGCCATTTCTTTTTGTATTTTTACTGTTTTTGTTGTCTTCTCGCGAAAAAAACAAAGAATCGGTACGTAAACATGATTTGTACCTGAAGTCACTTGAAATGGGTCAAACTTTGCCCGAAAACTTTTTTGAAAAACCAGCACGAAAATCAGGTATTTCAAATCTAAAAAGCGGTATTTTATGGCTTTCGATAGGACTTGGATTTGTTCTTTATTTTTTAATAATTAAAAATAATGATGCATTGATTGTTGGAATTATTCCTACTTTTGTAGGCATCGGTTATTTGTTGGTTCATTTTTTAGATAAGCCAAAAAATAATAATGAGCAAAACGGATGACCTCCGCTGGGCAACACAGGTAGCGCTTTTTGGCGATAAATCGGCTTTCGATAAACTTACCTGTAAGTATCAGTCGTCCATACGCAGGTTTTTCATGAACCTGACTATGGGCGATGCTCCGTTGAGTGACGATTTGGCACAGGAAACTTTTATCAAAGCGTGGTTAAACATGGCTTCGTTCAAAGGTTTAGCCGGATTTTCGACATGGTTGTACCGAATTGCTTACAATGTATATTACGATGCTGTGCGGTCGCGAAAATTGTATGCCGACATAGATGCCGGTGAAATTGACCGGATGCACCAAACCCAAAATGATTATTCGCCCGAAAAGGCAGATATTTATACGGCATTGGCAAAGCTTCGTAAAGAAGAACAAACAGCAATTTTGCTATTTTATATGGAAGATAAAACACACCCCGAAATAGCAAAAATTATGAATTGCCCGTTGGGGACCGTAAAAACCTATATTTTAAAAGGAAAAGAAAAAATGAATGTGTATTTAACAAATGCAGGTTATGGAAAATAAAGATTTAATTTCGGATTTTTTTGCCGAAAATAAAAAAGAAATTGCAGATAATGGTTTTAGTCGTAAGGTAATTAACCGATTGCCTGAAACCCGCGACAGACAATGGATTGTGCTGATAATGGCAGCTTTGGGCACTTCACTGACTTTGATGTTGGGTTTTTATACTGGATTGTTTGCATTTATTTGCGACTTTATGCAACAGGTTTCTCCGTTTGTAATACTTGGAGCAGTTGTGGTTTTTCCATTGCTCTTGATGCCTATTATTTTTACTCAAAAATATGGATTTGCAAAATAAGACAAGAATTGAAATGATTTTAAGTTTAACTACAATATTTGAACTGATTAATTGCCCCAAGCCCCTAAAGGGGATGTGAAATACTACCGAATGGTCTTTTAAGCCCCTTTAGGGGTTTGGGGCAAAACTTTAAAAACTAAAAAATTAATGCGCTATTTTCTGATTGCCGGCGAAGCTTCGGGCGATTTACATGCTTCTAATCTGATGCGGGAAATTTTAAAAACCGACCATAAAGCAAAATTCTGCTTTTTGGGTGGCGATTTGATGCAAGCTGTGGGCGGAACAATGATAAAACATTACCGCGACATGGCTTTTATGGGTTTTTGGGCAGTTTTTAAAAATCTCAAAACAATTCTGGCAAATATTGAACAGTGCAAAGCAGCAATTGATGATTTTAAACCCGATATGCTAATTCTAATCGATTATCCAGGGTTTAATCTTCGCATAGCAAAACACGTAAAAGAAACTTCGCAACTACCTATTTATTATTACATTCCACCCAAAATATGGGCTTGGAAAGAATATCGTATTAAAGACATTAAACAATATATCGACAAAGTTTTCACTATCTTTCCGTTCGAAACCGAATTTTACAAAAAACATAATTATAAGGTCGATTATGTGGGAAACCCAACGGTAGACTCAATTGCCAACCGACCGTTTCAAAATCAATCGTTCGAAGCTTTTTGTACCAAAAACAACCTGACACCCAAACCTATATTAGCACTTTTGGCAGGAAGCCGCAAGCAGGAAATTACAGCTTGTCTGCCACGAATGCTCAAAGCTGCTTCGCAATTTGATGGTTATCAGGTAATTGTTGCTGGAGCACCCGGCATCGATGCCGGTTTTTATTCAAAAATATTGAAATCGAATAAAGTACCTGTGATTTTTGGTCAGACCTACGAATTAGTACAACATGCTTCGGCAGCTGTTGTCAATTCGGGCACTGCAACACTCGAAACAGCATTAATTGGCACTCCTCAAGTGGTGGTTTATTATGTAATGTTAGGCAGATTGGCCTATTGGGCAAAAAACATTGTGCTAAAAATAAAATATATTTCGCTCGTTAATCTCATTTCCGAACGCGAAACGGTGAAAGAGCTTATTGCACATAAATTTACGGTAGAAAACGTACAGGCCGAAATTGAACTCTTACTCAACGACAAAGCCTATAAAGCCTTAATGCTTGCCGATTACGATTTGATAAAAGCTAAACTCGGCGAGCCTGGTACCGCTCGCAAAGCAGTTATGTTGTTAGTGGGAAATTTGAGATAATGATAATCAATGAAAAACAAATTTTGGGAGCTGGTAATGGCTTTTTCGATGAACCCGACGTGCCACATGGTGCTTTATGTATCGAAAGTGGTATTCTAATCGATGCATTTAGCCCTTTGCGTGAGGACTTTTTGACTAAATGATACTTATAGGACTTTAGAGCTAAAAAACGACCTCAATTTCTTAAGGTCGTTTTTTTATTCTGAAATTTTCAATTTGGCAAATTCAACAACTCCCTGTAAATGTTTACTCATAATTTTTGCTGCTAATTCACCATCTTTATTTCGTATCGCTTCAAGCATTTGAGCATGTTCATCGATAATGGTTGGGTTAGGTCCACAAATCCGATCGCGTTGATATATAGTCATTATATCAGGTATTACTATTAGCAGCATGGCTTTAAAAACCGGATTATGACAACCTTCGGCAATGGCACGGTGAAAAGTAAAATCGTGACCTACACGGTCTGGCGTATCGTAATACTTTATAAAATTAGCATTCGCATTTTCCAATTTTGCTAAATCTTTCTCAGTCCTACGTTCGGCACACAAGCGTATGGCATTTACTTCAAGTACATAGCGTGTTTCTACGAGCGAAAAAAAATCGTATTGTTGTAAATCGAGCACATCCGAAATCAGTCCATCGAGTGTGTTAATATCCAGCCCATTAATTACAGAACCACTTTGAGGCAGTGTTTTAACAATACCGTAAAATTCTAATTTGTGTAATGCCTCGCGTATTTGTGTACGTCCCACACTAAAATCGGCTGCCATCTTTCGCTCTGCAGGTAATTTGTCACCAGGCTTAAGAACACCGGAAGCTATCATTTCTTTTAATTTAGAAATAACTATATCGGTTGGTCGTTCTACAAACTGCTCACGCATGCTGATTTATAAATTAGAAAAACACTTAAATTAAAAAGGTATTAATATCCCCACTTTACCCAAACTGATCCCCAAGTAAAACCTGCTCCGAAAGCTGTAAGAATCATATTATCGCCTTTTTTGAATTTTTTCTCCGATTCCCAAATACAAAGTGGAATACTTGCAGCCGAGGTATTACCAAAATGGTCGATATTGATAATTACTTTATTATAATCGATGCCAGTACGATTAACTACAGCGTCGATAATACGCAAGTTCGCCTGATGTGGAATCAACCAATTTACATCATCGCCCGACAAACCATTCTTTTCCATTATACTAGCCGAAACTTCAGCCATATTGGTAACAGCATACTTATAAACATTTTGACCTTCTTGGTAGGTATATTGCAAACCTTGCTCCAATGTTTCTTTCGAAGTAGGAATGGCAGAACCACCCGCTTTTATATGCAAATGTTTCATCCCTACACCATCAGTATAAATCATGGTATCCAACACACCATAGTTTTCGGTGGTAGGTTCAAGCAATACTACGCCTGCACCATCGCCAAAAAGCGGTGCTGTAGTGCGGTCGGAATAATCGGTAATCGACGACATTTTTTCGGCCCCCAATACCAATACTTTTTTATATTTACCCGATTCGATAAAACTGGATGCTGTACTTAATGCAACTATAAATCCTGAGCATGCTGCTTGTAAGTCGAAAGCAAGCGCATTTTTAATACCTACTTTTTCCGCTGCCATTGAGGCGCACGATGGATAAATATGATCGGGGGTAGTTGTTCCACAAATCACCAAATCAATCTCTTCAGGTTTAGTGTTGGTTTTCGAAAACAAATCTTCGATAGCTTTGGCTGCTAAAAAGGAAGTGCCAACATTAGGTTCTTTTAAAATACGGCGTTCTTTTATACCAACACGAGTGGTAATCCACTCATCATTGGTATCCATCATAGCACTAAGCTCATGATTGTCGAGTATATATTCTGGAACATATCCACCAACACCTGTTATTACTGCGTGAATTTGAGACATAAAATTCGTTATTTAGTTACATAAAAATGAAGCCCAAAGTTATTTACTCAGGGCTTATTTGTTATCAAATGTCAGTGCTGAGACAGACACTTGCTGATATTATACGGTAGCCAGTTTCTCTACAGCGAGTTTGCCTCTGTAGTAACCGCATTCGCCACATACAGTATGATAAATATGAGCTGCGCCACAGTTTGAGCAAACTGCCAATGTTGGTGCTTCAGCTTTATAATGAGTTCTTCTTTTTCTTGCTCTTTGTTTCGAGATTTTTCTCTTAGGATGTGCCATTTTCTTTGTTAATTAATTGTTATCTAATATATTTTGTAAACCGTCCCATCTCGGGTCTGTTGTTGTATCTTCTACTTCTATTTCGTCGTCTTCGAAATCCACTTCTGTATCATCATCGTCTTTCGAACGAGAAATGTGCTTTTTAAGCTTTGTAACCATTGTTTTGTTACACTCTCCGGGAGCATGATTGTGCTTTATCGGTATGTTCAAAACAATAAACTCATATAAAAACCAAGCAATATTTATTGTGCCTTCCGACTCCGGTACAATTACAATCTCATCTTCTTCCGAAAATTTATCGCCAAATTTTACCTGTAGCTTTTCTTTATAATTAATGGGTTGCTCCATGTTATCGAGGCAACGGTTGCAAGGAACCAAAACAATGCCTTCGAGTAAAAAGTTCAATTCGAACGACGCTGTTTTTTTATGAACGGTTACTTTTGCATTCACTTTGCCTTTTTGAACCTCTTCACTGTCTATTTTTTTGAAATAAGCTTCATCCAACACGTATTCGTAAACACGAGTATCGGTGCTTAAGTCCTTTAAAACAACATTGTACAGCTCAAATTTCGACATATATTACCCAATAATTAAAACCGTGCAAAGGTACAAAAAACTGATTAGATACGAAATAATATCTGTTTTTATTTTACTTAAAAATACAAAAGTATATATATATCACTCATTTTGTGACTGTTATACATATTTATATTTCATATTTCAGTATTATTTAACTTTCAGTTCAATCCTAAATGTTGTGCCTTTCCCTATTTCCGATTGTTTGACGTATATTTTACCGTTGTGATAACTCTCGATAATTCGCTTTGCGAGTGAAAGCCCAAGACCCCAACCTCGTTTTTTTGTAGTAAAGCCAGGCGAAAAAACAGTCTTGTATTTGTTCCGATCAATTCCCTTTCCTGTATCCTGTACATCAATTATAATATCGTTTTCTTTGTGATTTACATACAAATCAATTCGCCCCACACCATCCATTGCATCGATGGCATTTTTGCAAAGATTTTCGACTACCCACTCAAATAGTGGAACATTCAACATAACAAAAGTCGGATGTTCTTTGTTAAAATGACACTCAATAGCCACTTTTTGCGACGAACGGTTGTTCATATACTGCACAGCATTTAAAAGTGTTTCATTCAGACTTACCAAATTTAAGTCGGGCGCAGAACCAATTTTCGAAAAACGTTCAGCAATTATTCGCAATCGGTTCACATCTTTCGACATTTCGGTAATCAGTTTATCGTCAGCATAGCGAGCTTTAAGCAAATCGACCCAAGCTAGCAACGACGAAATAGGCGTTCCCAATTGGTGAGCTGTTTCTTTCGACAAGCCCACCCAAACACGGTTTTGCTCTGCATTTTTAGTACTCGAAAAAGCAAAAAACGATATCAATAAAAATATTACAATTACACCCAATTGAATATATGGAAAATAATACAACTGCGTCAATAACAGTGAGTCATCGTAATAAATATACTGACGGGCATCTCCCAAATTTACAACAATTGCTTCGCGTTGTTCTTTCAAATCGGCAATCTTATGTTTGTAAAATTCATCCACATCATTCTTAGGCTCTTTTACATTACGCGAATGCAAAAGTTGGTCTTTTTCGTCGACAATAATCACAGGAATTGTTGTATTCCCTTCGATAATCGACAAAATAAAATCAATATTTGTATTTTCGTCGGCCAAAATAAACTGACGGGTAGCCTCGGCCCAAATCTCTATCTTTTTTTGTTCTTCGAGCGCCAGCGAATTTGCTAACTTATTGGTAAAAAGCGTAGAAACTATAATAATAGCAGCTCCAATTACTATAAATACCAATTTAAAATGACGCGAAAGTTCAAATAGTTTACTGAAATTCATACATTCAAAATTTTACAAAATTACAGAACGTCAAAAGTAATAAAAAAGTATGAAAAAAGCACGAAAAAAAGCCCCTGTATAAAAACAGAGGCTTTCGTGATTTAAATTGCAAACAAAAACAAGTCTAAAAATTTCAGGAAATTATCTTCTACCACCACTTTCGCCACGTTTGCTGTCGTTGTTGCTACTGCGGCTACTTTCGTTGCGTGTGCTTGAGCTACGATTCGATTCGGAACGTTTTACTGGCGCTGGTGTGCTTACTCGTTGATTTGAACTACTGCGTTCGGCACTTTTACTTTCAATTTTTTTAGTCTCGATTGCGGGACGCGACGAACGTACATTTTCGCTTGGGTTAGTTCTTACTGAATTATTTCTTTCTGTCGGAATTCTATTTTCCGAAGTTCTTACTTCTCCGCTTCTTGTATTATTTTCGCGTGTCGAATAAACGCTTCTACTTCCAGAATTCGATTCACGTATCGGTTGTGTCGATTCTGTACGTGTACTGCGAGTTGGTTCGGAGGCTCTTGTATTATTTCCTGAACGGGTGCCGTAATTATTCGTACGAGAGTCGGAACTTGTGCGAGAAGAACGATTATAAACATCATCGTTGGTAGTTCGGTTCGAGCCTGCACCTCTGTTTATGTTTCCGGTTCGTTCTGTAGATTTTACATAATCGCTATTACGTCTTTTATCCATTTCGTAACGGTTGCTGTAGTCGGTATTGCGTTTGTTGTAACTCCTTTCGGGGTAGCGAACACTGTAATCGTTTCTTCGTATTGAATGATACATTTGATAAGCATGATTACTATGCCAGTTGTTTGAATACCTGTAGTAATGGTCGTGATTGGTTCGTCCATAAATGTGCGATAAGTAGATATTTATTTCCAACGGGTGGCGATAGCTGTAATAGCGTGGGTAATATCCCCAGTAGTAAGGCGAACTCCATCTACGATAATTGGAAGTCCAGAACCACGAAAGTATACTTGGTGTACGGTAAAATACGGGTTCAATGATATAATTAGTTCCGTAAATGTAAGGGTCGCCAATTATTTGGATATTACTACGGCGATAGCGGTCGCGCTCAACAACTATGGTTGCTACATCCTGATAAACATCGCGGTCGAGAATAGCCTGAATAACAACTAAATTGGTGTTTTTTTCGGAAGTTTCAATAACCCGAAGGTAATCAACATCACCATCGTTGTTAAGGTCGAGATTCGAAATGCGACTATCGTAATCGTTAATGCGTTGTTCGAAATCTTCCAAGTCACGTGAATCGCCAAAAATCGAAGCAATTGCTTTCAAGTCAAGATAATAACTAATGTCGTTGTTTACTGCTTCAATTTGAATTTGTTGTCTGGCCATACTTGGTATGGTACATGCTATAGTTAAAATAGCTATCAGACTAAAAGTACGTGTTTTCATATTGGTAATTTTTTAAATAGATAAATAATGCCTAAGGTTGCAACTTCGTTTTTTTTTCCGGTATTGGACATAAAACAAAAGCTGTGCCACAAATTTTATATATATTTGCAAAAAATAAATCAAGTAAATATGAATACAATTGATATTGTTATCTTAATCCCTTTGTTGCTGGGATTTGTTTTTGGTTTATCCAAAGGTTTTATACGCGAAATAATTTCGTTGGCAGTTATTTTTGTGGGCATTTATGGCTCAAAATGGTTTTCGCCAATAGCAAGTTCCATACTTACCGGCGTATTTTCGGTATCAGAAACAGTTGCGAAACCGCTTTCGTTTGTAGTAGTATTTATTGCTATTGCACTGCTAATGATGTTTCTGGCACGTTCGTTGGATAAATTAGTTGAAAACATTTCGTTAGGTGGTTTAAATAAATTGCTGGGAGGTTTATTTGGCGCACTAAAATACGCACTAATAATCAGCCTATTGCTAAATGTGTTTCATGTGTTAGATTCAAAAATCAGCATCCTGAATGCAGAAACAAAAACCGACTCCACACTCTACAAGCCTATGATTCAATTGGCACCCCAGTTATGGGAAGAGGTGAAGGAA